>NZ_JBBCJO010000001.1:0-300000 GCF_037190085.1 Gemmatimonas aurantiaca
GATCGACGCGGCGGCGACGAAGCCGTTCGGGTTCATGAAGTTCACGCCGGGGCCGGGGATCGGGGGGCACTGCATCCCGCTGGACCCGCACTACCTGGCGTGGAAGATGCGGACGTTGAACTACAAGACGCGGTTCATCGATCTGGCGAGCGAGATCAACTCCCACATGCCCGAGTGGGTGGTGGCGCGTACGGCTTCTTCACTCAATGACATGAGCAAAGCCGTACGTGGCAGCCGGGTGCTGGTGCTGGGGGTGGCGTACAAGCGGGACATCGACGATGTGCGGGAGAGTCCGGCGCTCGACGTGATCCGTCTGCTGGAGGAGCGCGGCGCCGAAGTGATGTACCACGATCCCTTCGTGCAGCAGTTTCGTGAAGACGGCCATATCCGCGAGTCGGTGCCGCTCACATCGGATATGTTGAGTGCGACAGACGCGGTCGTGATCGTGACCGACCACCGGGCCGTCGACTATCAACTGGTCGTGGACCATGCCCATTTGGTGCTCGACACGCGCAATATCACGGCCGGACTGAAGCCGGCACGTGCGCGTATCCGTTCGTTGGCCGATATGCCGGATGGTCGGTACGAGCGCCGACGTAAACCGCGTGACTGAGCAGCAAAGGAGCATGTTTGTGACCGTCGCCACATAGTGATACCGCGTGTGGAACGACTCCTACAAGCATGTTGGACCAAAGCCGCATCCGGGGGTGCCTAAAAGGCCCGTTGGGACGAACACCAGGGACCATCCGTTGTGCCGTAGAGGGAAACTGATGCGTCCTGCTTTGTGGCCGGCTTCTTGCTAAACTCCATGTTGACTCGAACGGCCTCCGACTCCACTTGAGGCCCGCGACACTGCGATCGACCGGTTCCCCGTTCATGTCAACTTCCACTGTCTACAACGACATTGTCACCGATATTCGCTCCGTGAGGCGCGCCGTGGCGCCTCTCGGCCGGAGCGGTGAACAGGCGTCCGTAGCCGCCACCAGCGGTCCGGACGACGATTTTGAACCACGTTCGCGCAGCGAGCTGGCGTCCCGGGTGTTCAACGTGACGCTGGCTCTGCTGATGATCGTGATCGCCACGCCCATCATGCTCCTGGCGGCGCTGCTCGTGCGGCTGACGTCGCGTGGGCCGGTGTTCTACACGCAGGTGCGGGTGGGGATCGACCGCCGCTGGACGCGCAGCCGGGCGCTCAACGAACGCCGGCGCGAAGATCTGGGCGGGACTCCGTTCACCATCTACAAGTTCCGCTCCATGCGGGTGGACGCCGAGGTGAACGGGCAGGCCGTGTGGGCCCGCAAGGACGACGACCGGGTGACGCCCATCGGGAAGTTCATGCGCAAGACGCGCATCGATGAACTGCCGCAGCTGTTCAACGTGCTGCTGGGTGACATGAACATCGTGGGGCCGCGCCCGGAGCGCCCGAGCATCTTCGTGCGTCTGCGCGAGCAGATCGAGGAGTACCCGGTGCGTCAGCGCGTGAAGCCCGGCATCACCGGTCTCGCGCAGATCTCGAATCCCTACGATCAGTGTCTGGACGATGTGCGCCGCAAGGTGGCTTTCGACGTGGAGTACATGCGCCGGCAGTCGCTGAGCGAAGATCTGCGCATCATGCTCAAGACCTTCCCCGTCATGGTGATGCGCATCGGCGGGTGGTGAGCCGATCGGTGTGACGGTGCAAGGCAACCAGGGGTGAGCGACCGTCGGGTCAGCTCACCCTTCGTGTTTTTTTCCTGAGAAAGTCCATCAGCACGAACTGCCCCAGGCTCATGGTGTTCGTGAAGTACGCCTTGCCGCGGCTGATCTCGCTCACCCGTTTCACGAATTCCACGAGCGCGCGGTCGCGGGCCAGCATGAAGGTGTTGATCATGATGCCGCTCTTCCGGCAGGCCGCCACTTCGTGCAGCGTTTCGCCGATCACGTAGCCGTCGAGTCCCATCGAGTTCTTGTAGATCTGCCCGTCGGGCATGGTCAGCGCCGAGGGTTTGCCGTCGGTGATCATGATGATCTGCCGCATGTCCTTCTTCTGCGCCAACAGCAGTCGCCGCGCCAGCTTCAGTCCTTCGGCCGTGTTCGTGTGATACGGTCCCACCTGCGCCATGGCCAGCGTTTCGATGGGAATCTCCTCGGCGCTGTCGTGAAACAGCACCACGCGGATGGTGTCACCCGGGAACTGCGTGCGGATGAGATGCGTGAGCGCGAGCGCCACCTTCTTCGCGGGCGTGAAGCGATCCTCGCCGTAGAGGATCATCGAATGCGACGTGTCGAGCATGAGCACCGTGGCGCAGCTCGAACGGTACTCGCTCTGTCGCACCATCAGATCGCGATAGTCGAGATCGATGGGTACACCCAGCGACCCGGTGCGCCCGAGTGCGTTGGCGAGGGTGGCGGGGACATCGAGATTGAGCGTGTCGCCAAATTCGTACGGCTTGCTCCAGGCATCGCTTTCCACGCCGGTGGCCAGTTGCGGTGTGTCATGGCTGCCCACGCTGGACTTGCCGAGTGAACCGAGCAGATGCCGGAGCGTCTTGAAGCCAAGGAAGTCGATGCCTTTCCCCGTGAGATTGAACTGCACGTCCCGTGCGGCGGCCTGCGAGAGCGAGCCTTTGCCGGTGACGGGCTGATGGCCCGCGGGCACCTGACCGGCGCTGTCGAGTGAGAGGAATCCGTCCTGCATGAGCCGCTGGACCAGACCGTCCAGGAGCTGTGCCAGCTTCTCTTCCGACACCTCGTCGCCCTCACCGCGCAGCGCCTGCAGCATTTCCGGCGTGATCTGACCGCTTTCGATGAGGGCCCGCAGGATGGCCTCTTTCAGCGCGTCGACCGAACGATCGGGGTCTTCGCCGGGATCACCCCAGTAACCATCGCCTCCGCCGGCAAAGCCGGATTGCAGGAGAAAATCGGCGAGCTGGTCGAGCAGCGCCTGGAGATCCACCGCGTCGGCGAGCTGGGGATTGAACTTGGTGTAGGTGTGGAAGCGCATGGCGGCCGATCCGGGTGGTGGATCTTTGAAGAATGGGGGTGATGGTATCAGATCACAAATGAGCGGGTACTGTCGTGTCCTCTACGCTACGGGTCTGTGTGGCAGTCGTGCAACGGTTGGGCGAAGTGTCGGTCGATCCGTGGTAAGTGAAAATTTCTAACTCATTGTGGGGAAGCATTTTGTATCGTCGTGGCTGCCTGAAACTTCCGTGGTATGGCGTTTGCTGATAATAGGGGCCAGAAGATGTACACATACACGAAATGACCTTCCACCAGATACCCTCCATGCGGAACCTTCGTTCGAAAGCCCTGATCGCGCTGGGCATGCTGGCCATCGGAGCGACCCAGGCGCAGGCGCAGTTTCATCGGACCGGCGAGAGCGAGCTCTCTTGTGGTTTTGGCCCCTGTGATGCGAACTGGTCGGTGACTTGGTTCGGTCTTTCATCGGGCTATGGTAGTGGGTATCTGGCCAACGCGGCCATTATCACCAATCCGCCTTCCGCCCCTTGGGCGCCCAATATCACGGGTGTTCAGCAGTGGATCGGCGCGGCCAATTCCGCCACGCTGAGTCCGGCCACGAACGACAACGCGTCGAACTACATCTACTACTTCCAGACCGTCATCGGCGATGACACCTTCGCTGGCGACGTGAAATTTGGTGTGGGCTGGGACAACCGTCTGGTCGGCGCTTGGCTGGGTGGAAGCATCAATGGTGGTGATGGTTCGTTCGACGCCACTGGTGCCGAGGAACTCCTCGGCCCCATCAATCAGGCGAATCCGTATGCCGGTGGTAAGAGCGGATTCTGTCGCGATTCCGACGGCGTGTTCCCTGCATCGTATTTCCCTGATTGCGTGGTCAACATCTCGCTCGCTTTCGGAGCGGGTGACCAGAAGAGCCGGGTACTGACGTTTGCCGTTGTCGGCGATGGTACGACGGACGGTTTCCTCGCAGGCACAGTGAATCGTGTTGTTCCGGAGCCCAGCACCTACGCGCTGATGGCCGCTGGCCTCGCCGCGATGGGTATGGTGGCCCGCCGTCGTCGCCGCGCCGCCTGATCGCGACGCCGCATCACGATCCTGCAGTTCACGAAGGGCCCGCATCGCGCGGGCCCTTCGTCGTTGCAGCATGTGGTATCATGTGAATGACATGACTTTCGCGATTCCCGTGTGACATCCCCAGCTCGCGCGCTCGACCCCACCGCTGCGCCAGTCGCCGGCACCGGTTCGATCAATCCGTTCCGCGTGTTGCGGCGTCACCGGAACTTCCGGCTGTTCTGGACCGGTCAGACGCTTTCACTGATCGGCACGTGGATGCAGACGATGGCCACGGGATGGCTCGCGCTGCAGCTCTCCAACAGCGCCTTTGTCGTGGGACTCGTCGCTTCCGTGGCGGCGCTTCCGGTGGTCTTCCTGAGCATGCACGGCGGCGCGCTGGTGGATCATGGCAACCGGCTGCGTATCGTGCGGGTGGCCCAGGCCGTCTTTCTGGCGCAGGCCACCACACTCTGGCTCATCACCATCACCGGCCATGTCTCGGTGCCATGGCTGCTGGTGCTCTCGTTCGTGCAGGGATGCTGCAGCGCCATCGAGATCCCCGCGCGTCAGAGTCTTTTCATTCAACTCGTGGGCCGCGAGGACCTGCAGCCGGCCATTGCCCTCAATTCGAGCGGTTTCAATCTCGCCAAGATCATCGGACCGTCCATCGGTGGACTGGTCATCACGAAGCTCGGTATCGCATGGTGTTTCGGGCTCAACGCGATGAGTTACGGCGCGGTGTTGTGGGGACTGGCGCGCATCCGTCTCCCCGACGAAGACGCGCGCGTGACCATTCCGCTGCGACAGGCGCTCGCGCAGAGCACCGGCAGCGCGGTCGATGGCATTCGGTATCTGATGCAACCGGGAGCCGTACGGGAACTGCTCATCCTGGTCACGGCCAGCGCCATTCTCGGTGGACCGTTCCTCACGCTGGTGCCTGTCGTCGCACGTGATGGACTGCATCTGGGGCCCGGTGGTTACGGGTCGCTGCTCACGGCCGTGGGTGTGGGTGGATTGACCGGTGCACTGCTCATTGCCGGACCGTTCTCTCAATGGCGCCGCAAGAGTCGTGTCATGCGCGTGGCGGCGTTCACATTTCCCGGCGCACTGATCGGTTTTGCCTTTGCCGGTTCGCTCCATCTGGCGTGGTTCTGGTTGTTCATCACCGGGCTCTCGGCCATTCTCTTCGCCGCACTCTCCAACGGCGCGTTGCAACTGCTCGTGGACGAACAATATCGCGGTCGGGTCATGGCGTTTTATGGCCTGGTGTTCATCGGATTGTCGCAGGCCGTGGGTTCGTTCTCGCTGGGCGCGATGGCGCGCGTCATGACCGCCGCGCATGCCATCGGAATCGCGGCATTCGTGCTGCTTGGTGTGACGGTGGGAATGCGGCGCGCGGGGTTCTGGGAGCGGGTATGAACAGGGGGTCTGGGTGGTGGGTTCCGGGTTTGGGGGTGAACTGCCGGGTTGTGGGTCGTGGGTCGTGAGCTGCCCGATGGTGGTGACATGAGACGTCTGCTCGTGACGGGTGGAGCGGGGTTCCTGGGTGCGAATTTCGTGCGGTACTGGGGTGCGCGGTATCGCGACGATGTAGTGGTCGTGCTCGACGCGCTCACGTACGCGGGAGATCGTTCGCGACTGTCCGATCTCGAAGCCGAGGGACGTGTGGTGTTCGTAGTGGGCGACGTGTGCGATGGAGAGCTCGTGTCGTCATTGCTGACGCAGTACGACATCGACACCATCGTGCACTTTGCCGCCGAGAGTCATGTGGACCGCAGCATCGTGGATGGGGTGTCGTTCGTGCGCACCAATGTGCTGGGTACGCAGACGATGGTCGACGCGGCGCGTGCGGCGTGGTGCACGAACGGGGCATGGCGGCCCGGTGTGAGATTCCATCATGTGTCCACCGACGAGGTGTATGGGCCACTGGCGCACGATGCAGCGCCATTCACCGAGACATCGCCGTATCGTCCGAGTTCACCTTACTCGGCGAGCAAGGCGGCGTCGGACCATCTGGTGCGCGCCGGGGGCATCACGCACGGGTTGCCGTACACCATCTCGCATTGCGCGAACAACTTCGGACCGTTTCAGCATCCGGAGAAGCTCATCCCGTTGATGATCACACGGGCGCTGCGCGGAGAGCCGCTCACCATTTACGGGGATGGACAGCAGCGACGCGAATGGTTGTCGGTGCACGAGCACTGCGTGGCGCTGGATGCGATTCTGGGGACCGATGTGGCGGGTGAGACATTCTGCATCGGCAGTGGCGTGGAATTCGTCAATCTTGAGCTGGTGCAGCATCTGTGCGACATGCTGGATGCGCGATTCACCGCCGATGTCTCGCTCCGGGATCGGTTCCCCCGATGCCCGGCGGCGCTGGGAGCCTCCTGCCGCACACTGATCACGCATGTGGCTGATCGCCCGGGACACGATCGCCGGTATGCGCTGGATTCGACGAAGCTCGCGCGGATCACCGGCGTAACGTTACGACGGGATGTTTCCGCCGAACTGGAAGGACTGTTGGATTGGATGATGACCGGCGGTGCATGACACGCCGTGAATGGCTGAGCTTATTTCATCTCCCGAAATGAAGATGTGATTTTTATCACGATAATGCTGCGCTTCGAATGTGTAGCAAGGTGATCGTGCCCGCTGTGTAACATGGCGCACATCTTTTGTGATGCTTAGGTTGACACATCGCTCGCTGCTGCGCTCCGCGCGGCTTGCTGTGTCACTAGGAGTGGGGAAAGAATCATGATGCGCAAGATGTTCGCGGTGGCTCTCGCGTCGGCGGCGCTGGCAATGCCGGCGCTGGGACAGACTCAGACGTTGATCAACGAAGATTTCAGCGGCTGGCCCGTGGCACTCAATGTCACGTCCGCTCCGTCCGGATCGCCGTGGACCGTGTACGGCAATGTGGATGTCATAGCCAACGGGACCCACAGTATCACCTGTGCTTCGAACAACTGCCTCGACCTCGACGGCAGCGCCCAGACCGCCGGCAGTCTCGAGAGCCAGCTCTTCCAGTTCTACGCCGGTGATGTGCTGCGCTTCCAGTTCGACGTCAGCGGCAGCCAGCGCACAGCCAGTGGTCTGGATACGTTCTTCGCCTATCTGTACTCCACCGGATCGCTTTCCATTTCGTCGCTGGAGTCGCAGTCCGATGGGGCGGTGGACTACTCCCCCAGTGAGACCTTCGGCGGGGGATTTGCCCTGGCGCCCGAACTGAATGGTGGGCTCCTGGCGTCGACGTATCCGTGGACGACCTGGTATGTGCAGTTCACGCTCGAACACGACGCCGAGATCGGCGTGGGCTTCCTCACGACGAGTGCGGACAATGTCGGTCCGATGATCGACAACGTGCTGCTCACGCGCACGGCGGCGACGACAGTGCCCGAGCCGAGCACTTATATGCTCATGGCAGCCGGCCTCGCGGCGATGGCAGCGGTGGCACGGCGTCGTCGAAACGCCTGAGTTTACATTAGTCGACATTCCGGCATCCGCGCTCACGCGAATATCGAAGGGCCCGCCATTTTCTGGCGGGCCCTTTGCATTTTTGTGTCGAATATGTCTCGCTGTGACTGTGCGCACATTGTCGTGCGGTGACATGTGTTAGGGTGGGCAGACCTTTCTGCTCCCTCTCAGCGGGGCACGATGTCTCTTCAGCGCGGAGTTGGAACCATGAGTGGAACCATGGTGCGTCGCACGTGTGCAGCTCTACTGAGCTCGGTCCTGTTCGCCGTGCCCGCGGCAGCTCAGACCGTCCTGTTGCAGGACGATTTTGATGGTCTGGTGGAGGGCGTTCCCTACACGACGGAATTCGTCAACTGGAATGTGGTGGGCCGAGGCGTGGATGTCGTGGCGACGGGTTATGCCGGTCTGATCAGTTGCTACGGTGGCACGGGTCTCTGTGTCGATCTCGATGGCAATGCGGGAAGCGGTCCGGAGACCGGTCCCCGTGGTCTCGAGAGCAAGCTGATGTACTCGTTCGCCGCCGGCGATATCGCGCGCTTTGAATTCGCGGTCAGTGGCAATCAGCGTGGTACCGCATTTCCCAACTCCCTGCTCGACGATCTGATCGTGGGATTCCGGTTCTCCAATGCCGTGACGCTCGCCGATGTCGCGTTGGAGCTGGTCGATTTCGGCATTTCGGATCCACAGCCGGGCGGTAGTTACGACTCGTCCAATCCGTTCGCACTGACGCTGGAGGATATTCCGTATATCGCTCCCTGGAGCACTCTGGCGCTCCGTTTCCGGGTCCTCGGTGCGACCGATATCGGCGTGTTTCTCACGACGCCGAGTGCCGATGATATCGGACCGCTCATCGACAACGTGTCATTCACGCGTACGTCCACCACGGTGCCGGAGCCCGGAACCTATGTGCTGATGGCCGCGGGGCTGGTCGCGTTGGCCGTGGTGGGACGCAGGGGCAGGAAGGCCTGAGCAGCGGTTCCGGGGTTGTGGGTTCGGGTTTGGGGATGAACCGCCGGGTCGTGGGTACCGGGTTTCGTGAAACGAGTGGTCTCTCGACGCGTGACCCGCAACGCGTAACCCGGTTGTTCACCCCCCAACCGTAAATTCAGAACTCGAAACCGCCGGTCAGCCGAAATAATCCTGCTGCCCCGGCTTGCGCCGGCTCTCCCGTTCGGCGCGCTTGTAGGAGCCGGTGTCGGTGCGTGAGATCTTCCGCCGTGCGACCAGCGCCTCGAGCACCAACTCGCAGGCGACCACGATCAGCGCATCGTCGTGCCGGGGCGCCATGCCGAGCGCGGTGACCGTGTCGACCAGTCCCGGGACGAGCGCAAATCCCTGGCGCACGAGATCGAGCGCGATGTCGTCGGACACCTGCAGCGCGCTGCCCTGATCGAACCACATCACGATCTCGTCGGTATCGAGATCCCCCGCGCGTGCCTGCAGGGTGGCATCGCACGCGCGTCGGATGAGATCGCGGGCAATGGTGGCACCGCCCACGAGTTCGCCTTCGTATTCGAGCTCGATCTTGCCGGTGATGGCGGGAAGCGCGGCGTACACATCGGCAATGCGCGGCACGGCTTCGCCGTCGCCATTGCGTAACGCGCGCTGCTCGGCGTTCGACACCACGTTCTCCATGGTGGTGATTGGCATGCGCTGCGACACGCCCGAACGTTTGTCGATGCGCTTGTCGTCACGCGCCTCGAACGCCACGCGTTCCACCACTTCCTCGATGAGATCGGGGACGCGGATCGTCACGCCATGATCGCGCCGGGTCCAGGCTTCCTGCTTCGTGATGGCGATGCCGAGATCCACCGATTCGGGATAATGCGTGATGATCTCGCTGCCGATGCGGTCCTTGAGCGGCGTGATGATCTTGCCGCGGGCCGTGTAGTCTTCGGGATTGGCGGTGAAGCAGAGCAGCACATCGAGCGGCAGGCGTACCGGATACCCTTTGATCTGGACATCGCCTTCCTGCATGATGTTGAACAGTCCCACCTGTACCTTGCCGGCGAGATCGGGCAGTTCATTGAGCGCGAAGATGCCCCGGTTGGCGCGTGGCAGCATGCCGTAGTGAATGGTGAGCTCGTCGCTCAGCAGATGGCCACCGCGCGCGGCCTTGATGGGATCCACATCGCCGATGATGTCGGCCACCGTCACGTCGGGTGTGGCGAGTTTCTCCACGTACCGCTGATCGCGCGTCACCCAGGCGATCGGTGTATCGTCTCCCGCCGTATCGACGAGCTGACGCGCGTACTTGCTGATGGGATGGAACGGATCATCGTTGACCTCGCTGCCCGCCACCACCGGCATCGCTTCATCCAGCAGAGTCGTGAGCGCGCGCAGAATGCGTGACTTGGCCTGCCCGCGAAGTCCCAGCAGAATGAAGTTGTGACGTGCCAGCAGCGCATTGACGATCTGCGGCATGACGGTGTCTTCGTAGCCGAGCACTCCGCGAAAGAGCGGTCCGCCATCCTGGAGACGGGCCACGAGATTGCGGCGGATTTCGTCCTTGACGCTGACCGGTCGATTGGACGCGTAACTGGAGCGGCGGAGTGCGCCGAGTGTTTCAGGGAGTCGGGACACGGAACCTCGCATGAGCGACTTGGGAGTGACTCGAGAGTTACTCGCGACTTACTCGTAGCTTACTTGTGTGGGCGCCAGATATCCCAATCCGAGCGCATGGCCCGGCCGATGGCATCAAAAGGCATCAGCATGAGGCGTTCTGCGAAAAGAATGTTGGCGGCAGGACGTGCAATGGCAGGCGGTCCCATTTTCACGAGCAGCCATGGGAGCGCCAACGCCAGCGCACCCAGCACCAGGAGTACGAATGCCAGTGTGGGGCTCCACAGGAAAATCGCCGCCAGGGTGCAGACGGCCGCGATCGCCAGGAGTATCGGTGTGGCCGGGCGCACCAGTTTATGCAGAAGAAAATGCCGGAACATGGGATTCTTCGCCGGATGCAAGACGACAGGAAACCAGCGAACGAATTGCAGCATGCCAGTCATGGTGCGAAGACGTCGCGAAAACTCCTGCTCGCGACTGAAGCGCCGGGGATCGATCACCAGCGCGTCGCGCACCAGCGCCACGCGCGCGCCGTTCGTCACTACGGAGTAGGTGCTCCACAGATCGTCACAGATGAGCCCCGTCGGCATCGGTGACCAGTACACCCGACGCATGATATAGGCGCATCCGGTCACACAGATCACGCTGTGGTGCATCATCTGACCGACGCGAATGTCCAGTTCACGCTGCCAGTAGCGATCCATAAGGGCATCACCGCTGGTTGGTGCAAGCATGGCCGTCGCGGCTCCCCATTTCCGGTCTTGCAATTTCGACACCAGGCGATCGACAACATCTTCAGAGAAGGTCTGTGCCGTGTCGATGAACAGCAACAAGTCATGCTGCGCTGCGGCGACACCAGCACTCAACGCAGCGGCCTTCCCCGGTGTATCGGGCACAACCACTCGGGCCGACGTTCCGAGCGCGTTCTGCAATTCGTCGCGTCGATCGGCGTGAGCCCCATCAAGAGCCACCAGAATCTCGAGGAGTTCGGTGGGATACGATCCATTCCGAAGATCCGCGAGCCGGGCCACAATGGCCGCCGTGCTCTCGCGCGTGGCAAGGACCACGCTGATCGGGAGACGTGAGGTGCTGGAAGCCAGGCCCTTTTCCGATGAAAGGGAAAGCCTTCCCAGCGATGCCATACGCGCGGGATACCAGACCCATCCGGCCACAAGGATGCCAAGGGAGATCAGCGCGATCGAGAGCAGGATGAGACTCACGGCCGAAGGGTACCAACGCGCGTGAATTTCAGCCAGCAGGAAGGGGCAGAGGTCAGATTTTCAGACGGGGTCAGAGGTCCGAAATCAGTCGGTCAGAACTGAGACGGATATAGAGAAATGAGAAATCAGATGACCTGCGAAATGAGAGGTCAGAGCACTTCGTCCGCGGGTGGGGTACTGACGCGAGAGTTCGGCGTTCTGCGGGGCGCTCCGCGCCCCCCCCGCGGGCGCCCGGCCCGCAGCCGGTGGCGCGCACGAGCGGTCGTCGCCGCCAGCGTTCAGATCTCTGATCTCGTGGTTGTCTGATCTCTCAATTCGATCGCCGTCTCAGTTCTGACCGGCTGATCTCGGACCTCTGACCCCGTCTGAAGATCTGTGAAGTGGGAAACCATACCCAGAGATCAGAGTCCGCAAATCCCTCCACAACTCGTTGTCTCCCAATTGCTTCCCTATTCAGGAAGCGTGACAGTCACCAGTTGACGCTCTTGACAGTGCCGGCCGGAACCGTACATTCCCTTCGCTCGACAACCCGTCGTTGGTCATCGAGTCCCCGTCGGTAACCTACCGAGGGGGCCGTGCGCTTTTCTGGACGCACGGCGCACACACCGCACCGTCTGGAGTCCTCCACATGAAGCGCATCGCCCTCGTCGCCGCTGCAATCGTGCTCGCCGCCTGCTCCGCCAAGGAAGAGGTCCCCGCTGCTGACTCGGCCGCCGCTGCGCCGGCCGCTGCCGCTCCGGCCGCTGCTGCCACGGATTCGGTGACGCCGGATTCGGCTGCCGCCGCCGCTGCTCCGGCTGCCGACTCGGTCAAGCACTAAGCCGACCGGCCGCTCCGCGGCTCTGAACAGGGGCGCTCCTCACGGGGCGCCCCTGTTCTGTTTCATCGCCTTGCCGATCCGATCTACTTCGGCGCCGGAAGAGTGGGCAGCACGTTCACCTGGACCGGCGCGCCGACCTGGCCCATGCCGGCTTGCGACGCGTCACCAGCCGTTTCCGCGTTTTCTTCTCCAGCGACGCGGAGAAATACCGTGTCCCCCGACTGGATCTCCCGCCGCACCATGCCGATGGCGATGGGGCCGAGTCGCGGTGAGATCGCCGAGCTGCGCACGTCACCCACCACCTTGCCGGTGGTGTCCACCAACTGCGCGCCGGCGGGCATGACGTCGGTGCTGCGCAGTGCACGCAGATGCCGATTGACGTGTCCGCGGAAATGGATGCGGGCCACGGTCTCCTGCCCCGTGTAGCAGCCCTTGGTGAAGGAGATGGCATCGAGCGCGTCGAGATTCGCTTCCTGCGGAATCGTATTCCCGTCCATGTCGACGCCGATGAGTGGGCGACCGCCTTCGATGCGCAGCACCTCGGCTACCGCGGTACTCGCCGGTGCTCCCAGCACTGCTTCGAGACGGGCATATGCACCCGACGCGTGTTCGGCAGGTACGGACAGCAGGAGACCGGACAGTTCGCCCAATGCGGGGGCCCGCACGATACGGACAGGGGCTTCTCCGAGCCGGCCCGTGGCCAATGACCAGACATGCTGCAGCGAACCGTGACGTTCCGTCACGCCGAGCGCGTCGATGCTGTGGAGTACATGCCGTCCGTACAGGGCCCAGGTACACCACAGCGTACTCTCGTCGATCGTGCGCGCGAGACGCGGATTGATGTACTTGCGCATCATGCCAAGCAATTCGGAAAGCGCCCGTTCCTCCACGAACATGTGAAGGGTGCGATCGTCCTCGCGCAGAATGGCGAGGTCGCTCACCATCTTGCCCTTGGGGGTGAGGGCCGCCGCATAGAGACCGGCGCCAGGCGCGAGCAGGCTGACGTCGTTCGTGACGAGACCGTTCAGGGCGTCGGTGGCTTTCTCTCCCTGAATGCGACTCCAGCGTCCACCGGATGCAAACCAGATGACGCCACGCGAGGACGTATCATGCCCCGCCTTGGACGCGACATCGGAGATGACGTCGTGCGCGGTTTCGTAGGCGCGCAGGTCATCCGGAGAGAGCGGCTGCAGCATCGTGGTGGAATGTGCCGGGGGCGACGAGGCTGGTCCGGCGGCGGGTTCGTTGGATGTGGACATGTTCACGAATGCGGCGGCAATGACGGCGGTGGGTGTGCTGCTTTCGAGACTCGTGCGCTGTGCACGGGGAACGTGCATTGCCCGGAGTCGAAGATCGATGGCGCGCCAGCTCCGCACGAGAGTGGGGTACGCCGTGGTCGCGGGAATACCGTCGACGGAAACGTCGTCGAGGGAAGTGTCGTCGGAGCTGCCGCTGGAACTCCCGCTGGAGCTGCCATTGGAAATGCCGCCGGAGGCGCCGTTCACGTCGCGGTCATCGAGCGGCCATCGGGACGGCCGGTCGTCGGCGCAACGCAACAGTGTGATGTGGTGTTCGATACCGGCGAGCGTCAACTGGGGTTCCACTTCCCGGCGCGTGGAGTCGGCGCGCACGACGATACGATCGCCGGCACCGGCCCGTGTCATCAATGTTCGCAGGACAGTGGCATCGAACGGCACACCCTGGGCAAGACGCGTGGTGTAGTGGCGTTGCGCCCGCAATGACACCAGTTCGCTGCGTGTGGGATCGCCGTCGGCTTCGAGCAGCAATTCCACGGCTTCGGCAATCGTACGACCGGGTAGTGTCGCGCGCAGTCGCGAGCGCAGCCGTTCAGCGGAGAGTGACACACTCTCTTCGCTGCACACCGTGAGAATGGCTTCCGCACGTGCACCCAGCGTGTCGGCCAGTACGCCGTCGAACGCGACGATCAGTGCCGGCACGGCGCGACTACGAGGCTGCTGCCGCAGACGAATTCGTGTACGCCGCCGCGAGCAGTTCGACGGGATGCACGACGGTGGTTTCGCTGCCGCTCAGCAGCAGTCCGGCACCGATCTGCATCATGCAACCCGGATTGCCGGTGGCCAGCACGGAGGCATGTGTTTCGGCAATGCGCTGCAGCTTGGGGTGCAGCACGGCATCGGAGGTGCCGGGTTCGACGAGATTGTAGATGCCGGCCGATCCGCAGCACTGATCGGCATCCTCGAGCGGCACGAGATCCAGTCCTTCGATGGCGCCGAGGACCTGCAGCGGCTGCGCGACGATACGCTGCGCGTGCATCTGGTGGCAGGGGGGATCGTGCGTGACGCGGAGGGCGCCGGAACCCGTGCCGGAAAGTGTGCCGCGTACAGGTCCTGTGGCAGCCAGGGCTTCGCTCACGTCGCGGGTGCGCTCACTGATGCGGCGCGCGCGATCGGCCCATTCGGGGTCATCGTGCAGCAGATGCGCGTACTGCTTGAGCATCGCCCCGCAGCCGGCGGCGTTCACCACGATGGTGTCGACATTCGCGTGTTCGAATGCGGCGATGTTCTCCTTGGCGAGTGCCCGTGCGGCGCCCATGTCACCGGCGTGCGCGTGCAGTGCGCCGCAGCATCGCTGGCCGGGTGCCTCACAGAGTGCATGTCCGTTGTGTGTCAGGGCTTCCGCGGTGGCCGCGTTCACATGCGTGAACAACCCCGACATCACACAACCTTCCAGCATCGCGGTGCGGCCCGTGGCGGCGTCATGTTCCGTGCGACTGCGCGTAGCGGTCGGGCGAGGATCGGCATCCACTCGATTGCCCCGTGCGTTCCGTATAACCCGCGACGGCGCCGTGGATGCGAGCATGGCCATCGGAAATGCCAGGCGCGATGGCAACAGGCGGGCGAGCAGCCGCGGCAGTCCCGTACTGCGAAACACCTTCGCGCCGAACAGGGCCGTGCGCAGCAACAGGTGATGACGGAAGACAAAAAGAATGGGCCGCGCGATGAACGGGATGCCGCGCCGCGGCACCATGGTGGCCCGCGTGGCTTCGAGCAGTTCTCCGTACGGGACGCCCGACGGACAGGCGGTCTCGCAGGCGCGGCAGCCGAGGCACCGATCGATGTGGAGGGCGGCCGGATCGTCGAGCGCGATATCGCCTTCGAGCATGCGTCGCATCAGCACGATGCGTCCACGAGGCGAATCGTTCTCGTCCTCGAGGTTCACATAGGTCGGACACGCCTGGAGACAGAAGCCGCAGTGCACACAGGCATCGAGACCCGCGGACGCGTGCGCGAGCGGCGTTCCGGGCAATGCGCAGGACGCTCCCGCGGCATGTGCGAGATCACGGGAGCTGGTGGCGGTGGGAGCACTCATCGACGAATCGGGCAGGCCTCGGGGGTATCTCAGACGGGCAGTGGCGCCGGCGCGGGCGCCATGGTCGCCACACGATTGCAGAGATCGTCGGGATCGAGCGCGGCTTTGATGCCCGCTTCGAGCGGGGTGCGCGCCGGATACTGCATCCGCCCCTGATCGATGGCGATGGCAATGCGATGTGATGCGCCGAACGATGTGGCCAGGCGCGAAAGGGCGCTCAACGCATCTGATAGCGCATCGGATGGAGCATCGGCGGAGGCCTCGCCGGGCATCACGACCCGCAGTGTTCCGCGCTGCGGGGCATACGACAACGTGGCTTCGGGAAATGCCTGACGCGCGGCGCGCACGAACGGCACCGCGTCGGACAGTGCGGTGCGAAGGCGCAGCACCACGGCATCGACCGGTGTTTCGCGCAGCGTCGACAGGGTGTCGTGCGGTGCGTCGGTGATATCGCGCATGCCGAGTTGCCCGAGTTGCGCGCGCAGTCCCTGCACCCGGGCGGCATTGCCCGTCACGCGGGCGACGAGTCGTGGTGCCGCGCCGGGCGTGAGCAGAACCTGCATGGGAACGGGCGCACGGTTGGCGACCAGCGGCGGCAGTGCATCGCCGAGTTCCGGTGTCACCGAGCCTTCCAGCAGAATGTCGTGCGCCGGAATCGCATGCAGTCGCAGACTCACTTCGGCGATGGCGCCGAGTGTGCCCCAGGCGCCGGTGTGCAACCGCACGAGATCGAAACCGGCGACGTTCTTCACCACACGGCCGCCAGCGTGTGTGATTGCTCCCGTGCCCGTCACCACGGTCAGACCGAGCACGAGATCGCGTACGGCAAGATCGTCGAGCGGGAGCGGCGCGGAAGCCGATGTGGCGATGATCGCCCCGATGGTGGAGTCGGGCGAACCCTGCGGGCCCCCATATGGCGCGGTCGCGAACATCTGTCCGTGTTCCGCCGTGATGGCCGACAGTTCGCGCAGCGTCATGCCGGCGCGCACGGTGATGACGAGATCGCCGGGGGTGTAGTCCACCACACCGGCCAGCGCACGCAGTGATATCGGTGCGGCATCGACAAACGGACCACCGCCCTGCAACCACGCCCCGCTGCCCACGAACCGCATGGGCTGTACGGCGTCGCGCAGTTCACGCACCGTGGCTGCCAGGGCATCGACGGTGGACGGCGCACGGGTTGGCACGTCAGGAGGCATATCGCGGAACGCCGACGGCATGGATGTCATGCGCGTTGTGAGTCACGATCGGAGTCACGATGGGAGTCACGAGCCGTATCACGAGCCGTATCACGCTGTGTGGTGCGATGCGCTGCCGGCGTGGCGTGCCACTCGCGGCAACTGTGCACCGGGACGACTTTGCCGGGATTGGCGCGTCGATCGGGATCGAACACCGAACGGACCCGACACATCGCATCGAGCGACGCCGCGTCGAACAGCGTCTCCATGTACGGCAGCTTGTCGAGGCCCACGCCGTGCTCGCCGGTGATGGTGCCGCCGGCGTCGATGCAGGTCTGCATGATGGCCGACATGGCCGCGTGCACACGCGCACTCTCGTCGGCATCGCCGGCGTTGTATGGAATGTTCGGATGCAGATTGCCGTCGCCGGCGTGGAACACATTGCACACCCGCACGCGGTGCGTGGCGCCGATCTCGTCGATGCGGGCCAGTACGTCCGGCAATCGGGTGCGCGGTACGACGGCGTCCTGCACCACGAGCGCCGGTGCGATGCGGCCCATGGCGCCGAAGGCTTTTTTGCGGCCCTGCCAGAGACGCATGCGATCGGTGGCTTCGGTGGCCACGAGCACGCCGCGTGCGCCGCATTCGTTGCAGGCATCGCGGATGATGGCCACGTCGGCGTCGAGTCCATCGGCGATGCCGTCCACTTCACAGAGCAGGATGGCCGCGGCATCGGTGGGATAGCCGGCGGCGTAGATGCTGGCCTCCACGGCGCGGATGGTGGCATTGTCCATCATCTCGAGCGCGGCGGGCACGATGCCCGTGGCGATGATCTTCGAGACGGCGCGCGCGGCGGCGTCCACCGAGGAAAAATCGGCGAGCAGCGTATGCACCGCGTCGGGCAGCGGCACCAGGCGTACCGTGATTTCCGTGGCCACACCAAAACAGCCTTCACTGCCGATGAACGTGCCGAGCAGGTCGTAGCCGTCGGGTTCTCCGAACGCATCGCCAAGTCGCGTGACGGAGCCGTCGGGGAGCACGACTTCACACTCGACGATGTGATTGAGGGTCACCCCGTACTTGAGACAATGCGGACCACCCGCATTCTCGGCCACGTTGCCGCCGATCGTGCACACCGTCTGACTGGACGGATCGGGGGCGTAATGCAGACCGTAGCGGGCCGTTGCGCGCGACAGCTTGGCGTTGACCACACCGGGTTCGACACGTGCGATCCGGTTGATGGGATCGATCTCGATGATGCGGGTGAGTCGGTTGAGCCCCACGAGCACGACGTCATCGGCGAGGGCGCCGCCCGACAGACCGGTGCCGGCTCCACGCGGCACGAAGGGCACACCGAGACGGGCGAGCGTCCCGATGACGGCAATGAGTTCGTCCCGCGTTCCCGGCAGCACGGCCAGCGAAGGCGTCGCCCGGTAGCCGGGCAGACCGTCGGCATCGAAGACCGCCAGCTCCTGGCGGCGTTCCTTCACCCACTGCGGGCCGACGATGGCGGCGAGTGCATCGCGCATATCCTGCAATCTATCCAGCGCGCGGGGGGAGGCGGATACCTCCGCCCACACCTACGTGGGGGGCTGCCGCGGAGAACCGCCCGGCGATGGAACGCGGGTGATGACGTGCGGCCTAGTTGGCGCGGTGAATGGTGGCGACCGCCGCGCGCAGCGTGCCCAGATCGAAGGGCTTCTGCAGGACATGGGCATGCTCGGCCAACACACTGCCCGGCGCGGCATCGTGCACGGCATCACCGGTGGTGAGGATGATGCGGGAGGCCAGGGCCGGACGTTCGGCGTGGATCTGGCGGACGATCTCCTCGCCGGTGACCAGCGGGAGATGCAGATCGCAGACGATCACATCGAAACGGGAGTCGTCATCGTCGATGCTTGCACGCAGCAGTTCGAGCGCCTGTGCCCCATCGGCGGCTTCCTCGACGGACCACTGTTGACGTTCGAACCATCGCTTCAAGGCGAACCGGATTCCCGGTTCGTCATCAACGATCAACACACGCGGCAATGTGGCCTCCACCAGAAGAGCGAGAAACGGCGGCTGCCCGTCAACGGGTGCCGCCGTTTCCAACATAACCTTCCTCTGTGAATTGCGACAACGTCGATGTATCGCTGATGAGCTCGCTTATCGGGTCGGTGTGCAACCGCGAGGGACTGATCGTGTGTTGTGCGTGTTCAGTCGAAATTGCTTTCGAAACTGTTGGTACGACAACCTCAGGCGGCGCCCCAGAATCCGGCGAGCGCACGTCCGTCGGGCGATTCGCGCAGCTTCTCGAAGGCCCGTTCGCGGATCTGCCGGATGCGTTCACGCGTGACACCCATCAGCGCACCGATGCGTTCGAGCGTCATGGCTTCCGCGCCTTCGTCGAGTCCGTAGTAGAGATAGAGGATCTTGCGTTCGCGCGGCGTGAGGTATTTGCGGAACACCCGGTCGATGAACTCGCGCATGAGCCGGAAGTCGGTACCGTCTTCGATGTCAGCGTGTGTCTCGCCGGCAAACCGTTCGCCGAGTGTGGAGGCTTCACGATCCTGTCGATCGATGGGCGCGTCGAGCGAGACTTCGGTGCTCGTGATCTGCCGGGCATTGCGGACCTGCTCGACGGGCTCTTCGAGCAGCTTGGACAGTTCTTCGTCGGTGGGTTCGCGATTGAGCACTTGCGAGAGGATCATCTCGCCACGCGCCATCCGGATGAGTTGCGAATTCTGATTGAGCGGGATGCGAACGGAGCGGGTCTGTTCGGCGAGGGCTTTGAGGACGGCCTGGCGAACCCACCAGACGGCGTACGAAATGAATTTGACGCCCTGATCGGGATCGAATTTCCGTACGGCCTTGAGGAGTCCTTCATTGCCGATGGCGACGAGCTCGGAGAGATCGAGGCCGTGCCCCTGATACTTCTTCACGTACGAGATGACGAATCGGAGATTGGCCGTCACCAGCCGCTCGGCGGCGGCTTCGTCGCCCTTCTGGGCCAGACGCGCCAGGCGCCGTTCTTCCGCGGCGTCGGTGATGAGGGGCAGCTTCTGGATGTCGTGAAGATATTGGTCGAAGGCTGTGGAAGGAGCGGAACGGAAGAAGCCTTTGGAACGAGCTTCGGAAGTCCTGGTCGCGGCAGCTGCCTGCATACGCCCTCGCCGTACGTGAGCTCGAGATCGGGAGGACAGTGGCCTCCCCCGATCGGGTGGGAGCGCCACGATAATGTTCGGGGATGAGCCGGTCAATGAAAATTTTCAAGCGATGACATTTCTACGCACTTTGGAGACACTTCGCTGACAGTAACGGAGCATTTCCCGTGAAAATATCCGAGTGATGAAGTTTACATTACTGAGGGATCAGTGGAGGAGCGCGGTTACAGCAGCCCGGCCAGCACTTCCATGACGATGGGATCGGCCACGGGGACGGACCAACGGCCGTCGGCGGGGTCCATTTCACCCAGGGCGCGGGGGAGTGCGTAGCGGGCCGCTCCGGCCCGGGCCTTCTTGTCGCCCAGGGTTTCAGCCACCACTGACGCGGCGCTGACGCCGACGGGGAGGCGGGTGGGGAGTCCGGCACGCCGGACGGCGTCCTCGACCGCGGCGGCGAGGCCCGGGCCGGCCATGCCAAGTCTTTCGGCGAGCCGGGCTTCGGCCACCATGCCCATGGCCACGGCGTCCCCGTGCAGCATGTCGTAGTGCAGGAGCTTTTCCACCGCATGGGCGATGGTGTGCCCGAAATTGAGGATCTGGCGCAGTCCTCCTTCCCGGCTGTCTTCGGCCACGACGGCGGCTTTGATGCGCACGGAGCCGGCGATCAGGGCGCCGAACTCCGGCGCCTGGGCGCCCCTGGCAAGCAGCGAGGGGAGCGCCTGCAGAAGACGGTCGAAGTAGGCGACATCGGCGATCACGCCGTGTTTGATCATCTCGGCCAACCCCGACCGCAGGATGGCCGGCGGCAGGGAGGTCAGCACCTCGGGGTCGATCACCACGGCCGCCGGGTTGTGGAACGCACCCACGAGATTCTTGCCGGCCGGTGTGTCCACCGCGGTCTTGCCACCGACCGAGGCATCCACCATGGCGAGCAGCGTGGTGGGCACCTGCACCACCGGAAGGCCACGCATGTACGTGGCGGCCACGAAGCCCGAGAGATCGCAGATCACACCGCCGCCCAGCGCCACGATGGTCGTATCGCGGCCGGCGCCCCAGGCCATCAGGGCATCGGTGAGCGAAGCCCAACGCTCGCGGGTCTTCTCCTGCTCGCCGGGCGGAATCGTGAAGAGCGAAGCGGTCGAGCCCTCGAACTGCGCCATGACTTGCGGGGCGTGGACCGCGGCCACGGTGTCGTCGGAGATGACGGCGATGCGATGTGCCGGTGCCACCTGCTGTACGATGGCGGCGAGATGCTGCCGTGTGCCGACGGCGCAGAAGACCGGATAGTCGAGCGTCAGCGGCAGCGCGTCGGGCACGGCGCTGGTGTGTGCTGCGGTGTGTGCTGCCGCGTGCACTGCGGTGTGTGCCTCCGCCGTCTCCATGGTCCCCATGACTACCAGGTGACCTCGCCGGCGCCCGCCCGCTTGTTGGCCAGGCGGGCGAGGGTGAAGAGCAGATCGGAGAGACGATTGAGATAGGTGATCACCAGCGCCGGCAGTTCGATGTCCTGCGCGAGGTGCACCACCCGGCGTTCGGCCCGGCGGCAGACGGTGCGCGCCACATGCAGCGCGGCGGCCTTGGGAGTGCCGCCGGGAATGATGAAGCTGCGCAGCGGCTCGAGTTCCGCGTCGGCCTGGTCGATGGCCCGTTCGAGTTCGGCGATGCGCTCTTCGTCGATGCGGGCCTTGGTCAGATGATCGCGCATCTTCTCGTGATCAGGCGTGGCCAGCAGCGCGCCAATCGCGAACAGGTCGCGCTGGATCGGGACCAGCACCTCGTCGATGCGGGGCATGATCTCGATGGACCGGGCCAGCCCCAGTGCGGCATTGAGTTCGTCCACATCGCCGTAGGCTTCCACCCGGGGGTGGTCCTTGCCCACGCGGCCGCCGCCGAAGAGCGCGGTGCCGCCCGTATCGCCCGTACGCGTATAGATCTTCATGCCGAATACTAACGCAATATGGAGCAATACCTGAGCGATACTCATGCGTCCCGATGGCGACTACCTTTCCCCGCATGCCAACCCATCCCCTCCGCGACATCACCATCATCGGCGGCGGCCCCACGGGGCTATTCGCACTCTTTTATGCCGGTATGCGCGGCGCCTCCGCGCAGATCGTCGATGCCCTTCCGGAACTCGGTGGACAGCTCACGGCGCTGTATCCCGAGAAATACATCTTCGACGTGGCGGGCTATCCGAAGGTGTTGGCCAAGGATCTCGTCAAAGCGCTCACGGAGCAGGCATCGCAGTTTCATCAGGAAGCGGGACTGCCGGTGCATCTCACGCAGCGTGTGGTGGGGTTGGAGGAAGAGGACGGCCACTACGTACTCGTCACCGAGACCGATCGGTTCCCCACCAAGTCGGTGGTGATCGCGGCCGGCATCGGCGCGTTCAGTCCGCGCAAACTGCCGCAGGCTTTTGCCGCCGAATGGTATGGCCGCGGTGTGCATGCGCTGGTCTCGAATCCGGAAGGGTTCCGCGACCGCGATGTGCTCATCATCGGCGGCGGCGATTCGGCATTCGACTGGTGCGCCCAGCTGCGTGACCGTGCGAAGTCGGTGACGCTCATTCATCGCAGCGACCGTTTCCGCGCGCACGCGGCCACGGTGAACGAAGTGCAGGCCGCCGCCGCGCTCGGCGACGGACGCGTGAACATCTTCACGTTCCACGAGCTCGATGCCATTCACGGAGACACCACGATCGCCGGTGTGTCCATCAAGGACGTGAAGGCCAAGACGTCACGCGAGATCGCCTGCGACGTCATCCTGCCGATGCTGGGTTACGTCTCCGACCTCGGCACCCTGCTCGACTGGGGACTCAACATCGAGAAGGACGAGATCCTCGTCACGACGCAGATGGAAACGGGACGTCCGGGCATCTATGCGGCCGGCGACATCACCACGTATTCGGGCAAGCTCAAGCTCATCGCCACGGGTTTCGGCGAAGCCGCGATCGCGGTGAACCAGGCGGTGCACCATGTGTACCCGGAAAAGAAGGTGAATCCGGGACATTCGTCGAATCTGGCCATATTCGGGCAGAAGGACGATTGAAATCCCGGTTCAGATTTTCAGACGGGGTCAGAGGTCAGAGATCAGCCGGTCAGAACTGAGACGGATATAGGGAGCAGGAGGGAGTAGCCAGAGGTCAGAGATCTGAGCACTGACGGTCGAGGGTGTCGTGCGCGCCAAGGACTCCCTTCGTGTCAGTATGCAGCCTGCAAGCGAAGTGCTCGGACCTCTGACCTCTGGCCACTCCCTCCTGCTTCCTATATCCGTCTCAGTTCTGACCCTCTGACCTCTGAAAGCAGGCCTCTGATCATTTGGCCCTGACCCGCGGATCCACCTGCCCATATGCCACATCCGTGAGCAGGTTCACCACCACGAACACCACCGAGAGAAAGAGCACCGAGCCTTGCACGGCCGGCAGATCGCGGCGTGAGATGGCCATGACGACGTAGCGCCCGATGCCGGGCCAGGAGAAGATCGTCTCGGTGAGAATGCTGCCCGTGAGATAGGCGCCGAAGTCGAGTCCGATCACCGTCACCACGGGAATGAGTGCGTTGCGCAGGGCGTGGCGTATCACCACGGCACGTTCGCTGAGACCCTTGGCGCGGGCGGTGCGCACGAAGTCGGCGCCGAGTACCTCGAGCATGGCCGAGCGGGTGATGCGCGCGAGATAGGCGATGGAGCGTGAACCGAGTGCCAGAGCGGGGAGAACGAGAAATTCGGGGCGTCCGTATCCCGAGGCCGGAAACCATCGCAGTGAGACCGCGAAGAACAGGATCAGCAACAATCCGATCCAGTACACGGGGAACGAGATACCGAGATAGGTCGTGGCCAGCGCGACGCGGTCGAACCAGCCGTGTGGACGGATGGCGGCGAGGGTGCCGATACTGATGCCCAGTATCGTGGCGAGCAGCATGGCCGCGCCGGCGAGTTGCAGCGTCCGCGGGAAACGCTCCGCGATATCGGCGACGATGGGGCGATTGGTGATGTACGACCGACCGAGATCGCCGGAGAGAATGCCGGCCGCGTAGTGCGCGAACTGCGTGGGCAACGGATCGTCGAGCCGGAGTTCGGCGCGCAGCCGTTCGATCGTGGCCGCATCGGCGCGCTCGCCCACCATGGCCTGCACCGGATCGCCGGGGGCGACGTAGAGCAGCAGAAACACCACCACGAGCACCCCGAAGAGTGTCGGGATGGAGAGCAGCGCGCGACGCAGCAACAGGAGAGGCATGGGGCCTATTGACCGAGCGAGACCTTCGTCCAGCGCTGGCCATTGAAGATCACCGGCACTTCGAACCCCTTCACCCACGGCTGCACGGCGTACATCTCGTTGTAGAAGAAGAGCGGCACGAGCCCCATCTCGTTGTAGGCCAGCGAGTCGGCGCTGCGATAGAGCGCGGTGCGGCGCTGCCCGTCGGCCTCACGCCGGGCCTCGTCCACGAGACGGTCGAACGTGGGATTGCTGAAGAACGAGACGTTGCCGCCCGCGCCCTTGTTGGCCGTATGCAGCAACGGATAGAGGAAGTTCTCCGCGTCGGGGTAGTCGGCGTACCAGTCCTTGACGACGAGATCCGTCTGTCCGGCGCGCGCGGCGGCGCGCATGGCACTGGCATCGCGCTGCACGAGCTTGAGGCGGATGTTGGCGCCGCCGAGGTAGGCCTGCAGCGTCTGTGCGAGCCGCGGCCAGGGCGAGGTCTGCGAACTCCAGAGTTCGAGATCGATACCGTTGGGGTATCCCGCTTCCGCGAGCAGTCGCCGCGCCGCGAGCGTGTCGTAAGCGAGCGGTTTGCGCGCGCTGTCGAATCCGTCGAGCGACGGTGGGATGACGCCGGCCGCGACACTGCCACGTCCGGCGAGCAACTGTGCGAGCAGGGTTGGGGCGTCGATGGCATGCGCGAGTGCCTGCCGCACACGCACGTCCTTGAGCGGACCCCGCGTGGTGTTCACCCCGATGTACCAGAGACGCAGTGCCGGCGCGCTCACGAGATTGGCCCGACGCTCGTCGGTGTTCTCCCACGACTTCGTCTGTTCTTCCGGGATGTACAGAATGTCCACCGTGCCCGCTTCGAATTCGGCGACCGCCGTGGAGGGTTCGGGGATGATGCGGGCGAGCAGCGTGTCGAAGGCCGGTGCGCCGCTGTAGTACGCGGTGTTGCGCGCGAATTTGAGATAGTCGTCGTGCTTCCACTGCACGAGCTTCCACGGACCGGTGCCGATGGGCTTCTCGCTGAAATCGACGCCCACGTGATCGGGCAGGATGGCGGCCGCGGGCATCGCGAGCAGCTTGGGGAAGATCGCGAGCGGCTGTTCGAGCGTGATGACCACGGTGGTGTCGTCGGGTGTGTCGACACCGAGTTCGACATTCCTGCCCGCGGCCATCGCGCGGGCGCCGGCGATGGGGAAGAGCGGCCAGGTGGTGCCGGCCTGCGTGGCCGGACGCAGGAGACGCTGGAACGACTGGCTCACATGACGCGCGCGCAGCAGCGTACCGTCGTGGAACTGGACGCTGTCGCGCAGATGGAAGGTGTAGCGCAGGCCGTCGGGAGACACATCCCAGCTTCTGGCCAGCGCGGGCTCCACTTCACCGGCCGGCGTGAAGCGTGTCAGGCCGTCGAACAGATAGGCCACGGCACGCCCACTGGGCACATCGGTGGCCTTCGCCGGATCGAGCGACCGGGGGTCGTACCAGTCCCGCGAGTCCACCAGCGTATGACGTGTCGTGTTCCGGTCGTCGGCGCGCCGGCATCCCTGGACAACGAGCGCGAGCGCGGCCATCAGCGTGACAGTCGTCGTGATCGTCCGTAGGCGGGTGGTGGAGAGCGAAGCCGGTGTCATACCTGGTTGACTGGGTGTGTGTGCTGGTTGAGCTTTGTAGGCTATAGAACGTGCGTCTATCCGTCCATAACCTGACCTCCGCCGTCCGCGCGATCGGTGCTCCATTGTTAGCCCGTGTGGCTGCCCGCCGCGCGGTCGTATTTCCGGCTGTCTTCGCGCTGGTTTCCGCACTGGCCTGGCCGGCCGGTCCGCTCGCCGCGCAGGATCTGTCCTGCGAGCGTGGGGACCGGGAAGTTCGCACCCTGCGATTCTCCGGCAACCGGGAGTTTCCGGCTTCGGTACTGGCCGCCACGGTGGCCACGATGCCCTCGTCGTTCGCCGGCTTGCCGCTGGTGGGGGAACGGCGCTGTCTCGATCCGGTGGAATTCACCCGCGACGTGCAGCGGCTGGAGACGCTCTACCGCCGCCGCGGTTTCCCCGACGTGGCGGTGGATACCGTCGTGCGGACGGTGCGCGATGGCGTGATCGACATCACCTTCGCGGTGCGGGAAGGTGAGCCTATGCGCGTGGCCGCGTTTGCGCTGCGGGGCGTGGACAGTGATCCCGAATTGACCGCGGCGGCACGCGATTTCCCGATGAAAGTGGGTGGGCTGTTCGATCGCAGTGCGCTCGAAGCGGGACGGGACACGCTGGTGCGGCGCCTGCGCAATCATGGATGGCCACAGGCGGAGGCCCTGCTCGCCTACACGACACACACGGCCGAACGCACGGCCGATGTCGAGGTGACGCTGGTGCCGGGGGCGCGAGCCCGTATCGGTCACATCACACTGGACGTGGACACCAGCACGGGTCCGCGACGGGTGTCCGACGCCACCGTGCAGCGTGCGCTCGCCCTGCACAGCGGCGACTGGTACTCGGCCCGCGCGATCATCGATGCGCAGCGCAATCTCTATCAGACCGACGTGTTTCAGCGCGTGGATCTGCAGCCCGACAGCCTTCAGCCGCCGGGCGATACGATCGTCAATCTCACCGTGCGGCTGGTGGAAGGTGACCGCTGGGCCGCGCGGGGGGGATTGGGGTGGGCGACGCTCGATTGTTTCCGCGCCCAGGGGACGCTCACCGACCGGGATTTTCTCCCGATGGCGCAGCGTCTCGAACTGTCGGCGCGACTCAGCAAGATCGGGATCGGCGCCCCGCTGGACCAATTCCCCAATTTCTGCCAGGGGCAGGCACAATCCGATCCATACAGCCGCACGCTCAACTACAACACGTCGATGACGCTGCGGCAGCCGGTCCGCGCCAATCAGGCGCGCGTGCCGTCGCTGACCGTGTTCAGCTCCACGTTGTCGGAGTACAAGGCCTATCTGCGGCGCACGCCCATCGGCGGTGTGCTGTCGATCAGCGATCCCTTTGCCAGACGATCGTCCCCACGGTCTCCCAGCTCGCTGTCGTATCAACTGGAGCTCGGACGCACCGAGGCCGAACCGGCGTTCTTCTGCGCGGTGTTCAATGCCTGCGACGCCGAACTGCGCAGCTTCCTGCAGCGCAACAACCGACTGGCGGCGCTCGAGTATGCGATCACCCGCGAGCGGGTGAACGATCCGCTGCGTCCCACGCAGGGCACGCTGGTGCGGGCGACGCTGCGGCATGCGAGCACCTTCATCGGTTCCGATCGCACGCAGCAGTTCAACCGCGCGATTGGTGATGCCTCCTGGTATCGCATGCTCGGCAGCGCGACCATCACCGCGCATCTCAAGGCAGGCGTGGTGCAGGGCAGTGGACAGGGGGGCGGCGTGGGTCGATTCATTCCGCCGCAGGAGCGTCTCTATGCCGGCGGGCCCACGACGGTGCGTGGCTTCCGGCAGAATGAGCTCGGCCCCGCCGTATACATCGTGAGTGCGTTCGAGGAGGCCACCGAGAACGGGCAGACGTACTACCGCGTGAGCGACAAGACGCAGACCGAACGGGTGGTGCCCACCGGTGGCAACACGCTCGTGGTGGGCAATCTCGAAGCGCAGTGGCCCAGCCCCATCGCGCCGCGGTTGCTGCAACTCGCCGCCTTCGCCGATGGTGGCCGGTTGTGGAACCGGGGCAGTACGGTGCAGGGCGTGCAGCTCACCTCGAACGGCCCGATCGTGAAGATCACGCCGGGTGCCGGTGTGCGCGTGGCCTCACCCTTCGGCGCCATCCGCATCGACTTCGGATACAACCCGTACGATCTGCCGGCGGGCGCCGCGTACTACAACGCCCCACTGCAGGCCGGCGTGGCGCCGCTCTACTGCGTGAGCCCCGGCAACCGGCTGGCGGTGCGTGCATCGGATGTCGCGGGTGCACCGGCCGTGCAGGATGCCGGTGTCTGTCCGTCGTCGTTCAGACCGGCGCGCCGGTCGGGCATTCTCGGACGGCTGAATCCGAGCATCTGGATCGGACAGGCGTTCTGATGGCACCGCGCCGTCGAACAATCGTGCTGGCCACCGCGGCCGTGCTGATGACGGTGCTGGTGGCGATCGTCGGCGGAATCGTGGTACTCACACAAACCGATCGTGGACGGGCGGCCATTCTGCGCGCGGTGCTGCCCGCGGTGCGCGCGACGATGCCCGGCAAACTGTATGTGGGGAAGATCGGCGGGACACTCTTCACCGACATCACGATCGATTCACTCGATATCCGCGCGCCCGACGGCACCCCGTTCCTGAGCACGGGGCCGGTGCGGGCGACATACGATCCCCGCGACTTGCTCGACTTCCGCGTGATCGTGAAATCGCTGGAGGTCGATCGGCCGCAGCTCACGCTGGTCGACTACGGCGACGACGACTGGAACTGGAAACGGGCGCTGCGCAAACGGGCCCCGCGTCCGTCGATGAATCCGGGCCGCCTCGGCCGCTACATCGTGATCGATACGGCGACGCTCAACGAGCTGACGTTCGTAGCCAAGTTGCCATGGACGCTCTCCGACACACTGCACGGCGCAAAACGCGACAGCGCCCTCACGTACAATCTCACGCGTCCCGACACCGACATCCTGCCGGAAGACGGGCGCTTCGTGCGTGTGTATCGGTTCCTGCGCGGCAATGTGGCGCTGGGGCCCTCGCGCATCGCCGATCCGGACAGTGCGGGCCAACGATTCGCCGTGCGGCGTCTCGATGTGGTGTGGGACTATCCTCCCTTCTGGTTCAAGGATCTGACGGGCGATGTCCTCAAAGTGTCGGACACGCTGTGGGTGGACAGCGCGCGATTCGCCCTGCCGGGTTCACGTGCCCACGGCGGCGCGAAGGTGGTGTGGGGTGGCAGCCTGCCGGTGCGTTACGATGTGTCGTTGCAGCTCGACACGGTGTCGATGACCGATCTGGCGTGGCTCGACGAGACCATTCCGCACAGCGGCGGCGGTCGGGCGCATCTGACCATCCGCAACGACCCGCGCAATCTCGATATCATCGAGTACGGCATCCGCGACATGGACGCGACGGCGTTGCGTTCCCGCATCCGCGGCGACATGACCTGGGGCGTGGGTGGCCCGGTGGTGCGCCTCACCGGCCTGAATCTCGATCTCGAGCCCGCACACACCGACCTGCTGCGCTGGATGAACGGCGAGCCGTTTCCCTACGACTGGCGGGGGGCCCTGACGGGCAAGGTCGTGGCCAGCGGGGGGTATGTCACCGACTGGAAGCTCGACGACGCGCGACTCACGTTCGCCGATGAACACGTGCCCGGCGCGATCTCGAAAGTCCGTGCGCAGGGCATGCTGAACATCTTCACGCCCGCGGAAGCGATTCTGCGCGGTGTCGATCTGACGATCGATTCGCTGGACTTCCGCACGCCGCGTTTCGTGAATCCGCTGTTCGCCGAGCTGAACGGATTTGCCCGTGGACGCGTGCGTCTCGATTCGTTGTGGTACGACGCCTCGTTCGCCGATGCCGACATCGAACTGGTGGATGGGCCGGGACAGCCGTCGCGCTTCACCGGACGGGGACATTTCACGCTGGTGCCGGAAGGCACGTGGTTCGACGTGGACATGCAGGCGGTGCCCTTGTCGTACACGACGCTGTCCCGTTCGTATCCCACGCTGCCGCTGCGCGGATCGGCGGTGGGGCGCATCGTGGCGCGCGGCATGGCCGACAAGTTCGAGGTGCAGAGCACACTGGCCGGTGAAGGTGGGGAACTCGCCTTCACCGGGTTGGCGGATGCGCTGGAACCCACGATGGGCGCGTTCGGTGCGTGGCGGGTTCGCGGGGCGAATCTGCAGTCGCTGTTCGGCGACAGTCGACTGCCCGTGACGGCGTTGTCGATGGCGGGGCAGGTGCACATGGAGGGCGAATTCCTCTCCACGCTGCGCGGTCCGCTCACGGCCACGGTGGATCAGTTCTCGCGCGTGTCGGATGCGCGGGTGTTCGGCGGCACGGCGGCATTCCGTTTCGATTCCGGTCATGTGTTCATCGACACGCTGGCCGTCGAGAGTTCGGCACTGCGTCTGACGGCCCGTGGTGGACTGGGGCTCGAACAGTCGCGGCGTGACACGGTGCACTTCGTGGTGCATGTGGATTCGCTGGGAGGACTGCGCCCCTGGGTTTCGCCCACGGGCCCCGACAGCGCACGAGCGCTGCTGCTGCCCACCGACACACTGCGCGGCACGATGGAGATGCTGGGGACGGTGTCGGGATCCATCGACACGCTCGATGCGCGCGGACTCGACGTGGATCTGCGGGCCGATCTGCGCGGGTTGGTGGTGGCCACGTCACGCGCTCTGCGCGCCGATTTCGATGCGCATGTGGAGGACGTGTTGCGCGCCGCCAACGGCACGGTGTCGATCACGGCGGATTCGGCGTACGTGGCCGGCATCGATATCGCGGCGGCGACCGGGCGATCCACGCTGCGTGGCGGTCTCGCCGACCGGTTTGCACTGGCGATGCGTACGCCGTCGGAATCGCGGCTGACGCTCGGTGGGGGGGTGGCCCGCCACGGGGATTCCACCGAGGTGCGCCTCGATACGCTCACCATCCGCGTGGACAGCGGGTTCGTACGTCCGCGTGGCTTCGCGCTCGCCACACCCGCCACGTTGCGACTGGCCCCGGGTGGACTGGGCATGCTCGATTCCCTGGTGCTGCAGCACACCGACACCGGTCGCATTGCGTTGCGCGGGGCCGTGGCCGCCGATGGTGTGGTGGAAGGGGCTGTCGATGCCGACCGGGTTCCGCTGGGGGATTTTGGCCGGCTGCTGCGCGCCAATGCCATCACCCGCGGCACGGCGAATCTGCAACTGACGGTGAGCGGGACCAGGGAACGGCCGCGTCTCGATGGCACGGTGAGTCTGCACGATGCGGTGGCCGGTCGCGTGCGCTTCGGTGATCTGAATGCGCGGGCGCACTACGACTCCCTGCGACTGATGCTGGCGGGTTCATTGCGCGTCGACGGTGCGCCGGCGCTGCTGGCGGACGCGTCGCTGCCGCTCGATCTCGCGCTCGTGAGCAATCGCCAGCGCCGCCTGGACCAGCCGCTCACGGGCCGCATCGTGAGTGAACGCACCAATCTGGCGTTGCTCGAATCGCTCTTCCCCGACGTGACTCATGCCGCGGGCACGCTCATGGCCGATGTGCAACTCACCGGCACCTGGGACCGTCCGCGGCTGCGGGGGCAACTGCGTGTGGACAGCGCCGCGCTCACGCTCGCCAATCTCGGCATCCGGCTCGAGCGGGCCAATGCCGACATCGCGCTGGCCGGTGACAGTGTGCTCATCCATCGTTTTGGTGCGCGCAGCGGAGCGGCCGCCGACTCGCTGGGAGTCTCGGGACTGATCGGCATCACCGAGATCGCGAAGCCCTCGTTCGATCTCCGTCTGGCGGCCAACAACTTCCTCGCCATCGACAAGGCCCGCACGGCGTCGCTGACGATCTCCACGCCCACTCCCATCACGCTCACCGGCAACCGTGAGGCGCCCGTGGTGCGCGGCGCCGTGCGCATCGATCGGGGGCGGATCTACATCAACCAGCTCGCCCAACGTCGGGCGCTGGACCTCAACGAGAACTTCGACCTGATCGACACCACGCGTTTCGGGGTGAATGGCCTGTTGCCGTCGGCGCCGAATGCGCTGATGCAGAATCTGCAGCTCGAGGATGTGCGCATCGGCGTCGGGGACGATGTCTGGCTGCGTTCCCCCGAAGCCAATCTCAAGCTGGGTGGTCAGTTGCGGGTGACACGTTCCGCGTCACGCGACGGGCGCGGCGCGCGTCTCGCGCTGGCCGATTCGCTCACCGTCGATCGTGGCACCTATCAGCTCAACCTCGGCATCGCCCGCCCCGGATTCGAGGTGGAGCGCGGCCTGGTGCGTTTCTTCGGCGATCCCGACCTCGAACCGTCGCTCGACATCACCGCGCTGCACACGGTGCGCGAGACCCGCGCCAATTCCAATCGCCAGGATGTGCGCATCCGCGTGAATATCGGTGGCACGATCAACCGGCCCACACTGGCGCTGACGAGCGCGGACAATCCGCCGCTGCCAGAGAGCGACATGCTGAGTTATCTGGTGACGGGTGAGCCGGCGTACGCGCTGCTTGGCACGCCCTACGCCGAGCAGGGCGCCACGCTCGCGCTGCGCCTGGCAGGATCGTATCTGTCCAGTCGACTGGCGGGCGGCCGCTTCGACGTGGTGCAGGTGGAACCCACCGCGCTCAACCCCGGTGACGCGGCGAATCTGCGCGAGAACGGTCTTGGCATTCTGGCGTCGACCCGCGTGGGGGTAGGCGGACAGGTGGCGCGCAACACGTATCTCACGTTCAGCACGGGATTGTGTGGCCTGGCCCCTCAGAACGGCAGCGGCGATGCGCTCTCGCTGTTCGCGCAGGGACTGGGGGTCAAGGTCGAACGCCGGTTCGATCAGGGGCTCAGCGTGGCGCTTGGTCTCGAGCCGGGGTCGAGCGCGCAGGCCTGCGGACGACTGGGGATCAGCCGCACGTTCCAGCAGACGCCGCCGCAGATCGGTATCGATTTCTTCCGGTATTGGACGTTCAACTGACGTCGGGGATCGGTGGGGGGTGAAGTCCGTAGGACTGCGGTTGCTGGAGGGACGGGGGCTGGGGGACGGGAGCTGGAACCACGGAGGCTGGGGAAACGGGAGCTGGACCGACGGAGACCCGCGGCACCACGGGAGCTGGAACCACGGGAAGACCGCGGTTGTGGTTTCGTAGGTCCAGCTTCCGCTGTGCCGTGGTCCCCCGTCGGTCCAGCTCCCGTAGTCCCAGCTCCCGTGGTTCCAGCTCCCGTTTCCCCAGCCCCCGTCGTTCCAGCAACCGTAGTCCGTTGTTGTTAGGTTGTTTCTCCGCCTTCTTTCTGCTCGTCCTGTATGAACATGCCCAGTATTTCGACGCCTACCGATTCGACGACGTGGTCGCTGCAGGAGGTGCTCGACGCGATCGATCGCGCCGAGGGCAGCGAGGAACGGGTGCAGGTGGCGGCCGATCACTTCCAGCGTCTGGGATTCGATCGGGTCGTGGTGTCGTTGCGCGACGCGTCGCTCAATCCCACGGTGCTCGGCGTGGCGGGAGCGCCGGACGCGCCCTCCGGCGCATCCGCGCCGTCGGAACTGGCACTCAAGCCGCTGCCGGGCGCCGTGTGGCGCCGGCGGTTGCCGCATCTCGAACGTTTCCGCGTGGGCGGGCTGTTTTTCCTCGATGGCACCGACGACTGGGTGGCGCGCGAGTTCTTCGGCGCCGACCCGTCCCCAGATGCGCCGGATCGGCAGTGGCTGCCCACCGATCTCATCGTGGGTGTGTTGCGGGGGCCGCAGCAGGATGTGCTGGGCTTCGTGAAACTCGCCGGCGTGCGGGACGGGCGCCGTCCGGACGCCGATCGGCTGCGGGATATCGAGACCATCGTCCGTCATCTCGCGGCGCGCGTGGCGTACGACGCGCTGGGGGTGCTGGCGCAGCAGCGTCATGAGCGGCTGCAACTGCTGCAGGAAGCGGGGACATCGCTGACCCGCTCACTCGACGAACAGGAGATCGTCCGCGAACTCGTGCGTCAGGTGCAGCGGGCCGTGCGATGTGATGGCGTGGTGGTGCTGGTTCCGGATCTCGACAACGACATCCTCAGCACGACGCTGCGCATGGTGCGCAATGTGGAGCGTCCGCGCGGTCCGGTGCGGCTGGGGGAAGGCCTCGTCGCCGAAGTGGCCCGCACCGGACGACCGGTGCGTGTGGGCGATCGTGACGCCGATCGGGCGCGGGAGCGGGCCGGTCTCGCGCCGCCGCTCACGATGTACGACATCGTCGGTGAATCGGGCACGGCCACCTCGGTGGTGGCGGTGCCCATGCGCGTGGGTATCCGGCTCATGGCCGTCCTGGCCGTGCATTCGACCAACGCCGACATGTACTCGGCCGAGGACGAGGAAGTCCTGGCCACGATGGCCGCGCAGGCCGCTACGGCGCTGGCCAATGCGCGGCGGTATGCCGAGAGTGAACGCGAGCGACGCACCACCGAAGCGCTGGCCGACGTGGCGCGCGCGGTGGGCGAGTCGCTGCGCCTGGGTGAGGTGCTGCGACTCATTCTCCGGCACACGGTGTCGTTGCTCGGCGTGGAGGGCGCGTGCGTCGCCCTGCGCACGGGCGACTACCTGCATATCGTGGCCGCCGCGGGAACGGCCGATGTGCTGAGCGGCGTGCATCTGCCCCTCAACACCAGTCTGCTCGGACGGTGCGTGCAGGGCAACGAGCTGGTGGTGCTCAACGAGTTGAGCCACGAGGCACCGATCGCGCGTACCGTGCAGCAACTCGCGCGGATCCAGCGCATCGTGATGGCGCCGCTGGGCACGGGACGTGGCACGATCGGCGCGATCGCGGTCATGAATCGCGAACGTCCGTTCGATCAGGACGATGCCAAAGTGCTGCAGCGTCTCGCCGATCAGGTGGCCGTGGCCATCGACAATGCGCGGTTGTTCGAGGAAGTGGAGAAAGCGACGCGGGAATGGAAAGTCGCGTTCGACACCACCGCCAGCGGCATCGTGGTGCTCGAGGAATCGCTCACCGTGAGCCGCTGCAACGCCCGCGCGGCGGAATTGTGCGGCATGAGCATCCCGGGGCTGCTGGGACAGCGCTTCCGCGATGTGCTGCTGGGCGCTGCCGACAGCCCCGATGCCTCGATGATCGACGCGTGCATCGCCCGGGCGCTGCGTGACGGAGTCCCGGTGCGGGAAACCGTGAAGGATCTCGTGCACAGTCGGCTGCTCAGCCTGCTGGTGAGCGCCCATCCCGATGGCGGCTGTGTCATCACGTTCGACGACGTGACCGAGGCGACCCGTCTGGCGGAGCTGCACCGCAACGTGCTGGAGACCGTTTCCGACGCGATCATCATCACAGGACTCAACGGTCGCATCACGTTCGCGAATCCGGCGGCCAAGGCGCTGTTCCAGCGTGAACACATCACCGATGCGCGGACCAACGAGCTCATCCCGCAGGACTGGCTGGCGGCCGTGCTGGCGAGTGAAGCATCGGTGCGGCGTGGCGCGCGCGTGCGCTACGAATGTGAGGTGCTGCGCGCCGACGGCACACGACGCAACGTGCAGGTCAGCTCCACGCCCCTGGTGGAACTCGGCGTCATTCGCGGCACCGTGGCCTGTCTGCGCGACATCACGGAACAGCGCGCCGATGCCTTGGCCCGTGAACGGTCGGAGGTGTTGTACTCGCGGCTGGTCGAGAGTGCGAGCGATGCGATCTTCACCGTCGATCTCCAGGGACATTTCATCTCGGTCAACCAGGGGTTCCTGAACGAATCCGGGCTGCGCCGTGAACAGGTGCTGGGGCTGCATTTCGGCGTGCTCGTCGACCAGGTGGACCGGGCGCAGGCGATGGACGCGATGCGCGCGACACTGGCCGGCGAACGATTGCGGTTGCACATCCGCTGCATCGGGTACAACGGCCCGCGCATGGCCATGGTCACCACGGCGCCCATTCACGCGTCGGGGCAGGTGGTCGGAGCGCTGGGCATCGTGCGTGACGTGACCAACGACGAGATCCAGCGGGAAGCCCAGCTGCAGCAGGCGCGTCTGGCCGCCGTGGGACAATCGCTGGGGCGTGTGGCGAATGAGCTGAACAATCCACTCGCCAGTCTGCTGGCCGTGGCCGAATTGCACGTGGCGTCCCCGACACTGGTGGAGGACGATCGCCGGGCGATGGAGCAGATGGTGGAGGAGGCGCGACGCGCCTCGCGTATCGTGAATCAGTTGCTCGACACCACCGGCGAGGCACCGCAGGTGGGGGGCATACGGTCGGCCGTGGATCTCAACACGGTGTTGCGACGGGCGCTCGATCTCTTCCGGCACAGCCTCAAGGCACAGGCGGTGCGGGTGAGCACCACGTTCCAGCGCGAACTGCCCGATGTGCATGGCGACCCACTGCAACTGCAGCAGGTGATCTCCAATCTGCTCACGAACGCGGAGCAGGCCCTCTCGGAATTCAGCGGGGACCGTGAACTCCTGCTGGAAACGCGTACCGAGGGAGACGCCGTGGTGCTGCGTCTTCGCGACAACGGACCGGGGATCCTGCCGCAGCATCTGCCGCGGGTGATCGAACCGATGTTCACCACACGCTCGGCGCGCGGACAGCGGGGACTCGGCCTGACCATCGCTCACGCCATCGTGCGCGATCACGGCGGGCAGCTCGACATCCAGTCACGGCACGGCGAAGGCGCGACGGCGACCGTGCGATTGCCCGTGGCCGGCGCACCCGCGCTGGCCGATCGCCGGCTCACACCGCGCAGCAATGCCGCGGTGCACGCCATCATGAATACGCGGCTGTCCTCGGAGTCCGTTGCATCGGAGACGCCCCCCGCGCCCATGTCTGCACCCGCGCCTTCGACGCCACGCACGGAGTTGCGCGCCGTGTCCCGTGTCCTGTTGCTGGAAGACGAAGCGACGCTCCGGTCGGCGATCGGCCGTTTCCTTCGCACGCGCGGCTATCAGGTGGACATGACGGAGAACGGCCAGATGGCCCTGGACGCGCTCAGTGAGAACACCTACGATCTCATCCTGCTCGACCTGCGCATGAAGGGCATCACGGGCGAGGATGTGTACGAAACCATGATCGATGCCTATCCCGAGCAGGCGGCGCGTGTGGTGTTCATGACCGGTGACATGCACAGCGATCACGCGGCGCGGTTCATCCGCCAGACCGGTCGCCCCGTGCTGGCCAAGCCGTTCACACTCGTCGAGCTCGAGAAACGCATCAAACAGATCCTCGGTGAGCCGGAGTGAGATCGTGAACGCACCGGATATCCGCCCATCGCGTACGGTGCGCGCGGCCGTGGCTCCGCTGCTTGGTGAACCGCGCATCGCTCACGCACTCACCTCGCAACTGCTGGCCGGCGAGATCGTGACGATTCTCGACGAGCGCGGCGACTGGGTGCAGGTGCGCGGCCCGGATGACTATGCGGGGTGGACACACGCCGGTTATCTGTCGGCCGTTCGAGGTGATGAGGCGTCATGGCCCTGGTCGCTCGGCTGCGAAACTGGCGAGAGGCACAATACCCGCGATGAGGCAGGGCGCATGCGGGCATTGCCGCTGGGGGCGCGGTTCGCGCCGGAGCAGGACGTGATCGCCGGCGCGTGGGTGCGGGCGGCCGATCTGCCATCCATGTTTCCGCCGGACCGGAGCATGATTGCCGCCACCGCCGCGTCGTTCTTCCGTGGTGCCAGCTACCTCTGGGGCGGAGTGACCCCGTGGGGCGTGGATTGCTCGGGGCTCGTGCAGCGCGCCGCACGGCTGCATGGCGTGCGGCTGCCCCGCGATGCCTGGCAGCAGGCCGATGCCACCGATCCCGTCTCGATGGATGCGCTGGCAAATCATGAACCCTCCGATCTGCTGTTCTTCTCCGATCGCGACGACCGGCGTATCACGCATGTCGGGCTGGCACTCGGCGATGGTCGCATGGTACACAGCGCACTGACGCGGGGAGGCGTGGCCGTCGAGCATCTCGATGCCGACGATCCGTACGTCGTCCGGCTTCGCGCGCAGTGCGTCGGTGTGCACCGTCTGCGTACGCCCTGAAAACGTCCGCAATGCAAGAGCGCCCCGACCGGGGCGCTCCGTTGGATCAGCCCACCCTCAGGCCATACTCAGCTCATCATCTGACCTGACGCGGGCGGCACCACGGGGGCTCCGCCGCGTACATGCAGAATGGCGATGGTCTGCGGACGTTCGTCGATGGTGACCGTCATCCGATAGTCTCCCAGGACATCGAGCGGCAGATCGAGCTGCAGGATGACCGGCATGTCGAGATCGGTGGCATTGGGCGGAGCCGCGCCGATCTCCAGCTCCGCTTCGGACGTCCACAGTTCCGCGCCGCGTGGATTGATCCAGCGCAGCACCATGGGATGCACACCCCGGTCGCTGGCGGCGGCCTTGATGCGCAACACGAACGTGGCCCGCGGGTGCAGACTGGGAAGCTGCGCGACGTGAACCGCATCGAAGATGCCCAGGATATTGAGCTTCCCTTCCTGGGAGATGTTCGCGGCGTCGGCGAAGAGCGCAAAGATGACGTTCATGCCCCAAGCTAACCACGCTACCAGCCGTCGGCACGGGCCTTCTAGATTTGATCATGTCCTCCGCACCCCCTTCCGGTTCGCCGGCCGTCGCGCGCCATGGATTCGGCGCCACCGATGCATGGCTGGTCTTCATGGCGGCCATCTGGGGGGTGAACTACAGTGTCGTGAAAGTCGGCCTCCAGTACCTCTCGCCGCTGGCCTTCAATGGCGCACGCATGGTGCTGGCCGCGTTCGTGCTGTTTGCCGTGGCGTTGTTCGTGCGGGACGTGCCGTGGCCATCGCCGCGTCAGCGCTGGCAGCTGCTGCTGATCGGATTGTTGGGGAACGGGCTGTATCAACTGTTCTTCATCTTCGGACTGTCGCGTACGCGAGCCGGTGTCGCGGCACTGATCGTGGCGGCCACGCCGGCGTGGGTGGCCATCATCTCGCGCCTGATGGGACGGGAGCACGTGACCCGCGTGGCCTGGATGGGCATCGGCCTGCAGTTGCTGGGTGTGGTCTGCGTGGTGGGCAGTGCGCGCGGTTTCGAAGGGGGCGGACAGGTGATGCTGGGGGCGGCTCTCATGGCCGCGGGGAGTGTCTGCTGGGCCCTCTTCACCGTGCTGCTGCAGCCGCATACCCGTGATGCGCATCCGCTGCATCTGTCGGCGGTGACGATGGCCAGCGGCGCGCTGATGATCGTGGCCGTGGCATTCCCCGATCTGCTGCGCCTCGATTGGCGCGCCGTACCGCCGACGGGCTGGGCATCGGTGGCGTATGCGGGACTGGGTGCGCTCGTGATCGCCTATCTTCTCTACTACCATGGCGTGCGGGTGCTGGGCCCGACCCGCACGTCGATGTACAGCAATCTGCAACCGGTGATCGCACTGGCCGTGGCCTGGATCATTCTGCACGAACGACCCACTGGCTGGCAGTTGACGGGAGCCGCGTTCATTCTGGGCGGTTTGCTGCTCACGCGGGTATCACGCCGGGCAGTGGGCACACTCACGGACACACCGATGGCGACGAGGCGCGCATAGATGGGTATGGCGGATATGAAGGTCGTGTTGTTCGATATCGATGGGACGTTGCTGCGCACCGACGGTGCGGGACGCCGTGCGCTGGAACGCGCTCTGCAGGAGACGTTCGGCGCCACCGGCAGTCCGGACTATCGGTACGACGGCAAGACGGATCGGCAGATCGTGCGCGAGCAGATGCAGGCCATGGGCGTGGAAAGCGCGCGCATCGCGCACCACATGGATCGCCTGCTGGAAGACTATCTGCAGTATCTGGAAGCCGAGCTGCGTGATCGTCCCGATCAGGCCGTGTTGTGTGCCGGCGTGATGCCGCTGCTCGAACGTCTGCGCTCCCGCGAGGATGTCACGCTGGGGCTGCTCACGGGCAATGTGCGCGCCGGTGCCCAGCAGAAGCTGCGTGCGGTGGGCGTGGACTTCGATCAGTTCATCGTGAATGCTTTCGGCTGCGATCACGAACATCGTCCGGAGCTTCCCGGCATTGCGCGGAAACGCGCCGAGGACATGCTCGGCCGGCCGGTGCAGGGAGAACAGCTCGTCATCATCGGCGACACCCCGGCGGATATTCACTGCGGCCGTTCGATCGGTGTACGGGCCATCGGAGTGGCGACGGGGCACTACTCGGTGGAAGCCCTCGCCGAACATGTACCGGCCGCCGTGTTTGCCACGCTCGAAGACACCGACGCGGTGATCCAGGCGATGCTCGCGTGAGTATTGCCGGTCCGTTTCCCGTGCGGGTGGTCGGGATCGTACGCGGTCGTGAGGTCGACGCGCTCGGCGCCGCATCGCTGGAACCCGATGGGCTGGTGGTCACCTGGCCACCGGCGGCCGCGTGGAAACTCGCTCTCGAGGGCATCGATGGGGTCGCGATCGCTCAGACCACGCTCACCGTGTATCTGCGGGAGCACGATGTGCTCGAACTTTCCGGTGACGGCTCGTTGCGCGCCCTGGGGCACGCGCTCCTGGATCAGGCCTGTCGCGTACCGGAACTGATGCGTGGAGGTCGCACCAGCGGCTGGTCGCTGCCGCTGGGCGGCAATGTCGCATTGCAGAACGCACAGGATCGCTGGTTCGCCCCCCTGCTCGCGGCACGGCGGGCCATGCAGGGCGTGAGTGACCCGGAACGGCAGGTCGCGCTGTTCGATGGCGCGCGGCTGGCCGACGAGATGCTGCGCGGAATCGCCGAGATCGCGGTGATCACGGTACCGGGAGACGGCGCCCAGCAACGGGCGCAGCAGCGCGCACTCGAAGCGGCCATGGAGGAGGAAGCGGAGCCGTTGTTCGAGGCGCTCGAACGTGTGGCACTGGCCGGCGATGCACTCCGTGGGGGGGCCATGGATACGCGCATCGCCGACTGGCGGCGGTGGATCGGCGTGGTACAGGAAACCTTCGGCGCCGCGGATGAAGCCTGGAACGGAACGCGCGAACTGCTGACGGGAGAAGGGGAGTAGACCCCTTCACGATGGTTCACGCACCCGGCGGGGGACGCCGGATGCGGAACTCTCCGTGCGAGCTGCGCTGCAGACCGCGCATCTCTTCCACGATGGCCGCCGCCTCGGTGTTGTTTCCGCTGTGGAGCGCCGCATGCAGCCTGCCCGCCGTGTCGAGGAGCTTCTGGATACCGGCCTTGTAGTCCGCCACGAACTTCGCCTGATCGGCCTCCGGGATCTGCGCCTTCTTTTCCGGCTCGAACCCCAGTGCTTCCTTGGCGTTGGTTTCGAAGATGGCGAGTTGTTCCATCGTGCTGGCGTTCTTGCTCGAATCCGCGATCTGCTGTCCGATGGTCCGGAATGCCGCGTTCATCGCCGTCATCCTCTGGCCGAGCGGCGTCTTCTCTTCGGTTTGCTGAGCGCCGAGCGCACTGGTGGTCAGCGCGAGCGCGAGAATGGAAAGAGTGCCGATGTGTCGGAAACGCTGGAGCATGAAAGAGGGGGTGGGGAGTGTGGATCGGGTTCGCATCGGCAGCCTCATACCGCCGTGTGAAGGTCCGCTGGTGAGGTCACATCGTACAAAAACGTCACGTCTCGGGAAGCGGCACGACACGCACGGCCGTTCCGTAACAGAGCACCTCGGTCACGCCGCTCATGATCTCGGTCGCATCGTAGCGTATACCGATCACGGCGTCGGCGTCGGCCATCTCCGCCTGCAGCAGCATGGTGTCGAACGCCTGCTGGCGCGTGCGCTCCGCCAGTGATGTGAACAACGAGATGTTGCCACCGAAGATCGTTTGCAGACCCGCGCCAAAGGTGCCGACCAGCGACCGTGAACGCACCACGACGCCACGCACCACACCGAGCGACGCCGTGATCCGGTAGCCCGGGAGATCGAACGCCGTGGTGGTCATGTGGTACGGAAAGTCGGCAACCTGCGAATGGACGATGTCCGCCATGTCTCTATTCTACCGCGCATCTGGAAGTTTGCGATTCGCCAAGCACACGTGGCATGCGCCCGTCTGGACGGGCCGCCGGGATGACCTCCCACCGATACGACCCGGCGAGCGGGCGCGGCGGCGAATCGGGGGGCGTGTCATCGCCGGGGCAGGGCGAAGTTGACGAGGGCCGTCAGGTCGGCGCCCGTTCCATCGGCGTCGACCCCCAGTTCCTCTCGGGGCGCACCGGCCCGATTGGCCCAGAACGTCGGATAGCCAAACCACTTCGCACCGGCCGCATCCCAACCCGCAAAGGCCACGAAGAGGATCTCCTCCTTTGGCAGGTGGAGAGTGTCCACGCCCAGCTGGTAGGCACGGGCATCCGGTTTGTACGAACGGATCCGGTCGGTGCTGATGACCGCCTCGAACAGACCGTCGAGTCGGGCGTTCCTGAGACCGTCCGTGAGCATGCCCGTGGTCATGTTCGACAGCAGCGCCAGTCGCAGGCCGGCATCGTGCAAGGTCCGGAGAGCGTTGGCGGCATCCGGCCAGACCTGCAGATTCGACCACGCCGCCATCAACTGCGCCTGCTGGGCCGGAGACATCTTCAACCGCAGCTGGTCCGTGGCGAACACGAGACTGTCATGTGTCGCCTCCAGAAAGTCGACATACCGACCGGCCAGTGCGCGCAACCACTGATATTCGAACTGCCGGACCCGCCAGGCATTCATGAGTGCCTGGCCTTCACCGGGGAACAGCCTCTCGGTCAGCGCGGCGATGGGACGGGGATCGAAGATCGGAAATGCGTCGAAGGCAATGGCCTTGAAGCCGGCCTGCTTGCCTTGCCCGGCCAGGGAGACCGCCGGCAATGCCGTGGCCAGCACGCCGCCTGCCGTCAGTGTCAGAAAATTCCGGCGATCGAGTGTCATGGTCGTCACTCCATGGGTCATCGTGAGGACGGGTTGGACGGTGGGAACACAGAGGAATGCAGTCGGACCCGGCGTTGACACAGTGGGCACGGGCCCCGTAGGATAGCCCCTCCTTCCACGGCGGAGTTCCCATGCTGTTCACCACGGCGCGCGCCCTCGCGACCCCACTCGCTCTGTCGTCGCTGCTGTTCTTCGCGCCGGCCTCTCACGCACAGAGCACCGAACAACGTCCCGACGCGAATACCCGGGCCGTCATCGCCGTCGCGGACTCGGTGCTCGTGGCGCTGTCGAGCGGTGACCGTGCGACCCTCAAGCGGTTGATCCTGGACTCGTCGATCGTGGGCGGCATTGGTGTACGGAACGGCGTCGAACGACACTCGCTGGGGTCCTGGGCACGCTACACGTCACCGGGCCCGGCCGATTTCACGGAGCGGGGATTCGAAGCCACGGCACGCGTGCAGGATCGTGTCGCGCAGGTGTGGATGCCGTATGATCTCTACATCGGCAAGACCTGGTCGCATTGCGGCGTGGACGTGTTCACGTTGATCAGGAGCGAGGGCCGGTGGCGGGTGGCGTCACTCATCTACACGATCGAACAGCCGCCAGCATGTCGGAAACATCCGGCGGGGCCTCCTGATCAGCCGCGCTGGTAGCCGCAATGCATACGCTCGGTCGATCGGTGCGTTCCGAGCGGGATTCTTCGATAGCCGTCAGTGCCCGCAGCCGCAGTCACTGCCACATCCATCCTTCGGCTTGCGGGACGCCACGACGGCCTTCCACACCCGTGAGGCCGAGTAGAACACCGCGCCCGACACGATCAGTACCACGATGATGGTCGACATCCGCGCCTCCTAACCACCGAAGCCGAGTGCCCGGCCGCCGGCGTACACCAGCCATGCTGCGCTGTACGCCAGGGCCAGCATGTAGGCGAACTGAATGCCCGCCCATTTCCAGCCGATCGCTCCACCACCCGCCTCACGCACCGTGATGGCCGTGGTGCTGATGCACATCAACGCGAACACGTAGAACACCATGAGACCCACGGCCACGAGCGACGAATAAACCGGGCGCCCCGTGGCGTCCTTCTCCTGCTGCAGTCGTTCGCTCAGTGCCGCTTCGTCCTCGCTGCCCACGCCGTAGATCGTGCCCATGGTGGACACGAACACCTCACGGGCCGCGAAGCTGGCCGCGATCGACACGCCGATCTTCCAGTCATACCCCAGAGGGCGCACGACGGGTTCGATGCCATGGCCGATGCGTCCCAGAATGGAGTGCTCGAGTTGCTGCTCCTGCTGTATTTCGGGCGCTGCCGTGGGATCGGGTTCGATGCGCGGATACGTGGCCAGCGCCCACAGGACGATGGACAGCGACAGGATGACTGTGCCGGCGCGCTTCACGAACAACGCGCAGCGCTGGTACACCGACACCCCCAGCGACTTGAGGCTGGGCCAGCGATAGGGCGGCAGCTCAAGGATCATCGGTCGCACCGGACCCTTGAGGAGGGTCCGTTTGAACACCGCCGCCATGAGCAGCGCCACCACCGTGCCCAGGAGATACATGCCCAGCATCGTCGCGCCCTGGAGCGTGAGGCCCGGCAGCAGCGCCGTGGCCGGCACGAACGCGCCGATGAGCAACGTGTACACCGGCAGACGCGCCGAACAGCTCATGAGCGGCACCACCATGATCGTGGCCAGCCGGTCCTTGGGATCCTCGATGGTGCGTGTGGCCATGATGCCCGGCACCGCGCACGCATATCCCGACAGCATCGGGATGAAGCTCTTGCCGTGCAGTCCCACCGATCGCATGACCCGATCCATCAGGAACGCGGCGCGGGCCATGTAACCCGAGTGTTCGAGCAGACCGATGAACGTGAAGAGAATCGCGATCTGCGGCAGGAACACCAGCACCGAACCCACACCGGCAAACACCCCGTCCACGACGAGCGACCGCAGGTCGCCTTCGGGCAGCACCGAGCCCACCGCGCTGCCCGCACTCGCGATGAGCGCCTCGATGCCGTCCATGAGCGGGGTCGCCCACGTGAACACCGACTGGAACACCACGGCCATCAGCAGCAGGAACAGGACCGGCCCCCACACCCGGTGCAGCGCGATCCGGTCGATGCGATCGGAGAGGCTGTTCGTGCCCGCATGCGCACGGGTGACGGTGCGATCCACCACCTGTGCGATCCAGGCGTAACGCACCTCCGATTCGAGGCGCGACGGACGGAAACCGGCCTGTTGCACCGCCGCCGTGGCTTCCTTCACCGCACCGGCCAGACCCGGAACTTCCGCGAGATGCGCGTCGGTGCGTTCGACGCCCAGCACCCGCAAGGCTTCCATGGCGGCCGTGCTCCCGGCAAATCCGTTGGCCGTGAGACAGGCTTCCACCGGAGCCAGCGCGGTCTGCACCGGCTCGGGCAGCGTGAAGCGACGCATGGGCGCGGGCAGGGTTGCCGCCGTCAGCAGTGCCTGCTTGAGCGGCTCGATGCCTTCCCCGCGTTTGGCCACCGTGGGCACGATCGGCACCCCCAGCTCATGAATGAGCTCGGGCACGTCGATTTGAATGCCTTCCGTCTGCGCGACATCGAACTGATTGAGGGCGATGACCACCGGCACGCCCAGTTCGAGCACCTGTCCCGTCAGGAACAGATTGCGTTCGAGGTGCACTGCGTCGACGACCACGAGCACGACCTGCGGGGTCCAACGGTCCGCATCGCGACGCTGGAGCACGTCGAGCGCGATCTGCTCATCGGGTGAACCGGCCGACAGCGAGTAGCTGCCCGGCAGATCGAGGACGACGATACGACGTCCGTCGGGGCCTTTGAAGGCGCCTTCGACCCGATCGACCGTGACGCCGGCGAAATTGCCAACGCGCTGCCGGAGTCCGGTCAGCGCATTGAAAAGGGTCGTCTTGCCGGTGTTCGGGTTGCCGATGATGGCAACCCGCAGCTCAGACGCGGGCGGCAAGCTGAACGGTGATGCCGGCTGTCAGAGCCGCGCCGAGCGCCAGACGGGTGCCTCGCACATCGAGCAGCATCGCATCACGTGAGTCGATCACGTTCACGGCCGTTCCCTCGCACAGGCCCAGCGCGCGCAGGCGACAGGCTTCATCGCCACTGCAATCGATATCGACCACCGTCGCGCGGGTGCCGGCACGGCAGGTGTTCAGCGTGCACGTGCCCTGCGCGGGCGCATCGGCGGACTGCAGAGTGGGGAGGGGGAGGGAAAAAGCGGCCACGGTCTTTGTTGAGAATTGTTCTCAAAGGTCTGATTCGCAAGTTATCCGAACTGATCCGGTCTGTGCAATGGGGACACCGGAAATCGCCTATGAAATCAGTCCGGAATCCCGCTGGATCAGAGCGGCTGGCGAATCAGGCCGGCTTCCGGCGCGAGACCATGAGAGTCACGCCGATCAGGGCGATGCCCATGGCGATGACCTGGGCCATGGTCAGTCCGGCGAAGAACCGGTCGTCCTTGGCGCGGAAGAATTCCACGATGAAGCGCTCCACGCCCGCCACCACGCAGTACAGGCCGAACAGCCAGCCTTCCCGGTGCTGGTGTTTCCGGAAGGCCCAGAGGATGGCGAACATGCCGAATCCCATGGCGGTCTCGTACAGCTGCGTGGGGTGCACCGCCACCACTTCGCTGGGGCTCGTACCGGCCGGAAAAGTGATACCGAACTGGTCCGACATCACCGCCACCGTGCTCGGCGGCGCGCCTTCGGGAAACTGCGTGGCCAGGAAACCGTTCCAGGGACGACCGTAATCGTCGCCCACCGCCCAGCAGCCCGTCCGACCCACCGCGTACCCCGCGGCGATCGCGATGCCTGCCACATCGGCGATGCGTAGGAAATCGAGCTTCTTGAAACGGATGACGGCAAAACACAGCGCCACCGCACCCATGAAGCCGCCCCAGAACACGAAGCCGCCCCGGCTCAGAAACGCCCCCGGGTCGCCGGTCAGGATGACGTAGTAGGTCTTGGCCCCGATCAGCGTCCCGAGGAGCGCGGCCATGACCAGATCGGGGATGGCCGCGGCTTCTTTGTCCTGTCCCCGCCGCCACAGCTCGCGCTGGCAAATGATCTGCGAGATGGCAAAAGCCGCCAGCACCGCCAGACCAAAACCGGTGATCTCGAGCGGGCCAAGCTTGAGGGCCGTCGGATGATGAACGATGGGCACGCGTGAGGGTGTGGGACGTGAAGAGAAGCGTGAAGAAAGCGCGAATACAGCTGAATACAGCGTGAATGACGTCTGATGTTATCCCGCGCGGCGAAGCCCGGGGAGCGGCAGCGATGCGGTGGCGGTCAGGTCCGGTGCGCCGAACTCCCCGCGCGCCAACCGAAATATGCCCGCCGCCGCAATCATGGCGGCGTTGTCGGTCGCCAATCGTGGCGTGGGAGCGTGAACCGTACCCTGCCGGCGCTCCATGGCTGCCCGCATCGCGTCCTGTAACGCGCGGTTGCAGGCCACCCCCCCGCCCAGCACCACCCGGGTCCGCCGGAACTGCCGCGCCGCACGAACGGTCTTCTCCACGAGTGTCTCGATCACGGCATCCTGGAAGCCGCGGGCGATACTGGCCCGCTCCGCGTCCAGTGTGCCCGATCGTTCGGCGTTCCGCACGGCGTGCAGCACCGCTGTCTTGAGGCCGCTGAACGAACAGTCGTAGTAGTCGTCGTCGCCCGGTTGGGCCGACTTGCGCAGCATCGGACGGGCAAACCGATGCGGATGTCCGTGCGCGGGCGATGCGGCCGTGGCCGCGAGCTCCTCGATGGGGCGTCCGCCGGGATAGGGCAGACCCAGCAGCTTGGCCACCTTGTCGAACGCTTCGCCCACGGCATCGTCACGCGTCTGTCCGAGCAACGCGTAGTGACCCCATTCGGGCACGTCGAGCAGCAAGGTGTGTCCCCCGCTCACGAGCAGTGCCGTGAATGGCGGCGCCGCATCGGTCTGTTCGAGCATCGTGGCGAAGAGATGGCCTTCGAGATGATGCACCGGCACCAGCGGCTTGCCGTGCGCGAAGGCGAAACTCTTGGCGAAACTCGTGCCCACCAGCAGCGCGCCCACCAGCCCCGGTGCATGCGTCACGGCCACCGCGTCACAGTCGTCCATCGTGACGCCCGCTTCGCGCAGCGCCGCCTCCACGGCCGGCACGATGCCGACGAGATGCTGCCGGCTCGCGATCTCGGGCACCACACCACCGAACAACCGATGCACGTCCTGCGAGAGAATGACACAGGATTCCAGCGTCATCTCCTCCGGCGAACCGGACACCACTGCGGCCGATGTCTCGTCACACGAGGTCTCGATGCCCAGCACGCGACGTGTCGCGCCCTGCGTCATTCGATGCATCCCGCGATGCATCACGCGCTCGCGCGGATGAACACCCAGAGCGCGATGGAGAGCACGAGCGCCACCACCGCGCGCACCACGACCATGGAGGAGATCCGCATCGGAGCGTGGCTCAGGATTTCGGTTGGGCGAGCAGTTGTTCGAGCAGCCGGCGATTGCCCTCGGAGGCCCAGTCGTCGGCCCCGATCCACTTCTTGCGGATCATGCCCTCGCGGTCGAGCACGAACGTCTCGGGCACGCCGGTCGTGCGATAGATCCCCTGAATGGATCCGGTTCCGTCGTGCAGGACGTCGAATGTGATGCCGTACTCCTTCACGAAATCGCGGATCTTCTGACCGGCGTCGGCGTCGTCCACGCTGATGGCGACGATCTTGAGGCCCTTGGGCCCCAGATCCTTGTACAACGCTTCCATGCTCGGCATTTCCGCGCGGCAGGGAATGCACCAGGTGGCCCAGATGTTCAGCACCACCACGTCGCCCCGATAGTCGGTGAGCGATTTGGGGCGGCCGGGTTCCTCGAGGGTCTGCGCGATGAAACCCGGCGCGTTGGAGCCCACCGTGACACTGGTGAGTTCGTCCTTCAGGAAATGCGATGCCGCGAACGCGCCGCCGCCGAGCAGGGCGACGATGGCGAGCACGACGAGCCACTGTTGTTTGACGGTCATACCGACTCCGTGCACAGATTGCGCAGCACCGCGATCTCGGCCTGCGGATTGGCGGCACCGAAGATGGCGTTGCCGGCCACGAACGTGTCGGCGCCGGCGCGCCAGCAGCGCTGAATGGTGTCGCGCGAAATGCCGCCGTCCACTTCCAACACGGCCGCGCTGTCGGCCTGATCGAGCAGGAACCGCATGCGCTCGATCTTGTCGACGGAATATTCGATGAACTTCTGACCGCCGTAGCCGGGATTCACGCTCATGATGAGCACCAGATCGAGCAGGTGCACCACCTCCTCGATGGCCGCGAGCGGAGTGCCGGGATTGAGCGCCACGCCCGCCTTCACGCCGAGTTCCTTGATGCGCATGAGCTGGCGGTCGAGATGCGGTGCGGCCTCCACATGAATGGTGAGCACATCGGCGCCCGCCTTCACGTAGTCGTCGAAATACTTCTCGGGCTCCTGCACCATCAGATGCACGTCGACGACGCGGGTGGTGGACCTGCGCACCGCCTCGATCACTTTCACGCCGAACGAGAGATTGGGCACGAAGCGGCCGTCCATGACGTCGACATGGATCCAGTCGGCGCCACCGGCTTCACACATCGCGATCTCGTCGCCGAGGATGCGGAAATCGGCACTGAGCACGGAGGGAGCGATACGAACGGTCATCGGAAGGGTGCGGGAGTCTGCGAAGAATCGGGAAACGAACGGTGTTGGTTCGGCAACGTGGCTCAGTGCCACGACGTGTGCAGCGTGTCCGCGGGATCACGGCCATCACTGAGCACGAGCGTCACGGCGCTGCGGGTCATGACACGCGCGCCGGACATGGGGAAGGTGGCCAGCACGATGCCCGCCGGTTTGGCGGACGGCCGGAACTGCACTTCACCCACCTGCAGACCGATGTCCAGAATCGCGTTGCGTGCCGCGCCTTCCTCGAGGTCGATCACCGACGGCACCACCACCAGCGTTTCACTCGTGGGTTGTGTATCCGGAGCCGGCGCGGCGGCGGGCGCCGTGCCCGGGGACGCGGTGGGCTTCGGAATGTTGCCCTGCGAGATGGAGTCGAGCATCACGGCGAGTGAATCGACGCTGTCGGCCCGTCCCGGTTCGAGCTTGTTCACGGTCATCACGCCGCCGGCGGCTCCCAGTGCGGCACCCACCACGATGGCGACGAGCGCGCGCAGCCCCCAGAGGCGGTAGACGGCGCCGCCGGTGGACGCACGCTGGCGGGAGGAAGTCCTGGTCTTGGCCATGTCAGGCTGCCCTTCTCATGCGGACGGCAAACGCGCCATCCGTGCCGTGGCGATGTGGCAGGACGCGGAGTCGTCCCTGGTCGATGACGCTGTCCGATACCACGCCGATGGGTGGTGGTTCCACGGTGAACTCCGGGTGCGCAGCGAGAAAGGCGTCCACCGGTTCGTCGTTCTCCTCGGGTTCGAGCGAGCAGGTGCTGTAGATGAGCAACCCGCCCGGCCGCACGACGGTCGCGGCCGCGGCCAGAATACGGCGTTGCAGCGCCCCCAGCACGGCAAAATCGGAGACTTGGAGACGCCAGCGGGCATCGGGATGACGCCGGAAGGTGCCGGTGCCGGTGCAGGGCACGTCCACCAGCACGGCGTCCACCGCGGTGATGGCCGGACACGTGGCATCGGCAATCAGCGGAACCAGGCGGGAGACGGGCGTGGTGTCCGTCGCTGTAGGCGGCGCCACTGGGGCAGCTGGTGCGGCCAGGTCGGCGGTCAGTCGTGCGAACCCCGCGCGCATGCGTGTCACGCGCGCGGGGTTGCGGTCGGCCGCCACCACGAGTCGCGCCCGACGTGCGAGTTCGAGGGCCTTGCTGCCCGGCGCCGCACAGAGGTCCGCCACCACGCTGTGTTCAGGCACATGGGCGTATCGGGCCACGAGGGTCGCGGCCGGATCCTGCACGTAGAACTGTCCGCGCCGGAAGGTCTCGAGTTCGGTGAGGGCCACCGGGCCGGTGATCTCGAGCGAGTCGGGCACCAGCGCCACGGCGCGGGTGGTCACGTCCGATTGGGCGAGCCGATGCGCGAGTGCATCGGCGTCGATGCCATGCGGACGCACGACGACCGGTGCAGGCGCATTGTCGAGCGCGAGCAGTGCACCCGTTTCTTCGAGCCCCCACCGTTCCACCCAGCGCGCCACCACCCACGCGGGGTGTGAATACCGCAGGGCGAGTGCTTCGACGGGATCGGCGGGTGGTGTGGGGTCGATGTGCGCGCGTTCACGATCGACACGGCGGAGCACCGCATTCACCAGCTTGCCCGCCCCCTGACCGTGACGGCGCTTCACCGCCTCCACCGACTGTCCGATGGCGGCGTAGGGCGGCACACTGTCCATCGACAGCAACTGATGGGTGCCCAGGCGCAGTACATCGAGCACTCCGTCATCGAGCACACCGAGCCCGCCGCGGATGCGTGATGCGAGCATGGCATCGAGACGATCGCGATGACGCAGCACGCCCCAGACCAGCTCCTGCACCCATCGCCGGTCGCGGGCGTCGAGCGAAGCGGTGCGCCGCTCGAAGCTGGCGTCGAGCAACTGTCCGGCGCGCAGGTCGGCGAGCACGCCGGCGGCGGCAATGCGCGACGGGGTGACGATCACGCGGGATCCGCGGTCGCGGATGCCGACGCAGCGACGACAGGCAGCGCGAACTGATCGCCGATGCTCACGCCACGGCCACGCGCCCAGGCCAACGCGGTCATGCGCGGCTTGCCGCTGGGCTGCACATCGAGCACACGCACGGCGCCCACGCCGCACCGCACGATCATGCCACCGGCGACGCCGTCGGCTTCCACGCTGCGCACGGTGCCCGGCGGACTCTCGCGGGTGGGATCGTCGAGCGCTGCATCACTGCCATCGCCCACGACACGGGCGCTGAAGCACTTGACCGACGTGTCCCGCAACATGGCCCAGGCGCCGGGACGCGGATCGAACGCCCGCACCACCCGTTGCACCTGCCGGGCCGGTGCACGGAAATCGATCTGCGCGGTGGCCCGATCGATCTTGGCGGCATAGGTGGCGAGGGATTCTTCCTGCGGTAGCGCGTGCGAAACGCCGGCATCGATCATGGCCAGCGCCTGCACGATGGCCAGCGCGCCATGTTCGGCGAGCGCATCGTGCAATTCGCCGTAGGTCATGTCGTCGTCGATGGGCATGCGCAGCACATGCAGCATGTCTCCCGCGTCGAGCGCGGGCACCATCTGCATGATGGTCACGCCGGTCTCCGGCATCCCTTCCAGAATGGCGGCCTGGATGGGCGCCGCACCGCGCAGCGCCGGCAGCAGCGACGCGTGAATGTTCAGCGTGCCGTGTGGCGGCAGATTGATGACGTTTTTGGGCAGAATGTGACCATAAGCCACCACCACCGAGATGTCGGGTGCGAGGGCGCGCATCTCGGCCAGGAACGCCTCACCGCGTGGCCTGTCGGGTTGCAGCACCGGCAACCCTTCCTCGAGCGCCACCTGTTTGACCGGCGACGGATCGAGTTGCGATCGCGACCGCCCGCGCGGGCGATCGGGTTGCGTGACCACGCCCACGACATCGTGGCCCTCGCCCAGCAGGGCACGCAGGGGTGGCACGGCGAAGTCGGGCGTGCCCCAGAAGAGAATGCGCATGGGGCGTCGCCCGCTCAGCGTTCCGGCGGGAGATCACCCACCGGCAGCACACGCAGCAGCTTGGGATACTTGGTCTTTTCCTGTTCCCAGTCGCGCATGGCGGCGCGCTTCTTGAGCAGACTCAGTCGATCGGTGAACAGCTTGCCGTGCAGGTGATCGATTTCATGCTGCAGGCATCGACCCAGCAGATTGGCCGCGTCGACTTCGAACCAGTTCAGATCGATGTCCTGCGCGCGCACGATCACCCGGGCCGGCCGGTCCACGTCGGCGTACACCTCGGGGATGGAGAGGCAACCTTCCTCTCCACGCTCGAGTCCTTCACGGAGCACGATCTCCGGATTGATGATCACGAGGCGCACGTCGTCGGCATCGACCACGGCCAAGCGCTCCGTGCGGCCCACCTGAGGCGCGGCCAGTCCGACGCCCTTGGCGGCTTCCATCGTGTCGAACATGTTGTCGACGAGACGGCGCAGTTCGGGCGTGACCTGTTCCACCCGCTCCGTCTCCTGTCGGAGAATGGGCGAGCCGAGGACGTGAATATCGAGCAGCGACACGGTGTCTCCGGGCGTGGACCTTACGCGGCCGACGTGGGGCTGCCCACGCGCGCGATGCGGCCACGTTCGATGATCAGGCGCGACTCACCCGACTTGATGGTGATGCGGTCTTCCATGGTGGCCGCGCCATCCTTGCCCTGCGACGCAATGTGCACGACTTCACCGACGATACCGCCGGCGGTCACGATCTCGTCGCCCTTCTTGAGCGTGCGCACGACTTCGTCGTGTTTCTTGCGCTGCCGCTGCTGCGGGCGGATGAGCACAAAATAGAAGATCGCGAAAATCGCGCCGTACATGAAAATCATCTGCGGGATCGCCGTGGTGGGCGAGGCCTGCAGCAGAGCGAAGCTGGCGATGACGGGTGCGGTCATGAGACGGAGGAGCGGGAGTGATAACGGGCGAGCCAGTCACGGCTCCAGCCCGCGAAGGTGCCGGCCAGGACGGCGTCCCGGGCCTCGCGCATCAGCGCAACGAGGAAATGTACATTGTGGAGGCTCAGGAGGCGGAGTCCAAGGATCTCCTCGGCCACGAACAGATGGCGAATGTAGCCTTTGGAAAACCGGGTGCACGCCACGCAGCCGCAGTCGGAGTCCAGCGGGGTGGTGTCCAGACGCCAGGCGGCGTTCTTGATGCTGCGCCGGCCGGTGGTGGTGAAAAACGCGCCGGTGCGACCCATGCGGGTGGGCGCCACGCAGTCGAACAGGTCGACCCCACGTGCCACCCCCTCCACCAGGTCCTCCGGAAAACCCACGCCCATGAGATACCGGGGACGGTCGCGGGGCAGCACCCCGTTGACCACGTCCAGCATGGCATACATGTCCGGCTTGGTTTCCCCCACCGACAGCCCGCCGATGCCGTAACCCACCCAGTCGCCCACGTCCTGAATGGCCCGGGCGGACGCCTGCCGCAGATCGGCATGAATGCCGCCCTGCACGATGGGGAACAGCGCCTGCACCGGTGTGGGGGCCAGCGTGTCCTCGGCCTGCAATTGCCCGAACGCGGTGCGGCAGCGCACCAGCCAGCGCACGCTGCGTTCCATGGCTTCCCGCGCCAGCTCGTGCGGTGACTGTCCGGGCACCACGTGGTCGAACTGCATGATCACGTCGGCGCCGAGATTGCGCTCGATGCGCATCACCGACTCCGGCGTGAACTGCTGCAGGGAGCCATCGAGATGACTGCGGAATTCCACGCCCTCCTCGGCGATGGTGCGCAATCCCTCGAGGGAAAACACCTGGAATCCCCCCGAATCCGTGAGCATCGGACCATCCCACTGCATGAACCGATGCAACCCGCCGAACGTGCGCACGGTTTCGTCGCCCGGCCGCAGGCGCAGGTGATAGGCATTCGCCAGCACCATGGTTGCTCCGAGCCGGTGCAGATCATCGGGGTCGAGCGCCTTCACGGACGCCAGCGTGCCCACCGGCATGAATTGTGGTGTCTGCACGGGTCCATGCGGTGTCGAGAACACACCCGCCCGCGCCTCCCCATCTGTGCCGTGTACGGCAAACCCGAACCCACTCACGACCCACCACCCGCCACCCGGCCGTTCACCCCCGAACCCGAAACGCCCAACCCGTCACTCACAGCACCACCATCGCATCCCCGTAACTGTAGAACCGGTACTCGCTCGCCACGGCCTCGCGGTAGGCCTGCATCGTCAGGTCGTACCCCGCGAACGCGGCCACGAGCATGATCAGCGTGGAGCGGGGCAGATGGAAGTTGGTGAGCAGATGATCGACCCCACGAAAGCGATAGGGCGGCCGCAGGAAGATGTTGGTTTCGCCGAGGTAGGGATGCACGACGCCGTGCACATCGGAGGCGGTCTCGATGGTGCGCACGCAGGTGGTGCCCACGGCCCAGATGCGTCCGCCGCGGGCGCGGGTGTCGTTGAGACGCTGGGCGGCGTCGGCGGTGACTTCGCACCACTCCTCGTGCATGACGTGCTTGGATGGATCGTCGTCGCTGACCGGTCGGAACGTTCCCGCGCCGACGTGCAGCAGCACGTTCACGCGCCCGACCCCCCGCGCGTCCAGCGCGGCCAGCAGTTCGTCGGTGAAGTGCAGTCCCGCCGTGGGGGCGGCCACCGATCCGGCCTGCCGCGCGTAGATCGTCTGGTAGCGCTGCACGTCGGTTTCCGTGTCGGCGCGTTCGATGTACGGTGGCAGCGGAATGTGCCCGTGCTGTTCGATCGCGTCGGTGACCGACGCAAAATCGGGCGCGTGCAGCTGCACGATGCGTGTGCGGCGCGGCGTGGTGTCGACGATCTCCACCGTGAAGCCGGGCGCGATGGTGACGATACGACCGGGGCGCAGTTTGCCGCCGGGGTGGATCATGGCTTCGTAGTGCGCATCGCGCACATGACGCAGCAGCAGGATCTCCGCCGGTCCCCCACTCTCCCGATGTCCGAGCAGGCGCGCCCGGAACACCTTGGTGGTGTTGAGCACGATGGTGTCGCCGGGAGGGATCAACGCGAGGATGTCGCGGAAATGCCGGTGCGTACGCGTTCCCGTGGCGCGATCGACCACGAGCAGACGACTCGCATCACGCGGCTCGACGGGCTGCTGCGCGATGCGCTCCTCGGGGAGGTCGTAGTCGTAGTCGGCGGTGCGATCCCCGACGGGACGACCGGGTTCCGCGGGCGGAAGGTCGATGTCGGACTCGGGCACGCCGCGCAGATCGGGCGGAACGGTCATGGGAGCCCTGAAAGACAACAGATCCACGCTCCGCGCGCAACGGCGGCGGGCTCGGAGCATATCATCATACTCATATCGATGGTCCGATTCCGGGCCGCGGGTGGAAGCCGCGTGGGTTCGGCGGTTTCAGCCGGGGAACAATCCCGGCTGCTCGGGACTGCCCACGGGGGGCACGAAGCCCAGATGCCGATAGGCGTGCGCGGTGGCCACGCGTCCGCGCGGCGTGCGTTGCAGGAAGCCGTGCTGCACGAGGAACGGTTCGTACACCTCCTCGATGGTGCCCGGATCCTCGCCGATGGCCGCGCCGATGGTGGCGAGACCCACCGGACCGCCATCGAATTTTTCGATGATGGTGCGCAGCAGACGGGTATCCATGTCGTCGAGACCAAAATGGTCCACGTCGAGCAGCGCGAGCGCCGCTTCGGCCACGGCCCGCGTGATGCGGCCGTCGGCGCGCACTTCGGCGTAGTCGCGCACACGACGCAGCAGCCGATTGGCCACACGCGGTGTGCCACGCGACCGGCGTGCGATCTCCCCGGCACCTTCCGCGTCCATCTCCACCCGCAGCACCTCGCCAGTGCGCCGGACGATCACTTCGAGCTCCTCCACGGGATAGAACCCGAGCTGGTGCACGATGCCGAACCGGGCGCGCAACGGCGCCGTGAGCATGCCCAGACGGGTCGTGGCGCCCACGAGCGTGAAGCGCTCGAGTCCCACCTGCACGGTCTGGGCGTTGGGGCCTTCGGAGAGACGGATGTCGATGTGGAAGTCCTCCATGGCCGGATAGAGGAACTCCTCGATGACCGGCCGGAGGCGATGGATCTCGTCGATGAAGAGAATGTCGCCTTCCCGGAGATTCGTGAGCGGCGTGACGAGGTCCTTGGGCTTTTCCAGGGCCGGCCCGGAGGTCACCGTGAGGTTCACGCCCAGCTCCCGGGCGATCAGATCGGCCAGGGTGGTTTTCCCCAGCCCCGGCGGCCCGAAGAAAAGCAGATGGTCGAGCGGCTCCCGGCGGGCCCGGGCCGCGTCGAGGGCGATCCCGAGGCTCTCCTTCACCCTGGCCTGACCGATGAACTCGGCCAGACGCTGGGGGCGCAGCGACAATTCGACGACGCTTTCCTCGGAAAGCACTTCCGGTGTAGTAATCTCCGCGCGACTCATGGCCGGAAGATACCGCAGCGCGGCCGGCCGCGACTGCGTATTTTGAGACATTCCCGTCCTGCCAGCGAGCCAGCCCCTATGCATCGTCGTCCCAGCGCCCTGCTTTCCCTGACCGGCATTGCCGCCCTCGTGGTGGCGTCGTCGGCATTCACGACCCCGCCCGGTCCGGACCGGCCGACGCCGGCCAAGGCGGCCACCGCGGTCACGCCGGCGAAGGCCACCCCGGTCCCCGCCTCCGAGGCCGCAGACGAGACGGTCAACATCGACTGGCGCGTGCTGGCCGGTCTCGACTACTCCAACGGCAAGGCTTCCGACACCCTGAAGAAGCTCGACGGCAAGCTCGTGCGTCTGCCGGGCTTCGTGGTGCCGCTCGACGACTTCCAGGAGGAAGGCGCCGAGTTCCTGCTGGTGCCGTACTACGGAGCCTGCGTGCACACCCCGCCGCCGCCGCCCAACCAGATCGTCATGGTCGAGATGTCGGGCCGGAAGTCGGTCAAGCTGAACCTGTTCGACGCGGTGTGGATGTCCGGACGCCTCAAGATCTCTTCGATCGAAAGCCCCTATGGGACGGTGGGCTATCAACTCGAAGGGATGAAGGTCGAGCCCTACTCGTCGAAATGACGGGCGCGGCGGCCACTCCGGCCGTCGAGCTCTCGAAGCTGCGCTTTGCCTATCGCACCGGGGCCGATGTGTTGGCGATCGATTCGCTGACCATCGCCCGTGGCGAGACGGTCTTCCTGCACGGGCCGAGCGGGAGTGGCAAGACCACGCTGCTCGGCCTTCTCGCGGGGGTCCTGCAGGCCACCAGCGGCGAGGTGCGAGTGCTCGGCGAGAATTTCTCCACGATGTCGAGTGGTGCGCGGGACGCGTTTCGCGCGCGGCATCTGGGGTATGTGTTCCAGATGTTCAACCTCATTCCGTACCTCCCGGTGCGGGAGAACATCCTGTTGCCCATCCGGCTCGAACCGGTGCGTCGTCAGCGACTGGGGTCGCAGTCGTACGACGCGGCGGTGCAGGATGTGGCGGAGCAGCTCGACATCGCGCGGTATCTCGACTCGCCCATCACCGAACTGAGCGTCGGACAGCAGCAACGGGTGGCGGCGGCGCGCGCGCTCATCGGGCACCCCGAGGTGGTCATCGCCGATGAACCCACCAGCGCGCTCGACACGGATCGCCGGGAACAGTTCCTCGAACTGCTGTTCCGGTCCTGTGAGAAGGCCGGCGCCACGCTGGTGTTCGTCAGTCACGATCATACACTGATGCCGTTGTTCTCCCGCATCGTGGAGCTGACCGAGATCAATCACGCCGCGCGCAGCAGCCGGCAGACCGGCACCTTTGCCGCGCCGCACGGAGGTGCCGCATGATGCTCATTCTGCGTCTGGCACTGGCGTCGTTGCGCAGTCGACTGCTCACCACGGCCCTGACGGTGGCGTCCATCGCGTTGTCGGTGACGCTGCTGGTGGGGATCGAAACGGTGCGCGCCGGGGTGCGGGAAAGTTTTGCGGGCACCATCCGGGGTGTCGATCTGATTGTCGGCGCGCGCGGCGGCACCCTGCAGATCCTGCTGAGCACCGTGTTCGGCATCGGTTCGCCGGCCGGTTCGGTGAAGCTGTCCACGATGGAACGGTGGGCGGAGCATCCGGCGGTGAAGTGGGTGGTGCCGTATTCGCTGGGCGACAGCCATCGGGGTTTCCGCGTGGTGGGCACCACGACGGAGTTCTACGAGCGGTATCGCTATCGTCAGAACAATCCGATCGTGTTCGCGGCCGGTCGGGCGGCGCAGTCCGATACGGAAGTGGTGATCGGCAGCGAAGTGGCCGATCGCCTCAAGTACACGGTGGGCACACCGGTGGTGGTCACCCACGGCCTGCGCGACATCGGTACGTCCAATCATGATGCGCATCCGTTCCACGTGGTGGGTGTGCTGGCGCGGACGTTCACGCCGATCGATCGTGCGGTGTACGTGACGCTGGAAGGCATCGAAGCGATGCACGAGGGTGTGGAGACCGCGGCACCTGCTCCGGTGTTGCCCACCTCGATCTCGCCGCGTCCCGATTCGGCGCCCGGCCGTGCGTCGGCCCAGGCAGGTCGCGCTTCGTCGGCATCGTCCGCCGCCGCGGTCGCGGTGGTGGAAGCCAACAAACGTCGTGCCGCCGCACTGCCGGTGGCGCCGCCGCCCGGTACGCCGATGGCGATGCCGGGCGCGGAACCTCCGCCGGGCACCCCGATGGCGATGCCGGGAGCCGAACCCCCACCGGGCACGCCGATGGTGATGCCGGGTGCCGAGGCGCCGGCGGCGGTCGTGGCGCAGCCGGTCAAGCCGGTGGTGAAAACACCCGTGAAGGCCGCGCCCGCCGAGGAGAAGCACGATGAAGCGGAGGCGCACGATCACGGCGACGATCAGATCACCGCATTTTTCGTGGGCACCAAGAACCGTTTCGAAGCGCTGATGCTGCAGCGGGAGATGAACACCGATCTGGTGGAACCGCTCACGGCCGTCATTCCCGGTGTGGCACTGGGTGAGCTGTGGCAGAACATCGGTAGCGCCGAAGTGGGTCTGCGGGTGATCGCGATGTTCGCGGTGGCGATCAGCATCACCGGTATGCTGGTGGCGCTCTATTCGTCACTCGAAGCGCGTCGTCGGGAGATGGCGATCCTGCGTGCCGTGGGCGCCGGCCCCAAAACCATCATCGCGCTGCTCGTGATCGAGAGTACGATGCTGGCCATCATCGGCTGCATCGTCGGTGTGGCTGCCGTGTACGCCGGGCTGGCGTTGGCGCAGGGGCCGATCGAACAGCGCTTCGGTCTGCATCTCGCGCTGCGTGCACTCGGTGAGACCGAGTACATGTATCTCGCGATCGTGATCGTGTCGGGCATGCTCATCGGCTTCGTGCCCGCCTGGAAAGCGTACCGCACCAGTCTCGTGGATGGACTGAGCCCACGGGCGTGATTGGGAAGCGGCGGCAACAAAAACAACAGCAGAAAAACAGAACGCAGATTCTACAGGTGACACAGAAACGCGCGGATACTGCATCGGTGCAGCAGTATCCGCGCGTTTCCGCGCCATCTGTTTCATCTGCGACTTGCTGTTGCTGTTGCTTGTGGTGGTGGTGTACGCGGCATCGCCCCGCACGGAGCCATCCTGCTGGTATCCGCTGTTCATCCTGCCGGTATCGCGCCCGCAGGGCGCCCTCCAAATCCCATCCGCCTCTCCGAAAGCCGCCGACGCTGCGCCACTCCGGACCCGTCGCTCCCGGGGCGTCCACAAATCCCCGCAACAGTCGTAATTTGAAAGGATAGGTCCGTCACGAACGGGCCATCCTGTCATTCTCCTCACGTTACCAACACTCTGGTTTCGGTCATGAAGAAATCGGTCGTGCTTCTCGCACTTGCTGCGTCGTCACTGTCCGCGCAGCCTCCCGGTGGCCGCGGCGGGCCGCCGCCCGTCGTACGGAATCCGCAGGGACTCCCCATCTCGCCGGCGCCCGACTACGTGCGCACCGACGCGCCCACCGATCCGATGATCCAGAAGATCTGGGACGAGGGCATGCAGCGCTCACAGGCCGCATCGCTCGCCCAGCAGCTCATGGATTCCATCGGACCGCGTCTGACCGGATCGCCCAACATGACGCGCGGTCAGGACTGGCTGCTCGCCACGTACAAAAAGTGGGGCGTGCCGGCGCGCAAGGAGCAGTACGGCACGTGGAATTCGTGGAACCGCGGCGCCACATTCGTCCAGCTCACCGCGCCGCGCGTCAAGCCGCTCGAAGCCACGATGATGTCGTGGAGCGGCAACACCGCCGGCAAGTGGGTGGAAGGGGACGTCATCACGCTCAAGCCGTATGCGACGCCCGAGGAGTTCAAGGCGTGGCTGCCGAACGTGAAGGGCAAGATCGTGCTCGCGAGCGCGCCGCGGTTGTCGTGCCGCATGCCGGCGCAGGTGCAGGAGTTCGCGATGGCCAGCACGCTGGCCGCGCTCGACTCGGCGCAGCGTGACCTCACGGCCACCTATGCGGGACTCACGCAGCGCGTCCCCACGTTCTACGCCGACGTGAAGGCCGCCGGTGCCGTGGCCGTCTTCGAATCGAACTGGTCGCAGTTCCCCGGCATCGACAAGGTGTTCGGCTCGCCGCGCAATGCCGCGCTGCCCACCATCGATATCGGCTGCGAAGACTACGGCATGCTCTTCCGTCTGGCCCAGAACAAGCAGGGACCGAAGATCAAGATGCTCGCCGAATCGCAGGCGCTCGGTGAGAAGCCGGTGTTCAACGTGGTGGCCGAGATCAAGGGATCGTCGAAGCCCGATGAATACGTGGTGCTGTCGGCGCACTTCGACAGTTGGGAAGGACACTCCGGCGCCACCGACAACGGCACGGGCACCATCACGATGCTCGAAGCGTTGCGCATTCTGAAGACCGTGCTGCCCAACCCGTCGCGCACCATCGTGGTGGGACACTGGAGCGGTGAAGAGCAGGGCCTCAACGGCTCCGGCGCGTACGCGGCCGATCATCCCGAGGTGATCAAGGGCCTGCAGTTCGCGTTCAATCAGGACAACGGCACTGGACGCATCGTGAGCACCGGCCCGAGCATCCTGCCGGAGAACGGCCCGCGTCTCGCCCAGTACATGAAGCAGATGCCGGCCCAGCTCACGCAGACCATCCGTCTGTCAGGCCCGTCGGGCATCGGCGGTGGATCGGATCACGCCTCGTTCCTCTGCCATGGTGCGCCCGCGGCGAGCCTCGGCGCACTGGGCTGGGACTATGGCAACACCACCTGGCACACGAACCGCGACTCCTACGACAAGGTCGTCATGGACGATCTCAAGCAGAACGCGACGCTCACTGCGATGTTCGCGTACCTCGCCAGCGAAGATCCCCAGAAGAGTTCGCGCACGCTGATGAATCCCATGCCGACCGGCCCGAACGGTCAGCCGATCACGATTCCGAACTGCACGCCACCCGCGCGTGAGTCGAGCGGGTATCGCCGCTGAGTCGTGGATCGGTCAGTCGATCGCCTATTTGGCGGTGAGCTTCGCCAGCGCGCCGCGGACGATCGCACTGACTTCTCCGTGTGTGCCGCCTTCCACGACGGCCCGCACGGCCCGTTCGGCTTCGACCTGATTGTAGCCGAGCGTTATGAGCGCCCGTACGGCGTCATCACTTCCGGGTGATGGCGCCGTGCCCGTTGTGGGGGCCGTCCCCACGGTGTCGATCTTGTCGGCCAGATCGAGAATGATCTGCTCCGCTTTCTTGCGACCCACCCGCGGCACGCGCATGAGCGTGAGCACGTCCTTGTCGCGCAGGGCCCGCACCACCCGATCGGGGGTGAGCGCCGAGAGAATGCCCAGCGCCAGTGCGGGACCCACACCCTTGGCGCCAAGCAGCTTCTGAAAGACCGCACGCTCGTACGCGTGGGAAAACCCGTAGAGCTGCCACCCGTCTTCACGTACGGCGAGATGCGTGTGCAACGTGACCGTGCCCCCTTCGGCCGGAAGGGATTCGAAGACCGACAGCGGGATGAGGCATTCGTAGGCCACGCCACCGGCAGTCAGGATCTCCACGCGATCGAGTTCACGATGGACCAACGTCCCACGCACCTGGGAAATCATCGACGGGGCGCTCGTTTGGTGGTGGTCATGTCGGGCCGTCGCACTTCGGGAAGGCGCGGCAGTTGGATGGACAGACAGGCACAGAGTGCGGCGGCCACACCATCGGCCGCATCGGCGGGTTCAGGCGCATGTTTGAGCCGCAGCAGTTTGGTCACCATGAATTGCACCTGCTCCTTGGTGGCCGCGCCACGTCCGGTGATGGCCTTCTTGATCTCGGCCGGCGGATACTCGCGGATGGTGAGACCGGCCTGCTGTCCGGCCAGCAGGATCACGCCGCGCGCGTGACCCAGCACCACCGTGGTGCGTACGTTGCGGGCGTAGAAGATGTCCTCGACACTGATGGTATCGGGACGATGGCGGGCAATGAGGTCGCGCACGCCATCATGGATTTCCGTGAGTCGCACGGAGAGGGCGTCGTGCGCGGTGGTGCGCAGCACGCCGCATTCCACGAGGGTGGCGGCCCGTCCATCGAATGCCACCACCCCGAACCCGGTCACCGCCGTGCCGGGGTCGATCCCGAGCACGAGCGACGGACGGGTCACGCGTCGGCCATCGCGTCTTCGTCCATTTCGAAGTTCGCGTCGACTTTCTGCACGTCGTCGAGTTCTTCGAGCGCTTCGAGCAGCTTGAGCAGTTGCGTGGCGTTGTCGCCTTCCACCTTCACGGTGCTGCGCGGCACCCAGGCGAGTTCGGCGTTCTCCACGGTGTACTTCCCGCTTTCGAGCCCTTCCTTGGTGGCATGCAGCGCACCGGGGTCGGTGGTGATCACGAAGACTTCGCCTTCGTTCACCACGTCCTCGGCGCCGGCCTCGAGCGCGGCTTCGATGAGTGCGTCTTCGTTCACGCCATCGGAGGGCACGGTCATCTGTCCCTTGCGGTCGAACATGAAGGCCACCGAATTGGTGGTGCCCATGTTGCCGTTGTTGCGCGAGAGCTTGTGCCGGACGTCGGCCACGGTGCGCGTGGGATTGTCCGTGACGGCGGCGATCATGATGGCGACGCCGCCGGGTCCGTAGGCTTCGTACAGCACTTCGGTATAGTCGACGCCTTCGAGCTCGCCGGTACCCTTCTTGATGGCGCGCTCGATGTTGTCCTTGGGCATCGAGCTGGCCTTGGCGTTGTCGATGGCCGTGCGCAGACGCGGATTGCCGGAGGGATCACCGCCCCCCAGTTTCGCCGCCATCGTGATTTCGCGGATCAGGCGGGTGAAGAGCGCGCCCCGCTTCTTGTCGGTGGCGGCCTTGTAGTGCTTGATCTGCTTCCATTTGCTGTGACCAGCCATCGTCCTGTCTCGCTACCGGGAAAGTCGTCGTTCTGGGTTATCCCTGAAATATGCGGTCGGTCGGGGGGCTGGTGAACCCGGTGCTCGGCTCCGGGCGCGGGATGGCGGTGCGGCCTGGTGCGGCGCTGGAGAGTTCTGGGAGGGCCTTGGGGTTGAGGGGCGCCCTGCGGGCGCGATACCGGCAGGATGAACGGCCGGATACCAGCAGGATTGGGCCCGTGCGGGGCAAGGACGTCGCGGGGCGGCGCGGGCTGCCAGTCGATCGCATCGACAAACAGCAACAGCACGCCGCAGATGAAACAGATGGCGCGGAAACACGCAGAGACAACAACAAGATGTTTTTTATTGTATGAATCGTGCCCGCTTGATCAGCGCGTTTCCGCGATATCTGCTCAATCCGTGTCACGTGTTGCTGTTTCCGATCTACCGGCATCACGAGGTCCTTGCTTTCCACACAGGCCCAATCCTGCTGGTATCCGGCCGTTCATCCTGCGGGTATCGCCGCCGCAGGCGGCCCTGCATCGCCAGTCGTTTACCCCCAACCAGCGGAAACGCATTGCCCGGAAACGCACACGCCGGAAACGCGCCGCGCCCTACTCCTCCAGCACGTCCTCGAATCGTCCGAACCGCGCATCGAAATAGAGATCGATGTACCCACGCGGCCCGTCGCGGTGCTTGAGGACCAGCAACTCCGTGGCGCCGGTCACGCCGAGATCGGCTTCGTAGAGTTCCTCGCGATACAAGCCGAGTACGAGGTCGGCGTGCGCGCCCACGGCGCCGCCGAGTCCGAAGTCGGCGAGCCGCGGACGCCGGTCGCCACGCTGTCGGTCGAGGGCCGGGAGATGTGTGGTGAGCAGCACCACCACCTGTCGATGCAGGGCCAACCGTTTGAGCGTGAGCACCGCGTGGGCCAGTGCATCGGCCGGAGCGAGATCACGATCGAGCAGGCCTTCCAGTGCATCGACCACGACGAGAGGCACGTCGGGTGAGGCTTCGAGAGCCCGATCGACGGCCTGCACCCCACCGGTGAGCAATGTCTCCACCACCGGCGCCTTGTCGCGCAGCATGAGCGCCGCCGTGGCCAGGCGGGTGCGCTCGTCGGTGGACACCACGCCGAGTCGGAGGGCCTCGAGCGAGACCCGGGCCGACATCGACAGGGCACGTTCGTAGGCGCGCTCCGGGCGCATCTCGCTGGTGAGCAGGAGCGCGCGACGATCGGCGCGCAGGGTGATGGCGAGCGCGAGCGCCGAGCATCCCACGCCGTCGTCACCACCGAGGACCACCAGATCACCGCGCCGGAATCCGCCGCCGATGGCACGGTCGATGGAGGGAAACCCGCTGGCCACAATCGCCGGATCGACATCGCCCACACTCACCGCCACGTCGAAACCGCCCGTGTCGTCGGCGCTGGCACTGATACCGGCACTCAGGCGATCGAGACGGGCGACGAGCCGCGTGAGTGGTGAGATGTCGCTGTCGTGACTCATCGGCTCAGGCGCCCGCAAGCTGCCGCGCGAGGCGCTCGAGCTCCTGAATGGAGGGACCGTCGAGATGATTGCTGGTGGCCGCCACGAGACTGCGCAGTGCCCCCGCGACCTGCAGCGCGGTCCCCGGCGTCGTTTCGGCGCAGCGCACGAAGGGCGAGCGGGTGGCCGGCGGCAGCGCGAGCGAGGCCAGCCACACCTTGGCCGCTGCGGCGCGCGAGGCCCGTTCGGCCGTGGGCAGGATCCCGTCGGGCAGCAGCCCCTGGGCAAGGCGCGCGGTCATCAGCGCCGCCAGCGCCACCTCACGGCCGCCGCCAAGGGGCAGACGTCCCGCCAGTGAAGCGAGGGCCGGAAACGGGAAACGCAGGGACTCCAGCGCGTACGGAAGCGTCTCGATATGCACGGCAGGGAACATAACGTCCGCCGGAGGTTCGGTCAGTGCGGGCACGCCTTCACCCAGCGGTGGAGACGCGGGCCGGACGCACGACGGCCCTGTCGATTGCACCGGGCTCGCTGGACCCACGTTCGGCGCATCGGGTATCTTGTCCGGATGGCGCAGGCGGCGAAGACGATTCTGTGGGTGGACGACGAAGCGGACCTTCTGGAACCGCACCGGCTGCTCCTCGGCGACAAGGGATATCGGGTGGAGACGGCAACCAATGCCGACGACGCCCTCGAATTGTTGCGGCGGCACCCCTACGATCTCGTCCTGCTCGACGAGCAGATGCCGGGCACCCGCGGCCTCGATGCCTACCGGGACATCCGCGAGATCCTGCCGTCGCTGCCCGTGGTGATGGTCACCAAGAGCGAGGAGGACACCACGCTCAAGGAGGCCATCGGCGCGAACATCCGGGACTATCTGGTCAAGCCCGTCACGCCGCGGCAGGTCCTCACGGTCATCACTCGCATTCTCGACGGGCCGCTCATCCGCTCACAGGCACTGGCGCGTGCCTTCGTGGAACGCTTCCGGGCCATCGAAGCGGAACGGTACGCGGGACTCGACTGGCGTGGCTGGATCGAGCGATTCGCGGAGCTGATGCAATGGGACGTCGATCTCGCGGATGCCGGCGAACTCGGGCTGCACGAATCGCTGCGTGGGCTCTACCCCGACATGCACCGCGAATTCGCGGCGTTCATGCGTCGCGAATATCCGCGCTGGCTGCGTGAGCTCGATGGCGACCGGCCGCCGCTGTCGGTGGATGTCGTGACCGAGTTTCTGCTGCCGGTGCTGGCGCGTGACCGCAAAGCCATCTTCGTGGTGATCGACTGCCTGCGTCTCGATCAGTGGCGCGCGCTCGAGCCGTCGCTGACCGCGCTGTTCGACGTGGAGACGACGCACTACTACTCGATTCTCCCCACGGCCACGCCGTACGCGCGCAATGCGCTCTTCAGCGGACTCTTCCCCGGTGAGATCGCCGCCCGCTTCCCCGACTGGTGGGGGGAGCGCGACGACGAAGCCCTGAACGCCCACGAGAAGGAGTTGCTCGTGGCGCATCTGGAAGAGTTGAAGGTGCCGGCGCAGGTGCGCTACCAGAAACTCACCACGGCCGCCGATTCCGACGATCTCGAACGTCATCTGCCGGCCGCCATCGCGGGCGAGGGTGTGCATGCATTCGTGTTCAATTTCGTCGACATGCTCACGCATGGCCGCTCGGAATCGATGATTCTCTACGAAGTGGCCCGCGACGAGATCGCCCTGCGCGCGCTCACGCGTCAGTGGTTCGAACGGTCGGCGCTGTTCTCGCTGCTCAAGGAAGCGTCGCGCCGCAACATCTCGGTGGTCGTGACCAGCGATCACGGCGCGCTGCACTGCAACACACCGGCAACCGTGTTCGCCAAGCGCGATGCCACGGCCAATCTGCGCTACAAGTTCGGTGAGGACATCCGTGCCGAACGGGCCGATCACGCGCTGCTGTTCAGCAACCCAGACGATCTGCGGTTGCCGCACCGGACACCGGGCACCAATACGCTGCTCGCGGCCGGCGATACGTTTTTCGTGTATCCGACCAAGCTGCGGGAGTATCAGGGCCGCTATCGCGGCTCCTTCCTGCACGGCGGCGTTTCACCGGAAGAGTGCATCCTGCCGGTATCGCTGCTGACGCCGAAGCGCTGAGACCGCGATCATGAGCGCTGCGTCCGTCACCGGAACGTTCCGTACGCCGCCGTCCCTGTTGTGGCGACGACTCTGGCAGTTCGTGGGGCCCCACAAGGGCAAGCTGTTCGCCGTGGTGGTGCTGAACGCCGCCGCCGCGGTGGCCGATGTGTTTTCGTTCACGCTGCTGGTGCCGTTTTTCAACGCGTTCTTCAAGACCGACCAGTTGTTGCCCAGCACGGGCACCATCGGCCGGGTGCTGAACGCGACCATCGGGTTCCTGCTCGACGAGCAGGATCGCATGGGATCGCTCCGCAATGTCATGCTGATCGTGATCGGCGCGGTCACGCTCAAGAACGCCCTGATCTGGCTGAGCGGCCAGGTGGGCGTGCAGTTGCAGGAGTACGTGGTGCGCGATCTGCGGAACCGGCTGTATGCGCACCTCCTGCGGTTGCCGCTGCCCTGGTTCACGCGCAACAAGGTCGGGCAGATCATCGCGCGCGTGCTCAACGACACCACCACGGCAAAAACCGTGGTCACCGAGCTGGTCACGCGCACCATGTGGAGCGCGGCGCAGGTGCTGGCCACGCTGGTGGCGATGTTCACCACCTCGTGGCGACTGTCGCTCGCCGCGCTCGTCATCGCACCGCTCACCATCGGCGCCATCCAGCCGGTGTTGCGCAAACTGCGTCGCGGGTACCGTCGGCTGGGCAACGAACAGGGAGAGATGACGAGCCTCGTGCAGGAGGTCGTCAGCGGGGTGCGGCTGGTCAAGTCGTATCGCGCGGAAGGGCGCGAGGAACAGCGTTTCGTGGCGCAGAACCAGGCCTATGCCAAAGGCTTCGTGCGGGTGGGGCGACTGGCCCTGCTGTCGGGACCGGTCACGGAAACGCTGGGCACGTTCACCGCGGTGGCCATTCTCTGGTACGGGGCGCAACTGGTGCTGGTGCAGGGCACGCTCACCGGCGCCGAGTTGCTGGTGTTCCTCGTGCAGGTGATGCGTCTGCTGCAGCCGCTCAAGCAGCTTTCGCAGGCGCCTGCGGCCGCGCAGCAGTCGCTGGCCAGCGCCGAACGCATCTTCGACGTGCTCGACGCCACCACCGAAACGGCCCGTGATCGTGGGACGCGCACGACTGCTCAGTTCACCGAGTCCATCACGTTCGACGGCGTGGGCTTCCAGTACGATGCGCACGCCGTGGCGCTGGACGGGGTGTCGTTCACGGCCCGCAAGGGCGAAGTCATCGCCCTCGTGGGCGCGAGCGGGGCCGGCAAGAGCACGCTCGTGGATCTGCTGCCGCGGTTCATTGATCCGACGGCGGGACGCATTCTGCTCGACGGCGTCGATCTGCGGGAGATCCGCCTGGAGGCGCTGCGCTCGCTCATCGGCATCGTGAGTCAGGATACGGTGCTCTTCAACGACACGGTGCGGGCCAACGTGGCGTTCGGTCGGCCCGATGCCACGCAGGCGCAACTCGATGCGGCGGCGCGCGCGGCCAACGCCCTGGGCTTCATCGAAGCGCTGCCGCAGGGCTGGGATACGAATCTCGGCGAGCGCGGCACACGGTTGTCGGGTGGTCAGCGTCAGCGTCTGGCCATTGCCCGGGCGTTGCTGTCCGATCCGCCCATCCTCATTCTCGACGAAGCGACTTCGGCGCTCGACGTGGAGAGTGAACGTCTGGTGCAGGAAGCCATCGACAATCTGCTCGTGGGGCGCACGGTCTTTGTCATCGCGCATCGCCTGGCCACCATTCAGCATGCCGATCGTATCCTCGTGCTGGACGGCGGTACGTTGATCGAGGAGGGGACGCACGTGGAATTGCTGACGCGGGGCGGTGCCTATGCGCGTCTTCACGCGCTGCAGTTCGATCGGCGGGTGCTGGAGGGTCGGGACGGTGATACCGATGCGGATGTCGGAGCCGATGAGGATATCGGCGATGTTCCCGATGATATCGCGGACGATGTGCCCGACGACGTGATGACGGGCGGCGTGCAATAGCGCATGCGCATTCTCCTGCTGACCACCGCGTCCCGGTTCACGCCCGATGTGCAACTGCTGGTGCATCTGGTGGCGGCACTGGGGGCGCGGGGCGAGGTGGTGGGCGTGGCTTGCGTACACGGCAGTGAGGTGGACCGCGGTGTCAGCGCCGCATGGCCGCGTCTGACGCTGCGCACGTTCAGCGCGGGGGGCACGACCCGACACGCTTCGGGGGTGCGCGAGGTCATCTCGGCGTTGCGGCCGGATGCCGTGCTCGTGGGGTCGGAAGCGGATGCCGCCCTGGCGTCGGTGGCAATGCGAGCCCGTGGTGGTGTCGTGCGTCGTGTGACGTTCGGTGAACGCGGCGAGGCCGCGCAGGATCGTGGCGGCTGGCGACTGGGCTTTGGCACGCCGGCGCGGGTGATCGACTGGGGGCGCCGGATGCCGGCTGTGAGTTGGCCCGGGTTCCTGTCGGATGAGGCACAGCCCGATACAGACGGTGGGGCCTATCCTGATGCACATCATGATGGACGGGATGACGCACGGAATGATGCGCAGGACCCACAAATCCTCGTGTTGCCACCGATACACCGCGAAGGTGTCGGCTACGATGAAGGCACGGCGGCGGCCTTGCGAACGGTCGCTCATCTGCGGCGGCGACATCACACGTTGCGGGTCACGCTGCTGGGGGATGCGCCCATGTTGCAGACGGCACGTGTACATGCGGCGTCACTCGATCTCACGGAGGGACTGGCGATTCGTCCTGTGCAGGCCCTGTTGAACGGCGACATGCGCGCCGCCACGGTGCTCTGGATCGCGACCAGCGAAGATGCGGCCGCGATCTGCGCCGTGGCCGGCATGCAGCAAGGCGTTCCCGCCGTCGTGCCGCACGATGCCCCGTTTGCCGGATTGGTGCTGCCGAGCATCAGCGGATTCGTGGTTGCGGAGACGTCGTTCTCCGTGGCGGCACCGGGCAATCCGGCCCAGCATCCTTCGATGCCTGTTTCACTCGTCACGGAGCTGGCGAAGCTGATCGGCGATCCGTTCGTCCGTCGTGCGATGGGTGATGCGGCCCTGGGGCGTGCTGCCCGCGATCATGCCTGGGAACACTTCGTCGACGAAGCGCAGGTGCAGCTTGCGCATGCGGCGGGCGACCGGGCACGATCCGAAAGCCATGAGACGAAGGGTGGGAGTTCTCCGCACCCGTCCAACGCTCGCCGCACGGTGTCGCGATCATGAGCGCGACACAGCGTCTGAAGCACGATGGCCGCACATGGATCGGCACCACCGTGGTGGTGCTGCTGGTGCTGCTGGCGATTGCCGCACCACTCATGACGATGCATGACCCAGCGCGGATCGATCTCCGTCACACGCTGGAAGCGCCCTCCGCGACGCACTGGCTTGGCACCGATGCGCAGGGGCGCGATGTGTGGTCGCGACTCGTGTACGGCGCGCGGGTCTCGCTGCTGGTGGGTATCGCGTCGCAGGGCATCGCGCTGGCCATCGGTGTGGGGCTGGGGCTCATCGCCGGCTATCGGGGGCGATGGGCCGACGAGACCATCATGCGGCTCGCCGATGTCACGCTCGCGTTCCCCAGTCTGCTGCTGCTCATCGCCATGGCGGCGGCGTTCGAGCCGTCGCTCACCGTGGTGTGCGTGGTGATCGGTGTGGTGGGATGGGCGGCGATGGCGCGGCTCGTGCGTGGGCAGGTGCTGGTGGTGCGTGAACTCGAGTACGTGCAGGCCATGCGTGCGCTGGGCGCGCGGGGTGGACGCATCGTGCTCAGACACATCCTGCCCAACGTCGTGGCGCCGGTGGTGATTGCCGGAACGCTGGGCATCGCGGGGGCGATCATGGCCGAGGCGGCGCTGTCGTTTCTGGGCCTCGGCGTGCAGCCACCCACGCCAAGCTGGGGCGCGATGATTGCCGATGGACGTGATCTGGCGCAGCTCCGGACGGCACCGTGGACGTCTCTCGCCCCCGGTCTGGCCATCGGTGTGGCGGTGCTCGGTTTCAATCTGCTCGGCGATGCGTTGCGCGACGCGCTCGATCCACGCGCCGAGCGTCGCAGTTGAGGCGCTCAGGTCACCGGGCGCGTTCACGAACGTTCCCGGACATTCACGAGTGTTCGCTGACGCCGCCTGACGCCGCCTGACGCCGCCTGACGCTCCGCCGCATTCGCTCGCATCCGCTCACGTTCGCTCACGTTCATTCCTTTCCGCCCACTTTCATCCGCCGGTCGATTCCCATGACAACGCCATTCGATGTCGCAGCGCTGCGTGCCCGTGAGTATCCGTGGATGGCCAACGATCCCGCGATCTACCTGAACGCGGCATCGGTGGGGCCGCTGCCGCAGGCCGCGGTGAATGTCACGGCGGAATGGACCGATATGCGGGCGCGTCCGCATCACCTGCCGTTTCACCTCATGCAGGAGGCCGCGGCCACGGCGCGGCGGCAGTTCGCGGCCCTGGTGGGCGCGGACGCCGATGAGATCGCGCTCATGCCCAACACCACCTACGGGCTCAATCTGGCGGCGCGGGCCCTGCCGCTGCGGCCGGGCGTGATCCTCACGTTCGACGGCGAGTTCCCGAGCTGCGTCTATCCGTTCCAGGCGCTTGGCGCCCGTGGCCTATCGCTGGAGTTCATCCCGAAGCGCGACGGCATCCCCGACGAGGACGCGCTGGTGACGGCGATCGGCAACCGGGCCGATGTGGTGGCGGTGGTGGTGTCGTGGGTGCAGTTCGCCAATGGCTTCGTGGCCGATCTCGAGCGCATCGGCAATGCGTGCCGTGCCCGTGGGGTGTTCTTCATCGTGGACGGCATCCAGGGGTGTGGGGTGCGGCCCATCGATCTGCATGCACTGCCGGTGGACATCTTCGCCAGTGGTGCACAGAAGTGGCAGCTGAGTCCCTGGGGCACCGGCTTCGTGTACGTGCGCCGCGAACTGGTGACCGCACTCGAGCCGCACGATGTGGGATGGGCGTGCATGAAGGCCTCGGTCGACTACACGCGCCTCACCGACTACGAGTTCGATTTTTTCGACGATGCCCGTCGATTCGAAGTCGTGACGCTGGCCTACCAGGATTTTGCGGCCGCCAATGCGTCCACGGCGCTGCTGCTGGAGGTGGGCGTGGCGAACATCGCGGCGCACATCGAACAGATGGGCACCCGCGTGGTGGACTGGGCGGCGAGCCGGGCCGATGTGCGCATGGTGACACCCGCCGATCCGGCGCGGCGGTCCGGCGTGCTGTCGTTTGCTTCGACCCGACTCGAGGCGATGGCCGCGGCACTCAAGGCCGCACAGGTCAATCACGTCGTGCGTGAAGGGGCCATCCGGTTGTCACCACACGGCTACAACACCCTCGAGGAGATCGATCGGGTACTGGCGCTGCTCGAGGGGTGAAGAGACGTCAGGGTACGTGAATCAGTCCGAACTCCCGCTGTCCCTTGCGGATGAGCAGATGGCGGCCACGCAGCAGCCGGTCCTCTCCGACAGTGCGATCGGCTGCGGACAGCTTCACTCCGTTCACGCTCACGCCGCCCTGTTCGAGCAGACGCTTGGCCGCTCCACGAGAGGCGGCAATGCCGAGCAGTGTGAGGCACTGATACACGTCGATCCCCTCGGCCGGTGCGCCTTCGGCCGGGGCGGTGTATCCGGCAAACGGAATCTCCTCCCGCAGGGCTTCGAGTGCCTCACCCGAGAGTCCCTGCGGATCGGCCTTCTCGAACAGCAGCGCCGAGACCTCCTGCGCGACACGTGCGGCCTCTGCACTGTGCACCCGCGCCGTCACTTCGGCCGCCAGCGCGCGCTGCGCCGTACGCTTCTCCGGCGCCGAACGCACTTCCGCGTCGAGCGCGGTGATCTCGTCGTGGGAGAACAGCGTGTAGTAGCGCAGGTACCGTGACACATCGCGGTCATCGGCGCCGATCCAGAACTGGTAGAACTTGTACGGCGACGTGCGCGCCGCATCCAGCCACACCGACCCGCCGCCGGTGCTCTTCCCGAACTTCGAACCGTCGGCGTTGGTGATGAGCGGGAACGTGAGACCATGCGCTTCGCCGCCGCCGGCGCGACGGATCAGTTCCAGCCCCGCGGTGATGTTGCCCCACTGATCGCTGCCGCCGAACTGCAGCGTGACACCTTCGGTGCGATGCAGCTCGAGGAAGTCGTGCGACTGGAGGAGCATGTACGAAAACTCGGTGTACGAAATCCCGCCGTCGATGCGGGTTTTCACCGAGTCCTTCGCCAGCATGTAGTTCACCGAGAAGTGCTTTCCCGTATCGCGCAGGAAATCGAGCACCGACAGCTTGGCCAGCCAGTCGACATTGTTGACCAGCTTCGCACCGCGCGGTCCGTCGAAATCGAGGAAGCGACTCAACTGGTTGCGGATGGCTTCGGCGTTGGCATGGATGGTGTCGAGTCCCTGCAGGACACGTTCGCTGGCCCGTCCACTCGGATCGCCGATCATGCCGGTGGCCCCACCCACCAGCGCAAAGGGCCGATGCCCGGTGCGCTGCATGTGCACCAGCCCCATGATGGGGACCAGATTGCCCACGTGGAGACTCGACGCGGTGGGGTCGAACCCGCAATAACCGGAGACCGGACCGGCGGCGAGTGCGGCAGGCAGACCTTCGGTGTGCTGATGGATCAGCTCGCGCCAGGCGAGCTCGTCGAGAAGCGATGGGCGTGCAGACATGGTGGCAAGATAATCGGTCCCATGTGTGCGCGAGATCACAATGGCCTGCGCGGTGTGGGGCACATGGGCCCGCGTGAGGTCTTATAGGGGTGAACAGGGGTGGATACCCGTCGCATGCGTGGCGGATGACCGCCCCGGTCGGTAGCCTTCAGGACTCTCATGGCATTCTCATCCGTGTTGACGCGTCGCCCCTGGCTGGGGTGGTTGCTCGTGATCACGCTCCTTGGTGGGGCGATCGGTGCCGGCTTGCTCGCCGGTGCCTGGGTGGTCATTTGCCGCGACGGGCGCTGCCCGTCCATCGCCTCCCTGGAGCAGTACGTGCCCCGGCAGACGTCCAAGGTCTACGCCGTCGACGGACGTTTCATCACGGAGCTCGGACTCGAACGGCGCACCCTCGTGCGCTTGCAGGACATTCCGAAGCACGTGCGCGATGCCGTCGTGATCACGGAAGACCGTCGCTTCTATCAGCATTCGGGGATCGACTACTTCCGCGTTTTTGGTGCGGCCGTGCGCAATCTCCGGGCTGGTGGTTATGCGCAGGGGTTCTCGACGATCACCATGCAGTTGGCCCGCAATGTCTTCCCCGACCGCCTCTCGCGCGAGAAGACCCTTCTGCGCAAGGTGAAGGAAGGACGTGTGGCGCGGGCCATCGAACGGCGCTATTCCAAGGACAAGATCCTCGAGCTCTATCTCAATCAGGTGTACCTCGGCAACGGGGCGTACGGCGTCGAGACGGCGTCGCAACGCTACTTCGGCAAGCCGGTACGCGATGTGACGGTGGCCGAAGCCGCGGTGCTGGCCGGGCTGCTGAAGGGACCGGAGCGCTACAATCCGCGCCGGTTTGCCGATCGTGCCATCCAGCGGCGCAACACCGTGCTGGAACTCATGCGCCGGAGCGGCGCCATCAGCGATGCCGATGCGTCGCTGGCCAAGGCGTATCCGCTGCAACTGGCCGAACGCAGTGAGTCGGGCGATGTCGCGCCGTACTTCGTGGAATGGGTACGCCAGGAACTCGAAGAACATTTTGGCAAGCGCCTCTACGACGAAGGGCTCAAGGTCTACACGTCGCTGGACGTGGACATGCAGTCGGCGGCCGAACGGGCGCTCGAGAATCAGCTGCAGGCCATCGAGGCCGGTCGCCATGGGGCGTACAAACACCTCACCTACGAAGGGTATCTCGCGCGCAGCGCAGAGGGCGGCGAACGTGGCGCGGCGAACTCGCCGTATCTGCAGGGCGCATTTGTTGCCATCGACCCCCGCACGGGTGCGGTGCGCGCAATGGTGGGCGGTCGCGATTTTGGCGACTCCAAATTCAACCGGGCCGTACAGGCGCTGCGTCAGCCGGGATCGACGTTCAAGCCGATCGTGTACGCCACCGCCATCCACGAAGGATTCGGTCCGTCGCAGATCATCGACGATTCGCCGCTCTCGCTCGATCAGGTGAGCGGTGAAGCGTGGACGCCGCAGAACTACGATCTCAAATTCCAGGGCAACATGCCCCTGCGGCGGGCGCTCTATCAGTCGCGCAACATTCCCGCCATCCGCACCGGCATGGCACTCGGAACGGGCAATGTCATCGGCATGGCGCGCCGGTTCGGCATCACCACACCCATCCCGCCATATCCGTCCATCTTCATCGGTTCGGCGGACGTGTATCCCGTGCAGATGATCGGCGCGTATTCCGTGTTCGCCAATCTCGGTCTGCGCACCACGCCGCATGCGATCCTCAAGGTGGAGAACGCCGACGGAAAGCTGCTCTGGAAGCCCAATCCCGACCGTGATGCCGTGCTCTCGCCGGAAGAGGCCTGGCTGATGGTGAGCATGATGAAGGATGTGGTGGTGCGGGGCAGCGCGGCGCGCATCTGGGCCAACGGATTCCGTGTCCCGGCCGGTGGCAAGACGGGCACGACGAACGATGGGGCCGATGTGTGGTTCATCGGTTACACCGCGGATCTGGTGGCCGGTGTGTGGATGGGTTTCGATCGTCCGCAGAAGATCAAGGCCAACGCGCAGGGCGGGGAACTGGCGTCACCGGCCTGGGCGGCGTTCATGACGGAGGTGTACCGTCGCAAGCCGCAGCCGCCCGACTGGCCGCGCCCCGATGGTGTGGTCACCCGCGAGATCGATTCGGCCACCGGTCGTCTGGCCAACAGCAGTTGCATGGGTGCGGTGGTGACGGAGTTTTTCGTGCAGGGATGGGAACCCACGCAGAGTTGTTCCGATGGCAGCGGGCCCACGCCGATGAGCGCCGACAGCGCGCGCATTCGCTCCATGCGCGACACCACGAATCCGTTCCGCATCCCGCCGCACTGACGTGGGTGTGAGCCCCCCGTCCCCGGTTCTCACGCGCCCCACGCTGTATTCGGCGGACTGGGTGCTGCCCATTGCCGCCCCGCCCATCCGGGAGGGCGCGGTGCTCGTGGACGATGGAATCATCGTGTGGGTGGGACCGCGTGCGGCGGCGCCGATCGGCGAGGCGGGGGACAGTGGTGATGTCGCCATCGAGCCTCTGGGCAGGGCGGTGCTCATGCCGGGGCTGGTGAATGCGCACACGCATCTCGAACTCACCACGCTGCGCGGATTTCTGGAGGGTTTCGATTTTCGCGAATGGCTACGCACGCTCACCGAGGTCCGTCGCGACCTGTTGACGCCGGACGATCTCGTGGACGCATCGCGGGTGGGAATCGCCGAGGCCCTGCGTCATGGTATCACCACGATGGCGGACACCACCGATTCCGCCGCGCCGTTGCAGGCGATGCGGGAGATGGGGGTGCGCGGTATCGGGTACGTGGAAGTGTTCGGCCCCGATCCGGCACAGTGCGGGGAGTCGATGCAGCGGCTCAAGGCGCGCGTGGAGGCACTGCGCGCGCTGGATACGTCACTGGTGCGTATGGGGATCTCGCCCCATGCGCCCTACACGGTGAGTGCGGCGCTCTTCCGTGCGGCGGCGGGTCTGGCGCGCGATGAACACCTGCCCATGGCGGTGCACATCGCCGAGAGCGCGGCCGAAGTGTCGTTCGTGCGCGACGGGGCGGGTCCGTTCGCCGAGCGTTTACGTGCGCGGGGCATCGGGGTGGCACCGCAGGCCAGTTCGCCGATCGCCCTGCTCGACGCGTGTGGCGTGCTCGATGTGCGGCCGCTGCTGATCCACGCCATCCGCGTGGACGACGCCGATCTGGCGCGCATCGCCGACGCGGGCGCCACCATCGTGCACTGTCCCATTTCCAACGCCAAACTGGGGCATGGCATCGCGCCGCTCGACCGCATGCTGGCGCACGGGGTGGCGGTGGGCCTGGGTTCCGATTCCGTGGCCAGCAACGACCGCATGCATCTGCTCGACGAGGCCCGGCAGGCCACGCTGATGCACGCGGTGCGTTCGGGGCAGCCGGATTCGCTCGATGCACACACCGCCCTCACCCTGGCCACGCAGGGGGGGGCGGCAGCGCTGGGGCTGGCCGACCGGATCGGGACGCTCACGCCCGGCAAGGCAGCCGATCTGACGGCGTTTCCGCTGGCGTGCGAAGAGACCGGTCCGGTGTACGATCCGGCGGTGACGCTGGTGCATGTGCTGGCCGGCCGTGCGGTCGCGTCGCTGGTGATGGTGGCCGGTGTGGTGCGGCTGCGTGACGGAATCGTGACCGGGGCGGATCGGGTGCTCGTGGAGGACAGCCTGCGCCGCCTGACGGCCACCGCTGCCCGTCTCGAGGAGTGGCGGAGGCGCGGTTCGGCGTGATAAGCTTCGGCATGCGCTCTCGTCGACCGCTGCTCCGGAACGCACAGCCACTGCATCGCTGTAGGAGATCCCACAGCGCGCAGCGGGGGCACGTCTGTCTGCCTGCCGTCCGGTTCGCGGTCCATCACCCGATAGCGCGCTCCTGACTCTCTGCTCTCCCCGCTTTCTGCATCCGACCCCGGTGTCGGCGCAGCGGCGGGGATTCGCTTTGCGGGGAGTCGTCGTCTTCAGCAATTCAGCGGAGGGTAGGGCGTGATCGCCGGATGTCTCGCACTGAATGCGTCGTACGAACCACTGACGATGGTCCCGCTCCGGCGGGCATTGCGGCTCGTCATCGACGGCAAGGCGGAGATCGTCGAGGCGGAGCGTGGTGTGCCGATCCGTTCGGAAAAGCGGGCCTTCCCGCGTCCGGCGGTCATCCGGCTCACCCGCTTCGTGCACGTTCCGCGCCGGTTCCGTCGACAGGTCACGAACACGTTTCTCTTCGCGCGTGACGACTACCAGTGTCAATACTGCGGTCGCCGCGCGAACGAGCTCAAGACGCGTGAATCGCTCACGCGTGATCATCTCATCCCGATGTCGCGCGGTGGCACCAACGAATGGTCCAACGTGGTGACGGCCTGCAGCTCGTGCAACACGCGCAAGGCGAACCGGTTGCCGAACGAGATCGGCATGCACCCGATGCATGTGCCCACCGAGCCGCACTTCGTGCACCTGTCGTGGGCGGTGCGGCGGCTGACGCCGATTCAGGCGCAGTACATCCGCACGTTCTATGGTGAGGACACGCTGCGGGAACTGCAGAAGATCGAAGGAATACAGGGGCAGGTTCAGGTCTCGGGGCTCTGACAGCAGAGACCTGAAATCAGAAATCAGATATCAGAGATCAGACGGAGATAGGAAGCAGGAGGGAGTGGTCCGAAATCAGAAATCTGAGCGCTGGCGTCGACGGCCAGTCGGGTGCGCCCGGGGCATCGCCGCCGACGCCGCTCTGGCGTCCGACCTCTCGTCGGTCCATCTCGCGCGACGGTGGGCAACCAGACGCCAGCACTCAGAATTCTGAACTCTGACCACTCCTTCCTGCTTCCTATCTCCGTCTGATTTCTGGTTTCTGACCTCTGGCGGTCTGAGGCCAGATGTCAGAACACCATCGACGGACTCCGCGCTTCCAGTCTTCGCACCTCTCCTCCCAGCAGCCGACTGGCCAGCGTGCGTATGCCCCGCGTGAGGGCCGAAGCCGGACTGCGTTTGCCTTGCACGGCCGGTCCGGCCTCACCGCGCAGCCAGCGTTCGAGTTCGTCGAGGTCGCTCACCTGCAGCGTCTGCAGTTCGGCCTGCACCAGCACGTAGGTCTTCTTGCCGCGGGGAGGTGAGGGCAGCGGCGGCGCGTAGGCGAGCTCCATGGCGGCCCGCGCATCGGCGAAGCGCGCGTAGCTGCCCAGTGGCGTGATGCCTTCACCCGTGCGGCGGGCCACTTCATAACTGCGGTCGATCACATCGTAGCGGACGATGATGTCCCATTCGGCGCGTCCGTTCACGTCGTCGAACCATCGTCCCTCCGACCACAGTTCGGCGCGCACGTGCAGCCGCGCCGGAAAGCCGCTGCGCAGGAGCTCGTCGAACGGTCGTTCGGCCAGCACACCGCGCACCGCGATCACGGGTGGGAACATCGTGGAACTCATGCGGATGTCGATCTCCGGCCGTCCACTCTGCGCCCACGCCGCGACGCTGCTGCTCATGACGAGCAGCAGCGCCAGCGTGAGTCTCAGCAGGTGAACGAACCGGCGCATCCGATGTCTCCTCCGAGTCGCCGATCAGAAGCGCCGTGACAGACGCACGTACACATTGGGCGACAGGCCGCTCTGCGAGACCGCCTGGGCCACGTACACCCCGAAGTCCCCGAAGTCGAATCCGCCGCCGACGTCGGTGCGCCAGGTATTGAGCGAGGGAATGCCCTTGTACATCAGCGCATCCAACGGGTCGGCCGTGCCTCCCGAGCCGCCGCCATTGGGGCGGACGCGGTTGTCCACGAGCCATCCCCGACCGGAGTTGGCGAAGATCACCCAGGTGCCGTCACCACGAACCCCGTTGAAGCCCCAGCGGCTGTCGCCGTACTTGTCGTCGCCGAACAGGTTGATGCGGAAATCACCTTTCCATTCCACCTGTGCCAGCACCATGCGATCGCACTGCGCCGGACGACCGAGTGCGGCGTAGGCCTCCTCGGAGCCCGTCGCGCATGTGCCCACGTCGGCCGAACCGAGCATGCGACGGAAATCGAATCCCGGCAGCGCATCGATGCCGCTCACGGCGAAGCGCCGCTGCACCGGCAGCGCGTTGCCACTTGTCCATCCACCGTACACCACCCGCGTGTTGAGCTGGGCCTGCGGGCCGAGCCGCGTATAGCGCCGCAGATCGAGCAGCAGCCGGGAATACTCCATGTCCCCCAGGGCGACAGGCGCGACGTTGACCGTGCCCACCGACTCGGGGCGCACGCCCTCGGTCAGCGTACCGAACCGATCCATCGTGCCGCTGCCGCGTTCGAACTCACCGCGCAGGTACCACCCCGAACGTGGGTTCACCGCATTCGTCCGCGTATCGATCGTGGCCGAAAGGGTGAGCAGATTCATGACCCCTTCATCGGCCGCGGGATTCACACGCCAGGGCACATCACTCGAAAAGATCGACCACACATCGCGCATGCGCCGGCTGCTCCAGCGTTCGCGTCCGTACGTGGCCCGCACTTCCGATCCGCGTCCGCCGAAGAGCGACACATATCCCTGGCCGCCGTGGCGTTGCCAGTAGTCGCGGTAGTCGCGCGTGAAGAGAAACGCATTGAGCCCCACTTCCGCCTCGGTGAGTTGCCAGTGTTCCATGGCGTCCACCTCGTCGAACAGGCGGCCGCCAACGGCAATGCCCTTGCGTTCCCCCTGGCGCACTTCGAACAGGGCCCGATGTCCGAGATTTTCGCGATCCCAGCGCAGACCATCGCCCGTGCGGAAGATGCCGAAGAGTTCGGCGCGTATCCGTGTGTTCTCGGCCCGCGCCCGGAAGCGGGGGCCGACGATGATGGGCAGCCCCTCCACCCGATTGTAGGTGTGCGCGGTGGTCACGAAGAGCTGGCTCTCCGAGTTGTTCGTGTTGTCGTCGCGTACCCATTGCGACCAGCGGGCGAAGAAGTCGGTCTCCGCGACGAGCGTGTCCGCATCCTCGTGATAGCGATAGCGTGAGCTCCAGACGCGGATCTCCCCGCCGACATTCGGGCGATCCGGCGATTCGAACGTGCCACCCAGGACCGTGAGCGAACGTTCGATGCGTGAGCCCTCGAGCAGCAGCACATCGCCATTGAGCACGATCACCTGACCGGTCACCACACCGCCCAGACGGGCATTGCCGTTGAGCACCGCGATGTCACCTCGCACGGTGTCGGTCGCGGCGAGCGAAAAATCGCCGCGCACCCGGCGCGTGGCGGGGGCGTTGAAGGTGCGGGTCACCTCGAGCGCGACATCGCGTGGCACACCGCCGACACGGCGATCCCGGTCCCGTTGCGCCTCACTTCCCGAAAAAGGAAGCAGCAGCGCGATCAGCCCCAGCAGCGGAACGGTGCGCATGATCGGATGGGTCGGGCGTGGAAGGCAGGGCATGGGCAGGTGAGGACCGGAAGGGATCGCAGGCGGGTTCATCGAACACTCCAGCAGAAGGTCGCACCCCGTGAAGGCAAGACACGTACCACGCACATACCACGCACGGACCACCGGCGCGTGTCCGTGGTGGGCGTCCATCGTATGTCCTCGTACGTCCTCCAATGCGACACGCCTGTGTCGGAGTGCAACGCTGGAATCACGACGACAGTTGCACACCACCAGAAGGTTTGAAACGGAAATACAGGGGACTATTCGTTGGCCGAGGCCAGGCCAAGTCTACGCATTCGACGATACAGGTTGGGCCGGTCGGTTTGCAGTCGTCGTGCCGCTTCGGCCACGTTGCCGTCGCTCTGGGCCAGGGCGGCGGAAATGAGACGACGTTCGTAGGCATCGAGCGCCTCGCTGAGCGGCAGCTGACCATCGAGCACCTCGGGCACACCCGCCGCGTCGTCGGGGGGCTCCTCGGCGGGGTTCCCGGCGGGAGTCCCGGGTGGGCCACCGCCAAACGCGCGGGGGTCGGGCAGCACCTGCCGCACGTCGGCCCGGGTCACCTCGCTGCCGGCGTGGAGAATGGCCAGCCGCTCCACGACGTTGGCCAGTTCGCGGATGTTGCCGGGCCAGTGGTACCCGCTGAGGGCCACCAGCGCCCCGTCCTGCCATTGCACGAGCGGCCGACCGGTGCGGGTGCGGTGACGCGCCGAGAAGTGGCGCACGAGGGCAGGCAGATCGCCGGGCCGGTCACGCAGCGGCGGCAGATGGATGGGAATGACGTTCAGGCGGAAGAACAGATCCTCGCGGAAGCTGCCATCGGCCACCGCCCGCGTGAGGTCCTTGTTGGTGGCCGCGAGAATGCGCACGTCCACCTTGATCGGTTTGCCGCCGCCCACCCGCTCGATCTCACGGGCCTCGATGGCGCGCAGCAGTTTGGCCTGCGCTTCGGCGCCCAGATCGCCCACTTCGTCGAGAAACAGCGTCCCGGTGTGGGCCAGCTCGAATCGCCCGATGCGGCGCTCGGTGGCGCCGGTGAACGCGCCCCGTTCGTGGCCGAACATCTCGCTTTCCACGAGATCGCGCGGAATGGCCGCGCAGTTCACCCGCACGAACGGTCGATCGCGCCGCGGGCTGGCCACATGCAGCGCCGCGGCCGCCAGTTCCTTGCCGGTGCCGGATTCGCCCGTGATGAGCACCCGCGCGTCGGTGGGCCCCACCCGGGCCAGCAGCGCCCGGACCTCGCGCATGGCCGGGGCGTCGCCGATCATCTCGCCGGAGATGCCCAGATCTTCACGCAGCGCCGCCGCGGCGCGCCGCGCCTGCCGGAGTTCGAACGCCGACGCGAGCGCGAGCAGCACCCCTTCGGGCGTGAGCGGCTTCTCGAGGAAGGTGAAGGCGCCGAGTCGGGTGGCACGCACGGCATCGGTGAGCGCCGCGCGTCCACTCATCATGACCACCGGCACATCGGGACGGCGTTCGCGCAATTTCTCGAGGAGACCGAGGCCATCGAGCTCACCGGGCATCATCAGGTCGATGAGAGCGACATCGGGCTCCAGCGTCTCGGCCAGTGCCAGTCCCGTGGCGCCATCGGACGCATCGCGCACGTCGTACCCTTCGGACGTGAGCAATGCGCCCACCATGCGCCGGATGTTCGGCTCGTCGTCGACGATCAGGACACTGGGCACGATGCGCGATCAGCGGGAGACGTTCGACACGGGCACCGGCTCGCCGCGCTCGGTGAGGATGCGCGTGGTGAACCGTTGCGCTTCGGAGACCTTCTCCATCTCGATGGCGACGGTGTCGAGATTGCGTTCCATGGTTTCGAAGCGGGACTCGAATTGCCGACGCAGTGTCGAGTCCTGCGCGCTCGCCGTGCCGCGCCGGTCGATGAAGCGGGCAATGGCGCGCGCGATCGGGAGTCCGATGCAGAGAAACCCCACCGCCGCGGCGAACGCCCAGGAGATCTGCACGAGGCCCTTGGGCACCACATCGCGAATGGGAATGGTGGTGCCGGTCGTACCCTGCTGGACATGGATGCCCCCGGCATCGACGCGCACGGTGATGTCGGGGTCCGGACCATTGGAGGGGAACACGATCGTGCCGGATTCGCGCGTGGTCGCGACGCGCCCCCCCTCGCCAGCGGTCCGGGCGGCATCCTGTGCGGCATCGCGTGCCGCCTGCGCGGCGTCGCGTGCGCCGACGCTGGCCTGACGCGCGGCGTCCATGGCGGCCCGCACGGCGTCGTTGATCTCCTGTTGGAGCTGCGCCCCGGCTGGGGGAGCGCCGGTCTGGCCCGTCTGCTGCATCGTCAGGATCGTCAGGGTCATCGTGGCGGGTCCCGCCGTTGTCGTCATCGTGATGGTCATGTGCGCTCCATGCCTGGAGACCGTTCCGTCACCCGATCGGTGACCCGCTCTGCGACCCGCTCCGCGGCCCGATCGGCCAGCAGCTTCGCCGTGAAGCGCTGTCCCTCGCTGATGCGCTCCACTTCCACGGCCACCAGTTCCACGGCCTGCTCGATGGCGGCGAGCCGCTGTGCCACATCGTCGGGGACCTGGGGACCCGCCGTGCGCTTATCGAACCAGCGGGCGAGGGAACGCACCAGCGGTCCGCCCAGCACGACGGCCACGACCATCCAACAGCCGATGGCGACGATCTCGATGACGCCTCTCGGAATGTCGCTCCGGCGACTGCCACTCCCCGCCACCGACGGAAAGGGCGGAACGGCCGGTATGGCGGGCAGTGCCGGCGCTTCGAAGTTGCCGGTCACCTGCTCACCATCGACGGTGATGGCGCCGTCACGGATGACGATGCGCGTGGTGCCACCCTTGCCATCCGGCACGGTGATCAGTTGACCACCTTCACGGCTGCCCTGCACCGAGACGCCGGCTTCTCCGCCACTCTGCGCTCCCGTGCGCTGTGTCATGCTCTCACTCCGGTCTGCAACGCGAGGTGGTGGGCGGCTGTTGCGTCGACGTCGATGGGCAGACGGACGATCATGGTCGTGCCGCTGCCGACGGTACTGGATGCGACGATCGTGCCACGATGCGCTTCGATGGTCTGTCGGGCGATGGCGAGGCCGAGCCCCGTGCCGCCCGGTTTGGTGGTGACATAGGGTTCGAAGATGCGCTGCAGCACGTCGGGCGGCATGCCGGCTCCAGTATCGCTGATGCGGATCCCCACGGCCGCGGCTTCACGATACACCGTGACGGTGATCGTTCCCGTGGTCGTGGCATCCACCGCGTTGATGAGAATGTTGGTGACCGCGCGGACCAGCGCTTCGTGGAAGCCGGTGACCAGCGGCAGGTCTTCGGCACACGCCAGCTCCAGGGTCAGGCGATCGGGCACCACCGCGCGGGAGACGCGGGTGACGAGTTCGGCCACGTCGATCTCCGCGGGAGGGCCGTCGGGCAACCGCCCGAACTGCGCGAAGCTGCGGGCCATGGTCTCGAGACGCGCGGCTTCTTCCGCCAGCACTTCCACGGTGTCGCGCAATTCGTCGGGGGCCTGACGACGCAACCGATCGACGGCAAAGCGGATGGGCGTCAACGGGTTCTTGAGTTCATGCGCGAAACGACGGGCCGACTCGCGAAACGCCTCGGCGCGCTCGGCCTCCAGCGCGCGGCGTCGTCCCGTTTCGAGTTCCTGAGCCATCGTGCGCATCCCCGATCTGAGTACTTCGAACTCCGGTGCGCCACGGCGCTCCGGCTGTTCGGGAAGCGGCCGCCCCATGCGGATCAGTCCCGTCCATCCCACCAGTTCGTCGAGCGGGCGGCTCAGTTGGCGACTGAGATGCCCCGCGACCCGTGAAGCGCCCACGGCCACTACCACCACCACCAGTACGGCTCCCACCAGGACCAGCCGCATGGACCGGCCGGCCACAAAGTCGAAGCGACGGGCGAGTTGGGCCGACTCGCGGAGCTCGGCCTCGTGTCGCTCCAGCACCTGCCGCTGCGCGGGGGCCAGCGACGTCCCCTGGACCGCCCGCAGCGCCTCCTCCCCACTCTTCGCGACCCGCTCCCAAGCCGAGCGCGCCGACAGCATCGAGAGGGTGCGGGCGGCGAGTCCAGTCCAGGCCAGCGTGACCACGACCGTCGGAATGAGGGCGAAGAGCAACAACATCGCGAACAGGCGCGTACGAAACGGAGCACGGGTGCCGTCCCGCGATGCGGGGCCGGCGCCCGAACGGGATTCCGTACGGGTTCTCGTACGAGGGGAGCCGGTCTCCGGTTTCGTGTCGATCTGCTTCCGCATCTCGTTCATAGTCAGTAATTTACGTGGCTGTACCCGATCCCGGAGTGAGATGGCAACCTCGTGGTCCCTCGCCCCTCTCGTCGAACAGCGCGCTCAGGAGACCCCCGAGCACGTGCTGGCCACGGATGGTGCACGGACATGGACGTACCGACAGGTCGACGCCGATGCGTCTGCCCTGGCCGCGGCGTTCACGGAACTGGGGTTGGGGGCAGGTGACCGGATTGCCGTTCACCTGCCGAACGGCGTCGAATGGATCGTGGCCACGCTGGCCGCGGCGAAGCTCGGCGCCGTCGTGGTGCCTGTCAGTCCGCAGCTCAGTGTCCACGATCTGCGCTATCAGCTTCGGCACGCCGAAGCGAGCGCGGTGGTCACCATCGAGCGATGGAACGGCGTGGACTATCTCCAGCGCTTCGAGGAGTTGCTGGGCGATCTTCCCGATCTGCAGTACGTCGTCACGGTCGGTGAGGAGGATCTGTGGTACGACGATCGGATCTTCCAGTTCGAAGACCTGATTTCGAGCGGCTCGGGCAAGCCGGTGAAGCGCGGGCCGGTGGACGACACGCCGGATCTCGCGCTGATGTACACCTCGGGCACGATGGGCAAGCCCAAGGCGGTGCAGCTGTCGCATCGGGCGGTGGTGGAGAACGCGGTGCGTACGGCCACGGTGCTGGCGGTGCGTCCCGAAGACCGGGTGCTCACGCTGGTGTCGTTCAGTGCCATCTTCGGCTTCAGCGCCATGGTGGGCACGATGGTCAGCGGCGCCACGATCGTGCTGCAGCCCTCGTTCGATGCCGTGGCGGCGCTGCCGCTCATGAGCACCACGCGGACCACCGTGGTGCTGGGGGTGCCCGCGCAGTTCCATCTGCTCATGCGCGAGCCGTCGTTCGACGCGGCGACGCTGAGCAGCATCCGCACGGGCCTGATGGCCGGCAGTGCGGTGGGCGAGGCACTGGTGCGCAAGGTGCGCCGATGGTGCGATGTGCTGGTCGGGTATGGGCTCACCGAAACAGGCGGGGCGGTCACCGTCACGCGCCTCGACGACGGTGAAGACCGTCGGTTGCACTCGGTGGGATGTCCGATGCCCGGCATCGAGGTGATGGCCATGGACCTGCTGTCCGGCGCGTTGCACGGCCCCGAAGCCGTGGGCGAACTCGCCGTGCGCGGATCGAATGTCATGCGGGGCTATCTCCGCATGCCGGCCGAAACGGCCAAGGTCCTCACGCCGGAGGGATACTTCCTCACCGGCGATCTCGGCATCATCGACGAGGATGGCTGCGTGCGCATCCTCGGACGCCGACAGGAAACGATCTCGCGGGGCGGCGTGCAGCTCTATCCGCGCGAGATCGAGGATCGCCTGCGGGCGCATCCGGCAGTGGACGATGTCTGCGTGATCGGTGTTCCCCATGACGTCATGGGAGAACTGGTCTGCGCATGCATCGTGGCGGTGGAAGGGGCAGTCATCACGGGCGACGAGATCAAGCGTTTTGCCCGCGACACGATGGCTGCCGACAAGGTTCCCGACCTCGTCCGCTTCTTCGACGCGTTCCCGATGACCGGGAGCGGCAAGGTGCGTCGGCGAGAGCTCGCGCGTGCGATCGCGCTGAGTGCGAACGCCCTGAGCGCTTCGGCGCTGTAGGCGATGCGCTCGATCACCCCGTTTCGAATCCAGGCTGGTTCATGAGTCGTCATCTTTCCCGGTCGGGCGCGTCGGCGCCGTCCCGTTCCGTTGCACCGTTCCATCGTGGGCCGGCCGCCGTTGCCCCGGTCACGTCGCCCAATGCCGCGCCGCCGGCGCATGCGCCCAATGCCGCGCTGCTCATCGACTTCGACAACGTCACGATGGGCATCCGCTCCGATCTGCAGGAGGAGCTCAAGAATCTCCTCTCGTCGGACATCGTGAAGGGCAAGGTCGCGGTGCGCCGCGCCTACGCCGACTGGCGTCGCTATCCGCAATACATCGTGCCGCTCACCGAGGCGTCGATCGATCTCATCTTCGCGCCGGCGTACGGCTCGTCGAAGAAGAACGCCACCGACATCCGTCTCGCGATCGATGCGCTCGAACTGGTGTTCACCCGTCCCGAGATCGGCACCTTCGTGCTGCTCTCCGGTGATTCCGACTTCTCGAGCATGGTCATCAAGCTCAAGGAGTACGGCAAGTACGTGATCGGCGTGGGCATTCGCGAGTCGTCGAGCGACCTGCTGGTCATGAACTGCGACGAGTATTACTCGTACAACGCGCTCGCCGGTCTGGTGAAGACGGGCGAAGACGAGACCACGCGCTGGGACCCGTGGGAACTGGTCACCGAGGCCGTGGGACGCATGAAGCGGAACGGCGACGTCATGCGCTCCGACCGTCTCAAGCAGGTGATGCAGGAGATCGACGCGTCGTTCGACGAGAAGAATCTCGGACATCCCAAGTTCTCGCGCTTCGTGCAGGACGCGCAGCATCGTGGTCTGCTGCACGTCACGAAGCTGGAGAGCGGTCAGCTCGAAGTGGACGTACCCGAAGGCACGACGTCGGCGCTGGCCCCGTCGATTCCGGCGCCGTCTGCCGAGTCCGAAACCCGCCGTGAGGGTGATCGCGATCGGGACGACCGTCGCGGTCGTCGCGGTCGTCGTGGGCGTGGCCGTGACCGGTACGATCGGGAACGGGATGGCGATCGCGACAACGGCGCTGAGTCGATCGATATCGACGCGACCGTGGATGCGGAGACCAGCGTGCCGCTCGATGAGACGGCCGAGGTACCGATTCCGCAGTACGACCCGACACTGGTCGAGCCGACGGGGATCCGTCCGTTGCCGTCGGAGGACGGCGGCGAGGCGGGCACCGTTCCGGCTGCCGAGTCGGGAGCTGACGAAGGAGACGTCGCTGCCGCGGAAGACACGGATCGTCGCGATCGGGGCCGTCGCCGTGGCCGCGGGCGTGATCGGTTCCGGGATCGGGATCGGGGCGAGCGCACGGAGGCGCCGCGTGAGGGGGACCGGGAAACGGTCGCTGCCGCGCCGACGCCGTCGTCGCTGGGAGCGCCGTTCAACATGCCGGTGGCGGACACGGTGGGCCGCAGCGGTGAACGGCTCACGCGCAGCGATGCGTTCGATCTGGTGCGTCGCGCGGTCGAGTCGCTGGTCAGCGGTGACGCCGTGACGAGCGCCAGCGCCGCGCGCCAGCGGGCGTTCGAGTTGCTGGGTCGCGACAGTGAGTCACTGGCCCCACGCATGTTCGAGCGGATTCTGCAGGACGCGCACGACGCCAACCTCATCGACCTGCGTCGTCGTGGCGACGATTGGGAAGTGGCGCGTGCGGCCGATGCGGCGAGCATCGTCGAGCAGCTCAAGACGGCTGACGATGCGCACAAGGCCGCGGCGGCGGCGCAGGCGGCGGCGCAACCTGCCGCGCCGCGGGGCATGGGCGCGCGTGGTATCGGCGGACGGGTGGCTGGTGGCCGCGGAAAGGCCGGTGTGCCGCCCGAACTGCTGATGGTCGGGGTGGTGGCGCCGGTGGGTGGCGCGGCGCCCGTCTCCGCGGTGCCTGCGGCTCCTGTGGCCGCCCCTGCCGCGGAGATCGCGGCCCCGTCGGATGTCGCACCGCCGGCCGGGGAAGCGGCGCCAGCCGCGACTGAAGCGCCATCGGAAGCGTCCGGTACGGCCAGGGGACGCAAGATGCCCGCGAAGAAAGCCCCGAACGCCCGCAAGGCGGCACCGTCGGCCAAGGCCGGCAACAAGCCACAGGCCGCGGCGAAAGCGCCGGCAAAGCCTGCGCCGGCCGCCAAGGCCCCTGCTGCCAAGACCCCGGCGGCCAGGACGCCCACCAAGAGTCCGGCCAAGAAGGCGGCCACGAAAGTGGCCACCAAGACGCCCGCAAAAAAGGCGGCGAAGAAGAAGTGACATCGCCGCGGGCAGGGTGATGCACAGGTGACCGGGGGCGTCGATGTGACAGACATCGGCGCCCTCCGGGCATTGAGGGACGTGGTATTCGTCGGTTTGGACGAACGGGGTATTGTTCAGGAACCGTAGTCCGGAGCACACACAATGACCGTCCTGCCTGACGCTCTGATCACCAGTTCTCCCGAATGCCCACGACCCCACTGCCTGCCGCGTTCTATCTGCGCGACGCCGAACAGGTCGCGCGCGATCTGCTGGGATGTGTGCTGCAACACGACGATGGGACGCATGTGGTGAGTGGTCGCATCATCGAAACCGAGGCGTATCTCGGTCCACACGATCCCGCCTCACACTCTGCCGCTGGCCGCACGGCGCGCACCTGGCACATGTTCGGCCCGCCCGGTACGGCGTACGTGTACTTCATCTATGGCATGCACTGGTGCGTGAACGCGGTCACCGGTGACGACGGATACGGGAGCGCGGTGCTCATCCGCGCGCTCGCTCCGCTCAAAGGCGTGGACATCATGCGGGCCCGTCGTCCCAAAGCCCGCACCGATGCCACGTTGTGCGACGGACCGGGAAAGCTGTGTGCGGCGCTGGGGATCACCCGCCAGCATGACGGCACGGCGCTCACCGGGGGCTCGTCGCTCACGATTCGCTCCGGTACGCCGGTGGCCGATCACGGGGTGATCGTCGGTCCCCGCGTGGGCATCAGCAAGGCCGTCGACTGGCCGTTGCGGTTCCGCGTGCGATAAGTGTGGGACATCGTGATCAGGACGCCGTGCACGGTGTGTGCCCGATTCGCCAGCGGAGCAGCGAAGTCGAGCCCGATTCCCCTTCCGACGGATGTTGCACGATGGCCGTGATACGCGCCGCTCACAGCATCGAACACCAGTAGCGTTTACCTCCGCATTATTTGGGTACGGGAAGCGCGGGTGAAGATGCCGGAACGGCGGTCATGGTCGACGAATCGGTGGTGCCCTCACGCGTGGCGCGCACGAACAGCTCCGCCGAATGGCGTACGATGGTGGCGAGATAGGGACGTGAAATTTCGAGTGATTGCCGCTTGCGCCGGCCCATCGACAGCACGGGCAGATCGGCCAGGAAGTGCACGACCATGAGCTGCTGTCTGACCGGTTCCGCAAGACTGGCCAGCGATTCCACCGTCAGTCCACTGTCCTGCATGGTCAACGCGTCGCGCATGGCCAGTGAATCGCTGGCGTTGTATGCGCCTTCACTGAAATGACGCAGCTGCCCCTGCTCGTCGTAGTGGTAGACACGCCACCCCAGACGCCCGCCGCGCCCCGCGAACTGCTGACGAATGGACGTGATCCGACCGCTGTCCACCTGCGATTGCCATTTCGTCTGCTCGTGGATGGTGAGCATCACGCCGGTCGTCGCGCGCAATGGTGTGGCAACCGCAACGGTGGGACGATCGAGCGGCGGGGCGGGATCGGCGCAGGCCAGCAGCATCGCACCGAGCGGCACGAGGCCCCAGCGTATATCCGCCAGTCGCCTATCCGCCCGTCGGCGCATGATCATCGACTGACTGGATACAGGCGCACTTCAGGAAGGTCGGTGTCCGCATCGCGGATCGTGCCCAGCAGATAGCCGCGTCCGATCTCCAGCACGTCGAGGGTGGTGGGCAACGCCACACGGGACGCCACCGATCCATCGGGGCGGAAGACGGTCCAGATCACTGTTGGCATGCGTGCGCGCGGATACGACTGCACCCACACCAGGCCGGTTTCATCGACCAGCAGCGCGCGCGTGGCGGGGAGCATCCGTGGTCTGGGAATGGCGCGGAGGTTTTTCGCCTCCCGGTCCCGGGCGCCGGCGGGCAGGAACGCCACTTCGCGTTCGATCTCCAGGTCCATGTCGGCCGCTTCCGCCGGCACCGGCGCAGAGGGTGCGCGCAGCGGTGGCTGTCGCGTTCCCTTCAGATCGAATGTCAGTAGGGAGAGACTGTCACCCGTGGCGATGTAGGCCGCGCGTTCACTGATGGCGATGCGCGGCTCACGCCCCAGCAGCATCGGCCTCGTTCCCACCAATTTTCCGTTGGTGCCGGTCTGTCCCCATCGTTCGGATCCCGGGAACGCGCCGAGCGGAATACCGCGTGCATCACTGGCCTCGGAGATCCAGAAATTCACGTTGCTGCGGAAGACGCCCGTACGCATCTCCCGTTCTCTTTCCCATCCCATGTGCACGAACTGCCCGCTGGCATTGCACGCCTGCCGATAGCTCGCCTCCCCCCCAAAACGGAACAGACGCCGGTACTGCACCTCGAGGGAAAACTCCTGCACGCGCTCACTGTCCACTAGGTAGATGGACGAACCGCAGCGATGCATCGCCAACAGGAAGGGCACTTCACCGGGACCTTGCCCCTTGCGGCCGGATTTCTGCAGCAACCGGCCGGTATCATCGAACAGCAGCAGCGCCTGGTCGCCACGATTGGCGATGAGCACGCGACCACCCGGCAGGCGTGTGGCGCCGACCACATCGGAGAGCAGTGCGCTTTCCGCGTCGTCGTCTCCGATACGAATGGTGGGTGCTGCCGCGACCCTGATGGTTTGCGCCGCACTCGTGCGGGGGGTCGTCGACACGATGAACCCGGACAATACCGTCAGGGCGACAAACCGCCACACGACCGGCAATACGGATGGTGACTCGCACTGCGACAGGAGCGGCAACACGAACGGCAATGACCGCATGAACTTCCTCGCAGAACACGGTGCGCCGCGGCCGACGCGCCGCTGGATCCCCGGGACATCAGGCTGGGGCCAACAGTGCGGCGCGTTCCGCGGACTGCATAGATGCGATGGATTAGCGGAGCATTACAATACGGGTCGTGGGTTCTGGGTGGTGGGTTTGGAGACGAACAACCAGGTAACGGATCGCGTGTCACGTGACCCGGAACTCGGCCGTTCACCCCCAAACTCCAAACGCAAAACCCGCGACTGCCGTCAGACTATCCCCGCCACCCGCCCCGCGTCCTTGAAGGCCGCGACCACGGCGTCGAGATCGTCGCGGGTGTGCGCGGCACTCACCTGACAGCGCACGCGCGCCTGCCCCTGCGGCACGACGGGAAACCCGAACCCCGTCACGAACACGCCGCGTTCGAGCAGCAGGTCGCTCATGCGGATGGCGAGCGCCGTCTCGCCCACGATGATTGGCACGATGGGCGTTTCACCCGGCAGCGGCGCGAAACCGGCTTCCTGGATGGCGGCGCGGAAGTAACGCGTGTTTTCGTGCAGGCGCGTCACCCGTTCCGGATGTGCCTCGGTGTACTGCACCGCGGCGAGCGCGCTGGCGGCTACGGTGGGCGGCAGCGCGTTCGAGAACAACTGGGGCCGGGAGCGTTGTGTCATGATGTCGCAGAGCGACGCTGGGCCGGCGATGAACCCACCGGCCGCACCGCCCAGCGCCTTGCCCAGGGTGGAGGTGATGATGTCCACCTCACCGATCACGCCGAAGTGTTCGGCCGTCCCGCGACCCGTCTTGCCGAGGACGCCCGTGGCGTGGGAATCGTCCATGACCACGATGGCGCCTTCGTCGCGCGCGATCTGCAGGATCTCGGGCAGCTTGGCGATGGAGCCTTCCATGGAGAAGACGCCGTCGGTCCAGATGATCTTGCGTTTGGCGCCGGCGTTGGCGCGCAGCTTCTCCCGGAGATCGTCCATGTCGGCGTGTTTGTAGACCGCCGTGGTGCACTTGGTGATCGCCTTGGCCAGCCGCACCGAATCGATGATCGAGGCGTGGTTGAGGGCGTCGGAGATGACGAAGTCGCCTTCCCGCGCGATGGTGGGGGTGAGCGCCTCGTTGGCGTTCCAGGCCGACACGTAGCTCAGGCTGGCGTCGGTGCCCACGAAACGGGCGAGCGCGGCCTCGAGTTCCCGGTGCACGGTGAAGGTGCCGCAGATGAAGCGCACGCTGGCCGTGCCGGCGCCGAAGTGATGGAGCGCATCGATGCCGGCCTGCACCACCGCGGGTTCGTTGGCGAGCCCGAGGTAGTTGTTGGAGGAGAGGACGATGACCTCACCGCGCCCTTCCATGCGGACGCGGGCGCCCTGGGGGCCTTCCAGGTGATTGAGGCGTTTGTAGGTGCCGGCGGCCGTGAGGGCGTCGAGTTCGGCCTGGAGTTCGCGTGAAAGTTCGGACATCAATCGAGGGGCATCAGTCGATGGTGAAAATGATCTTGCCGGCTTCGCCGCTCTTGATGAGATGCATGGCTTCGTCGACGGCTTCGAGCGGCAGGCGGTGCGTGATGACCGGCGTGGGGTCGAAGATGCCGGCGCGGATGAACCGGGACATCTGATGCCAGGTGTCGTACATGCGCCGGCCGACCACGCCGTAGATCGTCAGGCCCTTGAAGATGATCTCGGTGGCAAAATCGATGTCGATGGACCGGGACGGAATGCCGAGCATGTTGACGCGACCGGCGGGGCGGGCGAGGGCAAACGCCTGGTGCACGGCGCTGGGCACTCCGGACATCTCGAGGACGACGTCGGCGCCGTGACCGTCGGACGCCGCCATGACGGCGTCACGTGCCTGATCGGGGTGGACGGCATCGTGTGCGCCCATGGTGCGCGCCAGTTCGAGGCGGCGCGGGTTCACGTCGGTGGCGATGATGCGCGCCGCGCCGGCCGCTTTGCAGATCCCCACGGCGAACGCGCCGATCGGACCACAGCCGGTGATCAGCACCACCGCGCCGGGAATCTCGGCCGTGAGCGCGGTGTGGAAGGCGTTGCCCATCGGATCGTGGATGCCACCGATGTCGTAGCTGATCGCGTCATCGAGGTGCCAGACGTTGGTGGCCGGCATCGCGATGAACTCGGCGAAACAGCCGTCACGATCGACCCCGATGATGCGGGTGGACGGATCGGCATGGGCGTTCCCGGTGCGACTGAAGAGGGAGCGTTCGTCGACGATGTGTCCCTCGGCTGTGACCCGGTCACCGACCTTCACGGTCTCGACGAAACTGCCGACGGCGACGACATCCCCGGCAAATTCGTGTCCGACGACGAATGGCGGTTTGCAGCGACCGGCCGCCCAGGCGTCCCATTCGTAGATATGGACATCGGTGCCGCAGACACCCGCACGCCGCACCCGGATGAGGACTTCGTCATCGCGGATCGTCGGAACGGGCACGTCCGTGAGAGTGAGACCGCGACCGGCCGTCTGCTTCACGAGCGCTTTCATGGTGCTCCAAGAGAAAGGCCGGCCGCGGCCGGCGCAGTAGTGAGACGTGCATTGAGTAGGCGAAAGGTCGCATGCGTGGAGGGCGCGTGGAAGGCGGACGAAGGAGTCCGGCGACCTTGTTGCCTTTAGTAATCGCGCGCGTTCTTTATACGCGCTATTGCGCGTTGGAATTATCCACGCGTATATTCGCGTCAATTCAACGACTTGCGCGCGCTGTCCACATCGAACTCCCCGAGCGTTTTGCAGTTCACCGTCTCGGGGCGCGCAGTCCTCATCGGAAACGCGTGGCCATAGTCCGGCACGAGTTCCACCCGCAGTACCGCGTCGCTTTGGCGACCCCATCATCCGGGACCCGCCGCTCCACCGAGCGGGTCTCCGCTTCGCCGTCGTTGATCGCGCTCGTGCGCGGAACGATGGTGCGCTCCGCTGTCTTCGCCACGCAGCGTCCGAGCCCGATCGCCGTCCTCCACGCGATCGCCCCGATCATCTCCGCCGTTGTCCCCATCGCCACGGCGATGGCGACGACGTCATGTACCTGGCTGTCCAGCACCTGGTTCGTTCGTCGCCTGCGCGAGACCGCGCACGGCGCCCAACGGACTCTCCCCTGCGCGTGCCTCCTGGAGGCCGCGTAGCACAATCCGCAGCGGCGCATGCGCTGCGCGGGTTGTGTGCTCACCGTTCCACCGGGGGAACGGGAGCACGATCCACCTCCTCGAGAGGAGAGTTGTTCCAATGGCTCCTGCCAAGAAGGCCGCCAAAAAGGCGGCGAAGAAGGGTGGCCGCAAGGTCGCGAAGAAAGCTGCACGCAAGACCGTGAAGAAGGCTGCGAAGAAGGCGGCCAAGAAGGGCGCGAAGAAGGCTGCCAAGAAGGGTGCGAAGAAGGTAGCCAAGAAGGGCGCGAAGAAGGCGGCCAAGAAGGGTGCGAAGAAGGCGGCCAAGAAGGGTGCCAAGAAGGGCGCGAAGAAGGCGGCCAAGAAGACCCGCAAGACGGTCAAGCGCGCCAAGAAGGTGGCTGCTCCCGCTCCGGTCGCGATGTAATTCGCTCGTCCGCGACGTTGCAGTACCCATACACGCGAAAGGCGCCGGCATGTCTGCCGGCGCCTTTCACGTTTGTTTTCCCATTTGACCGATGCGACGTGGCGTCGCAAAAACGCGCCTCTCGGCGCGTTCTGCTGCCGATCGTGTGCCGATCGTTTCAGATCTCAGACCGCGGCGGCAACCGCCAGCGGCTCGGGTTCGTCGATCAGATCGCTGTCTTCGGGAACGGGTCCCCACACGAAGGCGGAGAAACGGGGCAGCGCGTCACCACGGCCACCGTCGGCGATGACGATGCCCAGAGGCTCCTGTTCTTCGGTCTGCTGAAAGAGATGCTGGATACGCATTGGGGTGAACCTCCACCCTGGATGTTTGGCTTGGATCTTCGGGAACACTCGGAATGACACGACGGTGTCACGGCCGCAGGCGGCTCGCCCGCTTTCCATAGCACACCAGATGCCATGCCGTTCAGGGACGGCAATGCCTTGCCAGTGAACGAGTTGCGCGTTTCATTGCGTCCTGTCCCGGGACGCCGAGTGTCCCCGTGACACATCACAAAAACGCTCGTCCGTGTCACCGGGACACACACGAGCGAGTCGTTGGAGCGTATTGAGGATGCGCGAATGACGGGCGAGTGACGCGCGGAAGGACGCGCGAACACTCAGGCGACGGCGGCTTCCTTGCGGGCCAGGAACGTCTGATGACGACCGGCGCTCCGTTCCACGGAGATCGTCCAGCCGTGATATCGTGAGGCGAGCTCCTCGATGGGCAGCACACCGGTCACGCTGTCGGCGAGGGTGTCGCTGCCGGCCGCGATCGTCTCCACGAGATGCACCCCGCCATCGGCGGTGGCGCTCTGCAGCACCGCGATGACCCGTGCCCGGTCCTGCGCATCGAGTCCGGCAAATGCGGACGGCGAGCAGACCACGGCATGGAGCTCCACGTCGGGCGACCAGGCCCCCAGATCGGCGCAGTAGCCACGAATGCGCTCGGTGAGGCCCGCAGCCTCGGCCGCCCGCACAACGCGCTCCACGGCGTCTTCTGCGGGCTCCAGCGCGGTCACTGCGGCCCCTCGCGCGGCGAGATACAACGCCGGTCCTTCGCGCTCCGCTCCCGCCACCAGCACGTGACGGTCTCCGGAGTCCGCCAGCGCCCGCACCAGCGCGGCATCGGGATCGATGCCCCAGTGCTCGGGGCGCTGATATTCGGCCAGCATCTTGAGACGTCGCCGCTTCCACGTGGCGTAGGTGGGCAACCGCAGACGGCGGGCAATGATGCGGTCGACTTCCTGCCAGACGAGAATTTCCGTCAGCGCGATCTGGTCGGCCCGGCGCAGCGCCTCGACCGCCTCGTCACCGATCTTCAGGAGCGAGCTGCGCGAGACCGAGTCCTTGTAGTCCTCGATCTCCCGTTCGACGTACAGCTCGTACTCGTACTTCAGCGACCGGGGAGAACTGATGGGGGTACCCCTCGGGGTTGTGGAAGAATGTGGATAACTTACGTCCCCCGCTCATTTGCGCAACCCCCCAGTTTTGTGATCCCTGAACATTCAAGTGGCCATGGAACAACCGTTTGGCGATCTTTGGCGTCATGCCGGAATTGCCCGAAGTCGAATATGCCGCCGGACAACTTCGTGATCGGGCCATCGGGCAGACGATCGTGGTGGCCAGCGCCTTCCACCCGGCCCAGGCCCGCCGACTGCCACCGGCCGATCTCCTGGCTCTGGCCGGAGAGACCATCGACCGCGTGGAGCGTCGCGCCAAGGTCCAGCTCATTCACCTGGGGAGCGGCGCCATCCTGGAAGTGCACTTTCGCATGACCGGCGACTGGCGCTTCACGGCGGTCGCCGAGGCGCCTCCAGCCTTGGAGCGATTCCGTTTCGAGACGCGCGAAGGCCTGCGGGTGAGTCTCGTGGACCCCCGGGCACTGAGTGTGGTGCGCCTGCACCGGCCGGGAACGTTCACCCCCATCGATGCCGGACCCGAACCACTCACCGATGCCTTCACCGCAGCCGGATTTCAGGTCGCCCTGACGCGTCGTCGCGGGCCCATCAAACCGGTGTTGCTCGATCAGCACGTCGTGGCCGGTGTTGGCAACATCTACGCGTCGGAAGCCCTGTGGGAGGCCCGCATCCATCCCGCGACTCCCGCGAACCGGTTGCGCATCGCCCGTATCACCCGATTGCACGACGCTATTCGTCGTGTGCTCTCCACGGCCTCGCCGGAACGGTATTACGAGCGACCAGAGCGAAAGGGTGATGCGGAAGAGGCGACCGGTGATCGGTGGCAGGCGTACGGACGGGAAGGTGAGCCCTGTCGCCGTTGTCTCTCACCCATCAAACGCATCGTGCAGGCGGGACGCAGCACGTACTACTGCGATCGGTGCCAGCGGCGTTAGCGAACGGGTGAGCGTACGAATGCGCGTCCAGAATGGTGGACGTGTATGACGATGTGATGTGGACGCGCGATGCGTGGCTACCGCGCGCTGCATGGCGGAGAAGGTCTCACTGGCCGTGCGCGCCCATGAGAATGTCGCGGCATGGGGCGGTCCACCGGCCCGCAATTGCGCACGCAAGGTCGTGTCGTCGCACACCCGTCGCATCGCGTCCGCGAGCGCCTCGGCGTCGTTCCAGGGCACCGTGAGCGCCGCATTGCCTGCCACTTCGGGCAGGGAACTCGCCGTGGAACACACCACCGCACCGCCGGCCCGCATCGCTTCGAGCACCGGCAATCCGAATCCTTCGTACCGCGAGGGAAACACCAACGCGGTGGCATGCTGGTAGAGCGTTACGAGTTGTGCGTCGGTCACGTAGCCCAGGTGACGCAACCAGGGGGCCTGCGTCCGCCGCGCCCGGGTTTCTCTCGACAGCCCCGGACCACACTGCACCAGAGGAATCTCGACGCCCCGCGCCCACAGAAGATCCATCGCGGTGTACAGCGTGTTCAGATTCTTGCGCGCCTCCTGCCCACCCACCGAAAGAAAGAACCCGGCACTGCAGGCCGCACGGTCGAGCGAACTCGTATCGCCGGACGTCGAGAGCGCGAGATCGTCGGCCGCCAGCAAGGTCACCGACACTTTTTCGGACGGCACGTCGAAGCGATCGAGCACCTCCCGTCTGCTGAACTCGGAGATGGTGAGAATGCCGTGCGCCCGCGCGAGCGTGCGTGCGTACCGACGGTGATACTTGGCACGCTTGAACACCTTCCACCAGCGACGATCGTGTCGGTGCATGGGCGCGAGATCGTGTACGGTCGCGATCATCGTGGCGCGCGGATGCGGCACCGTGAGCTGGTTCCACGGATACCACACGATGTCGGCATCGGTCCGTGCCAACTCACCGATCGGCTCGATGCGCGCCCACGCACCGAGCCCGGGGTGCAGCCCCTCCAGCAGATCGCGCATCGCCGCGATCTCGCTGCTGCGTTGCACGAAGAGCGTGAACTGGAGTTGCGGCTGCTGCACCGCCAGTTCACGCAGCACATTGCGTACATACCGTCCGATGCCACGACGCTCACGCAGGAGGCGCGTGGTTTCGACGGCGAGATGACGGACGGGATGCGGCATGCGGGGAAGACACGCCAGAAATGACGGACCCTATGAGGGGTCCGCCCGTGGGTCACCCCATCGCTTCCAGCAGCGCGCCTTTCAGATAACCCGTCTCAGGCACCGTGATCAGTTCGGGGTGATCGAGCGATTGCCCGGTGATCGCCCGCAGCGCGAATTGCCGGCCGCTGTCCGCCGAGGCGTCCTGAAGCATTTCGAAGAACAGGCCGCGCGACAGGTGATGACTGCAGGACGCGGTGAAGAGCAGGCCACCGGGGGCGAGCAGGCGCATGGCCTGCAGATTGATGTCCTTGTACCCCCGCAAGGCGCCCTCGAGTGCGCCGCGATTCTTCGCGAACGCGGGCGGATCGACCACGATCGTGTCGAAGCGGCGTCCCTCACGATACCAGGTGCGCAGAACATCGAACGCGTCGCCTTCCACCGGCTCGATGTTCGTCAGTCCGTTGCGCTCGGCGTGCTCATGTACACGCGCCAGGGCAGGGGCCGAGATGTCGAGAGCCGTCACATGATCGGCGCGCTTCGCCAGATGCAGGGCAAACGAACCGTGATAGGCGAAGCAGTCGAGTGCACGGCCGCGGGCGAGGCCCCCGATGAGCACGCGGTTCTCCCGCTGATCGAGGAATGCGCCCGTTTTCTGTCCATCCCATGGCGCGGCCAGATACCGCACGTCGTGCTCGATCACTTCCACGATGCGAGGTACATCACCGTACAGCAGCCGGACTTCGCGGGGGAGTCCTTCGCGCTCCCGGGCGGGCGGATCGTTGCGGGCAAGAATGCCCGTGCAGCCGGTGAGTTCCCGCAGCGCGTCGACGATCGCATCCGTCCAGGCGTCCACACCGGCGGAGAGCAGTTGCACCACCAGCGCATCGCCATACCGGTCGACCACCAGCGAGGGCAGCCCGTCACCTTCTCCGTGCACGAGGCGATAGGCATTGGCCTGATCGGCGAGTGGTGCGCGGCGCGCGATGGCCGTGCGGAGACGATCGTGCCACCAGGCCGCATCGGGCGCCCGGTCGTGGTCGGTGCTCACATGACGCAGCGAGATCTCCGACCGGGGGCTCCACAATGCGTATCCCAGCGGCGCGCCCGTGTACTCCTCCACCCGTACGAATCCGGCCGGCAGATCGGGCAGGCGTTCGAGATCGGAACGGAAGACCCAGGGATGACCCTGCCGGATGCGTTGCGCGCCACGGCGATTCACGACGGCGATCTCGCCACCCGTGGTGGCGCGTATGTTGCCGGAACGGGGAGGGCGTGCGGGGCGATGCGGGCGAGAAGAGCGAGGGGTCACGGGGTCGCGGAAGGGAGATAACGATCGAGGCCGGTGGCCGTGCGGGTCAACCGCAGATCACGGGTGCGCAGCAGCCGCTGGTGATTGCGATCGATGTGTTCGTAGTTGGCCGGCTTGTGCCAGAGATGATACGCAACCGCCGAGAACTTGATGTTGCGCCGATGGACGCCGGCGTTGAGCAGACGGGTGGCCAGCTCGCTGTCTTCGCGACCCCAGCCCTCGATCTCCTCGTCGTATCCGTTCACCCGCAACAGATCGTCGCGCCAGAACGCCATGTGTGCGCCGCGTATCCGCGTCATGCCATCGCGCGGGCCACCGACGAATCGGGAGAGCCACGGAGCGTGCAACGCATTGGGGCGACCCGCGAGATCGGGCGTGAACAGACCGAGTGGGCAGCGTGTGCCCTGCAACAACTTCGCCGTGCAGTCGGGGCCCAGCATTGCACGTGAACCCTGCGCCCAGGAGCCGCGTTGCGCGAAGGCGGCATGCCCATCGAAAAATCCCGGGTGCAGCAGGATGTCACCGTCGATCTGCACGATGTAGTCCCCGCGGGCAGCCGCGATGGCCTTGTTGCGGATGGCGGCCAACCGGAATCCGGTGTCTTCGTGCCAGATGTGCACGAGCGGCACGGGAAACGTGGCCATGGTCCGCGCGATGAGCGCCCGTGTCTCTTCGCCCGAACCGTCGTCGGCCACGAGGACTTCGCCGGGAAGACTTCGCTGATGGCGCACGCTGTCCAGCACCAGTTCGAGTGCGCGTGGCCAGTTGTAGGTGGAAACGACGAGCGAGATCGCGGTCGACGGGAGACGCATCGATGAGGCCCGAGGGGCCGCAGGTCAGGGGGAGGAACGACCTTGGGAGCGTTCGGCGGCACGACGCGCGGCGCGGATCTGCGCGATGGCCCGCGTATGCTCGTCGAAGGTCGTACGGAATTCGTGACTGCCATCGGGCCGGGCCACGAAATACAGATACGGCACGTCGGCCGGCGCGAGTGTGGCCGCAATGGCGGCGGCACCCGGCGAGGCGATGGGGCCGGGTGGCAGACCGGCGTACTTGTAGGTGTTGTACTTCGAATCGACTTCGAGATCCTTGTACAGCACCCGCTCCACATGCTGCGGCAGCGCGTACTGCACGGTGGGATCCGCCTGCAGGCGCATGCCCTTGCGCACGCGGTTCCAGTAGACCGCGGCGATCAGGGGACGTTCCTCGGCCTTGCGCGCCTCCTTCTCGACGATGCTGGCCATCGTCATCACGTCATGGCGCGAGAGCGTCATGGCCCGGGCGCGCTCGGTCCACTCGGGTTTCCACTGGGCCTCGAACTGCTGCAGCATCGCCGTGATCGCTTCCCGCGCAGTGATGCCATCGGGAAACGAATACGTCGCCGGGAAGAGATACCCCTCGAGTGACGGCGTGGGGATGTCGAGCCGATGCAGCCAGGCCGTGTCGGTAGTGGCCGCCTGGATCGAATCGGCACTCACGCCAAGGGTCTTCACGAGCAACGGCGTGATGTCACGCAGATCGAATCCTTCGGGGATCACGATGGTGTGCATCAATCCCCGCCCATTGACGAGGGCATCGAGCACCGCGGCGTAGCCAGTGCGTGCGGCGAATTGATAGGTGCCGGGTTTGATGGCCCGCTCACTGCCGGTGAGAGCCGCGAACCAGCGGAAGAGCCGTGACGATCCCACCACGGCGTGCGCCGCGAGCGAGTCGGCGGCGGCCCGCATGCTCGCGCCGCGCGGGATGACCACACGCGCCGGTGTCTCCGACGCCGATGGCGATCCGCTGACTTCGCGCCAGAGCAGGCCGCCAGCGACGATCGCGACCAGCAGGATGCCGACGCGACGGAACCGATGGTTCGACCGACGACGGGCCATCACTCCGCTTCCGCCGGCCCGGGCGATGCCATCGTGGACGCATCGCCTGCGGCCACGGCTTCTCCCACCTGAACCCCCTGCGCCGCCGCACGCAGCACCCCTTCGAGCAGTACACAGGCGGCGAGCGCATCCACATCGCCCTTCCGTCCGCGCGTGCTCCCGCCCTGTTCGCGGATGCTGCGCAGGGCGGCCGAGGTGGTGAAACGCTCGTCGACCAGACGGATGGGCAGGGGCTGACGCGCGGCGAGTCGGGCCGCCAAGTCGCGCACTTCGCGGGAGCGATCGGTCTCGTCACCGCCCGGATCGAGCGGGAGACCGAACACGTAGCCACTCACCCCGAGCGCGTCGGCCTGTCGCATGAGTTCGGCCAGCGGCGGACGCTTTCCGGCACGCCGGGCGATGATGCCGGCCGGTGAAGCCAGCATCCCGAGTTCGTCACTGACGGCGAGTCCGATGCGCTTGTCGCCCCAGTCCACCGCCAGGAGACGTCCGGCGGGCTTGCTCATGGATCTTACGCCTCCGCCATCTGCTCGAAGAACTCGCGATTGTTCTGCGCGCGTTCCATCCGTTTGAGCAGGAAGAGCATGGCTTCGTCGCTCGGCATGTCGGCCAGAAAGGTGCGCAGCAGGAAGATGCGCTGCTGCTCGAACGGCGAGAGCAGCAGTTCTTCGCGGCGCGTGCCCGACTTGTTGATGTCGATGGCGGGGAAGATGCGCTTCTCGGCGAGCTTGCGATCGAGCACGAGCTCCATGTTGCCGGTGCCCTTGAACTCCTCGAAGATCAGCTCGTCCATGCGCGAGTTGGTCTCGATGAGCGCGGTGGCCACGATGGTGAGCGAGCCGCCCTCCACGAGTTTGCGCGCGGCGCCGAAGAACGCCTTGGGCTTCTGCATGGCGGTGGCTTCCATTCCGCCCGACATGAGCTTGCCGCCCTGCGGTGCGACCGCGTTGTGCGCCCGCGCGAGCCGTGTGATGGAGTCGAGCAGGATGACCACGTCCTTGCCCGATTCCACGAGGCGCTTGGCCTTTTCGATGACCATCTCGGCCACCTGCACGTGGCGATCGGCCGATTCGTCGAACGTGGAGCAGATGACCTCCGCCTGCGGACAGGAGGCCTGCATGTCGGTCACCTCTTCGGGACGCTCATCGATCAGCAGGATGATGAGCGTGACCTCGGGGTGATTCTCGATGATGGAGTTGGCCAACTGCTGCAGCAGGATGGTCTTGCCGCCCTTGGGTGGCGCGACGATCAGGGCCCGCTGACCCTTGCCCAGAGGGGCAACGATGTCGCAGATGCGAGTGGCGACTTCCCCGTTCGCCCGCTCGAGATGGATCCGCTCGTCGGGGTACTTGGCGGTCAGGTTGTCGAAAGCGCTGCGCAATTTGGACTGCTCGGGGTCACCACCGTTGATGCGCTCCACTTTGAGGAGTGCGAGATAGCGTTCCCATTCCTTGGGCGGGCGGACTTCTCCCATGACCGTGTCACCGGTGCGGAGGTCGAACCGCTTCACCTGGGAAGGGGAGACGTAGATGTCGTCGGGGCCGTGCAGATAGTTGAAGTCCTGGGCCCGGAGAAATCCGTAGCCTTCGGGAAGGACTTCGAGAACGCCCTCGCCATAGAGCGTCGTCTCGGCATCGAGCAGGGCCTGCTCGATGCGGAAGATGAGTTCCTGCTTGCGGAGGCCGTTGACGCTGGTGAGCTGCAAGGACTCTGCCAGCGCCAGGAGTTCAGGAACCGACTTCCGCTTCAGCTCGGCGACATGCACTGGGCAAGGGAACGAGGGACCGAGGGCCGCCGGGGCCTGGTTGGCCCCGCGCGACACATCCCACAAGGGTCGACCCCCGGGGGGCCGAGGCATGCGCGCGGCAGGACTCGAACCTGCGACCTTCTGCTCCGGAGGCAGACGCTCTATCCAACTGAGCTACGCGCGCATTCGCGGCCGGTTACGACCGCACACCACCTGACGGGCTCAGGCGAACCTGTCCTGCGTCAGACCGGTGAAGCTAACCGCGCACGCCCGGCAGGGGCAAGGAACCCAAGGGGACCGATGACGGGTTTTGCGCCGCCGCTTCCACATCCTGCCGGGAAGCGAGGGCCATGCTGCGCAACTGCGCCCGCAGCGCTTCGACGGTGGTGTGCAGCACCCCTTCCTCGCGGAGCTGCGTGACGTTGCGGCCGGTGTAGCGCCGCAGGTACTGGCCCAGCGACCCGCCGTCGGGGAAATCGAGGACGCCGGCCACCGAATCGAGGGTATGCCCCGGCTGTTCGAGGAGCGCACTGGCCACCAGCAACCGGCACCAGGTGAGAAACGGACGGGGCGACGGCAGGCCGGCGCGGAGGAAACGGTTGTGCAGTGTCCGTCTCGTCATACCGAAGACCGCGGCGAACTCGTCGCGGTCGAGATGTTCCCCCGCGTGTTCGAGGCCATGCTCCAGCATGGGTCGGAGGCGCCGGGGGATGACGTCCTCCAGCAGGCCGACGACCTGCGCGGCGACACTGCGTTGCCGGGCGGTGGCGAGGATCCGGGAGAACACGTGCGGGAGCTCGTCCTGTTCCTCCCGGACGATGTCCTGAATGCCGGCCCGCGCCAGCTCGAGGAGCTGGGCGGTGTCGATCCGGCGCAGGTCGCACCAGGCGACCAGCGGATGGGCCGGGAACGCCTCCCGGAGCTGCAGGACGGCACGAAGACCGGCGGTGTGATGTACGCCACCGGCTTCCACGACCGTGAGTGATATACTGCCGGTGGCGACGGCCGAGAGGAGGCTGGGGACATCGTCGACTGTCACCACGCGGTAGCCCGCCGGCGCGATCCGCTGGGCCCGGAGCTGGGCGGCGGATCGGCCGGGAACCCACGCGATCTGCGACACCGGGCGCGGCGGGAGGTCGCCCGTTCCAGTGGTGGTCAAAACTGGTTTCCCACGGGAACCGATGATTTCCCATGGGAGCACGGCTGAGACGGCCATGCGATGCCATCTAGGAGCACCCCTTTACTGGAGTGTCTTTCGATGTCCATCGCACGTCGCCTTCTGCTGCTCGCCGCTGTTACCATCACTCCCCTCGTTGCTGCCTGCAGCCTTCCCACGGCGGCTGACGATCCTGGGTCGGGCGGTGGTTCGGATTCGACCGCCTTCTTCGATCTGAAGCCCTGGGGATAACACCGAGCACCGGACAGGCCTACCGGAGCGCTGTCAATCGAGCGATGGAAGGACGTACCGAGGCGCGGGATCGCGTTCGAGGTGCACGGACATCGCTGACTGGCGGCTGGAGCGAGGGCGACGCTGCCCACGCCCGCTCCATGGCATCCGCCCGGAACTCGTATTCGTGGTAGCGAAACGTGGTGGCCAATTCCCGGGCTCGCCCGAGCGTTGACTGAGCCGTTTCATGCTCCCCGATCAGCCAGTACGCCTCCGCAAGGTACATCAGAATCTGCGCCGCGTCATGCGACTGGTTGCCCCGGGCGATCTCTCCATGGATGGCCTGCGCCAGATCGTGCACCTCGGCGGCGAGATGCAACCGACCCGCGGCTCGTACGGCACCGCCGAGTGCGACCATCATCACACGGGATGATGGTCGCATCTGAAAGACCTGCACGAACCCGTTGCGGGCGGGCTCGAAAAAACCGGCGCGCAGGGCCACGACGGAGAGATCCGCCAGCGCCCCCGCCCGTGTCTCCTGATCCTGTTCGCTGGCGTCATACAGTTTCCAACCGAACAGCATGGCATCGGCCAGCCGGTTGTCGCTGATCGCCAGCGTCATCAGGCCCTGACAGGCATGCACATAGGCCCCACCGCCCAGGACCGCCGACCGCAACGCTTTCTGATACAGGCGTTGTGCCGCAGGACGATTGCCGCGCATGTCGTGAATCAGTGCCTGACCCACGTACCCACGGGCCGCCAATGGTCCGTCCCGCTCATGAATGGTTCGTTCGACGACCGATTCGTAACACTGCTCGGCGCTGTCGTAGTCATTCATCTGTCGCGCGACGCGACCCAGATGCACCGTCGCCAATGCGAGCGCGGCATATCCGGAATCGATGGCCAGACGACACACGGCCGAGACGGTGGTGAACGCCAGCTCGAAACAGCCGGCGAGTTCCATGTCTTCCGCGGCCGAACGAAAACGCTCGTACAACTGATCGAGCGAATCGGTTGGCGCCGGTTGGGCATCGTGGGTCAATGTCGGCCGGCGTCCGCGGTATTCGGGGAGCAACGACTCGATGTGCGTCAGATCCTGACGCAGACGGATACGGGGCGCACTCGACAGGGCGTCCGCGGCCTGCGCTATCGACAACCAGGGCAACAGCTGATGGTCGAGAAACGCACCGCGTGAGGCCGCGTCCTGGGCGTCGGAGGCAAATGCCTGCAGAGGAGACAGTGGCTTACGCATGACTTGATCGGAAGGGTGACAATACTGCCAATGCAATGAACCGCATGAAGACCTCTCTGAGGGTAAGCGGGAGCGCGAGCGCATGGGTGGGTACACACCCACCACCAACAACATGGTGTGCAAACGATCCAGCCAACCGGTAATGGTGGGAAATCGTCGGTAACCGTGGGAAACGGATTTCACCGAGGACACGAACGCTACTTGACTCGTTTTCGAGCGATCCGGAAACTGCGACCATGGACGTACGTCGAGTCGCAGTCGCTCTGGTGGTCCTGGCAGCCGCGTTGTTGCTGACCACATACGGCGGCGGCGATGACGCGGGTCCGCCCTGGGCCGACCTCCGCACTTCCGCGCCATCTGGTGTGGCGCTGATCATCAGACCCGAGGATCCGCTCAAGCGCCTCGCCGATCTCCGGCTGGTCCAGCGCGTGCTGCCCATTTCCGCGGTCATCATGGTCACCGGCAACGAGATCTCCCGCGAAGACTCCGTGCGCGTCCGCGAGATCTTCGGCACGCAACCCGTGCGGTTTCTGCCCGCCATCGACGAACGCACGCTCGCCAGAATGGGGCTCGACACCACACCCGGCGTGTTCGTGTGGAACAGTGTGAGTCACATGTCCACCGTCATGAGCGTGCAGGAGGACCGCCACAAACTCCAGGATCAGTTGCGGCGCATCCAGTATCTCACCGCCCTGGACGGGATCACCTGGTAGGCCAGGAGTCCACAAGCCAGGAGTGCACTGGCCCAGTCTGGCTCCCTCCCTCCTGACCAGCTCCTCCCTGCTCCCTTCCCCGTTGTCCTGGGCCGCAGCCCCAGCGCCAAACGTTAGAACCTGATTAAACCATCGGAAATCCGGCGTTTCCACGCGCGCCGGATATCGCCGCCCGTCGATCCGCGCCGTATTGTAGCCCGGACTTCGATCCCGGAAATGGCACGATTCGCCCTTTCCCGGGACTCTTCCGACGCTCCAGCTGCGGCCAATGCCAATCCTGCCTCTTCCGCGTCATCGGGCACCGTTCACGCTGCTGGTCATCGCCACCGCCGTCGTCGCGGCCTGCAGTAAGGGGGCGGCGTCTTCCACCGGTGACAGTCTCACCGATGGAAGCACCACCAGCGCGGCCGAGGACTCGGCGCGCCCCGCGCTCGCGCTGCCCGTCGTGGCCGACGATGCGCGCAGCGGTGATCTCATTCTGCGGGTGTCCACCACGGGGCAGATCCATTCGGACGCTGTCGTGAAGTTGCGGGCCGAGGTGGCCGGCGCCGTGACCGCGTTGCAGGTGCGTCCGGGGCAGACGGTCACCCAGGGACAGGAACTGCTGCGCCTCGATCCCTATCCGTTCGAACTGGCCGTGCGGGAAGCACAGGCCCGCGCCGACGAAGCGGAGCAGCGGTTTCTCGAATCGTATGTGCCGGAGTCGCTGGTGACGGGCCGCGGCCCCACGCCCGAGCAGCGGCGCGCCCTGATGAACAAAGCCGGTCTGACCGGCGCTCGCCTGCAACTCGAACGTGCCCGGTACGAGCAGGACCGGGCCATCGTACGAAGCCCGGTGGCGGGCACGGTCGATCTCGTCGAAGTGGCGGTGGGAGAAAAACTCTCCGCCGGTCAGATCCTGCTCACGGTGGTCGATCTGTCGCATCTGCGGATCGATGCACAGGTGCTCGAACATGATCTGCCGCTGATCCGTGTGGGGGGGGAAGCGCTGGTGTCGAGTGCCGGTGCGCCCGGCCGCACGCTGCATGGGCGCATCGATGCCGTGCTGCCGCTGGTCGATTCGACCACGCGGGCCGGGCGGGCGGTGGTGCGCGTGACCGGCGATGGACGCCTGCGACCCGGGATGTATGCCGATGTCTCGCTCGAAGCCACCCGACTGCCGGGTCGGCGACTCGTGCCGTCGCGGGCCGTCATCGAGCGGGATGGTCGTCCCCTGGTGTTCGTGGTGCGCGATGGCCGGGCGCAGTGGGTGTACATCGTGCCCGGCCGCAGCAATGGGGTCGACACCGAAGTGCTCCCCGATTCGAGTACGGGAGAAATTCCGGTGCACGCCGGTGACCAGGTGATCGTGGACGGTCATCTGACACTGACGCACGATGCGCCGGTGCGTGTGGTGAAGGCCGGCACCCCGAAGGGGTGAGCCGGTGAGTCTCGCGGCCTTTGCCGTACGTCGCCCCGTGGCCACGGTGGCGGCGATCCTCGCCGTGCTGCTGCTCGGATCGGTGTCGCTCACCCGATTGCCGGTGTCGCTGCTGCCGGACGTGTCGCTGCCGGTGCTGACCATTCGCACGAACTACACCGGGGCCGCGGCGCCGGAGGTGTCGCGCTTCGTGGCCGAACCCATCGAAGCGGCCATCGCGGCCACGCCGGGGCTGGTGGAACTGCGCAGCGTGAGTCGCAACGGAACGGCCACGACGACGGCGCGTTTTGCCTGGGGCACCGACATGCGCGGCACGGTGCTCACCGTGCGTGAGCGACTCGACGCCGCGCGCAGTCAGCTGCCACAGAGCGCCGAACGGCCTACGTTGCTCACGAGCGATCCGGGCGAACGGCCCATCGCGGTGCTTGCGGTGCGCGGCGTGGATGTGACCGACTCCACACGCGGCGGCGGAGCCGGTGGACGAGCCGGTGGACAACGCGCCGGCGATCTGCGCAGTCTCGCGCGCACGGCGGCCGATGTGCACGCCCGTCGTCTCGAGCAGATCGCGGGCGTGGCGAGTGTGGCGGTGGTGGGCGCTCCCAACGATGAAGTGCGCGTGGCGCTCGATCCCGATCGGTTGCGCGCGCTCGATCTCACACCCGAAGACGTCGCCGCCGCGATCCGCACGCAGAACGTCACCGGTGCCGGCGGTACGATCCGCCGCGGACAGTTCCGGTTCTCCGTGCGTTCGCTCACCGAATTCCGCTCCCCCGAGGAACTGCTCGACACCCCCATCGGCCCCACGGCGAGTGGGCTGACGCTGCGCGACGTGGGCACCGTATCGCTCGGGCTCGCCGACCCCCAGACTCGTACGCGCCTCGACGGCGCCGATGCCGTGGGTCTCGTCGTGTACAAGGATGCCGGTTCGAACACCGTGGCGGTGACGCGGCGCATGATGGACGCCGTGAATGAGTTGCAGACGGAGTTTCCGGGCATGGCCATCACGGTGGTGGCGGCGCAAGCCGACTTCGTCACCGATGCGCTGTCCAATCTCGGTCAGGAAATCATCGTGGGTGGCGCGCTGTCACTGCTGGTGATCCTGCTGTTTCTGCGTGACTGGCGCATGTCGTTCGCCATCGCGCTCACGGTGCCGCTGTCAGTGCTCATGGCGCTGGTCGTGCTGCAGGCACTCGATGTGTCCATCAACGTGTTGTCGCTGGGCGGCCTGGCACTCGGTACCGGCCTGCTCGTGGACACCGCCATCGTGGTGGCGGAAGCCGTGGGACGACGACGCAGCGAAGGCATGTCGCTGATGGACGCGGCCATTGCCGGCACCGACGAAGTGGCCGCGCCGCTCTTTGCCGGCACGCTCACCACGGTGCTGGTGTTCGGCCCCATCATCTTCGTGCGCGGGCTGGCCGCGGCGCTGTTCCGCGATCTGTCGCTGAGTGTGGTGACGACGGTGGCGGCCAGTCTGCTGCTCTCGCTCACGTTGATGCCGGTGATGATCGTCGGCCGGCGTCGACCTGGCAACGTCGAGAGATCGCCCAAGGCGCCGGTTGCGGTGCGGGAAGTGCCTGTGTCGGCGTGGGCGCGCCGTCTCGATGCGTGGGGACACCGACTCGCCGCGTACTATGAACAGGGGATGCGCTGGTCGCTGACCCATCCGCGCACGGTGTTCGGGATCTCCCTCGCGGGTCTCGCGATCACGGTGGTGCTGGCGATGCAGCTGCCCCGCGAGATTCTGCCGCGGGTGGATGAAGGGGTGATCGTGGCCGATGTCGCATTGCCCGAAGGCACCAGTCTCGAGGCCACCGAGGCCCAGGTGGCGCGTGTGGAAGCCGCTGCACACACACTGGGGGCGCGCGATGTGTATGCGCGTGTGGGCAAGGCCACCGACGAAGAAATCCTCGGCGGCGCCGATCCCGGATCGAGTGCCACGGCGCAGCTGATCGTGCGGGTGCCCGACGGACGGCAGGCGGCGGATTTTGCGCAGGCGTTACGGCGCGCGCTGCCCGATCTCGCGCGTGGTGCGTTGGCCATCGATCTGGCGGGGCAATCGGAATTCGGTTCGCTCATCGGCCGTGAAGGACGTCTCGTGCGCGTGGAACTGTCCGCCGGCACACTCGAGGATGCGCAGCGGTGGGCCGACTCCGTACGGTCGCGCCTGACGGGTATGCCGACGCTGTCCGATGTGCGCGATGCATATGCGGCCACGCAGCCGGTGGTGGAGGTGTCGCTGGAGCGTCGTCGGCTGGCCGAACGGGGCATCGCGCCACAGCAGGTGGCCAGTGCGCTGGCCGGCGCGTTGGGTGGGGTGGTGGCCAGCGAGTTGCGCGAGACTGATCGACGCACGCCCATCATGGTGCGGTATACCGGCGTGCGGAACGAGGATCTGGAGACCGCGTTGCGTACCAGTGTGCGCGGCGTGCCGCTCGCGCAGTTGGTGCAGGTGCGGGAGACGCGGGCACCGGTGGAGGTGGTGCGCATCGGACAGCGTCCGGTGTCCATCGTGGAAGGACTGGTGGAGGAAGGCGGAACGGCCCGCGCCACGCAGGATGTGCTCGAGCGGATGCAGGCGATGACGTTGCCGGGCAGTGTGCGCTGGGAAGTGGCCGGCGCCGATGCGGAGCGGCAGCGCACGTCGAACGAACTCACGCTCGTCGCGGTCCTGGCGGTGGCGTTGATGTTTCTCGTGCTCGCCGGGGAATTCGCGTCGTTCACGATCCCGCTGGTGGTGATGTGCACGGTGCCGCTGGCCGGTGCGGGCGCGATCGTGTTTCTGTGGCTCACGGGACAATCGCTCAATGCCGTGAGTCTCATCGGCATCGTGGTGATGATCGGCATGGCCGACAATGAAGCGGTGGTGAAGCTCGATGCCATCCGCGCGCTGCGGGAGCAGGGGCGACCGCTGCATGACGCGATCCTCGAGGGTGGCGCCCAGCGTCTTCGGGCGATCGCGATGACGAGCATCACCACGGTGACCGGTGTGCTGCCGCTGGTGTTCGGGTGGGGATCCGGTGGTGCGCTGTATCAACCGCTGGCCGCGGGCATCATCGGTGGCAGCATCAGCGCGCTGCTCGTGACGTTCTTCCTGCTGCCCACGGCGTACGCGGTGCTCGAGCAGCGCACTCTGGATCGCCAGGCACGGGCCGTACCGGCGGTGGTGGGGACGACGCCCGCATGATCCGTTTCGCCACCGCGCGTCCGGCGGTGATCTGGGCCATGTGCGTGGCGCTGCTGCTGGCCGGAGCGATCGCATTCACCCGCCTGCCCCTGGCCGCGCGTACCACGGTGGAATTGCCGCGACTCTCGGTGGCCGCCTCATGGCCGGGTGTGGCACCGGAAGTGGTCGAGGCGTATCTCACGGCGCCCATCGAATCGGCCATCCAGGGCGTGCGCGGCGTGAGACGCGTGTCGAGCATCAGCAGTGATGGGGTGGCCACGCTGACCGTGGACCTCGAAGAGCGTGCCGATGTGCAGATGACGCGACTCGCGATTCTCGAACGCCTGGAACTGCTGCGCACCGAGTTCCCGCCGGGCGTGAGTCCACCGTTCGTGTCCAATCATGTTCCCGAAGGCTTCGAGGAGCTGCCGCTGTTGTCGTTGATGGTGTTCGGTCCGTATACGCCCGGCACCCTGCAGCGACTGCTCAACGAGCAGGTGAGTCCGAAACTCTCGGGTGTGCCCGGTGTGGCGGGTGTCACGGTGCGTGGCGGAACCGATCTGGGTGTGTCGGTCACGTACGACGCCACGCGCCTGCGGCAACTGGCCATTCCGCCCGAACGTCTTCGCGAGACGCTGGCGTCGGCGCGCCTGGTGCAATCGCTCGGCATGCTCACGTCGAATGCCGGCACGAGCGCGGCCTCGGTGCGCGCCGTGGTGCTGCGCGATCAACCCGATGCCATCGAAGCGTTGCAGGCGTTGCCGGTGATCGGCGCGGCCGGACGGGTGTTTCCGCTGGGAGAGCTGGCGTCGATCCGCGCCGAGGAGGATACCCGCGGCCGCTTCTTCCGGATCAATGGAGAGCCGGCGGTTGCGCTCGATGTGGTGAGAAGTCCCGGAGCCGACGCCATCAAGACCGCCGCCGCGCTGCGGGAAGCGGTGGCGGCGCTGCGTCCAGCATTGCCACTGGGAGTCCGTCTCGAGATCGCCAACGACGAGAGCGTGGATCTGGCGCGCGAACTGCGCGATCTGACCATGCGTGGTGGTATCGCCTTCGTGGCCGTACTGCTGGTGCTGCTCCTCTTTCTCCGGCGCTGGCGGGCGGTGGCGGCCGTGATGGGCACCACGGCCGTGGCCATCGCGGCCACAGCGCTCACACTCTACGTGTTCCATATTCCCGCCAACCTGCTGACGTTGGCGGGACTGTGCATGGGGATCGGCATTCTCGTCCAGAATGCCATCGTCGTGGTGGAGCGACTGGCCCAGGCGCCGGACACGCCCGAGGGACGCACCGAAGCCACACGACGCATCGCCCCGGCCGTGATGGGCAGTACACTCACCACCGCGGTGGTCCTGTTTCCATTTCTGTATCTGCAGGGAAATGCGCGGGCGGCATTCGTGCCGTTTGCCGTGGCCTTCGTGGTGGCGCTGGCATGGAGTGTCTTCACGTCGCTCCTGGTCGTGCCGGCACTGGGCACCGGTGTGGCGGCGGGGAGCGCGCGATGGCCCCGCATGCGTCGGGTGTATGCCCGGATCGTGCGGGGCACGTTGCGCTGGCGCTATGTCACGTTCCTGTTGACGCTCGGCGCACTGGGCGGACTGATCTGGGTGTTCGTGGAGAAGATTCCGCGGTCGTCGTTCAGTTGGTTCGGAGAGCGTCGGACCACGCTGCGGGTTTCGATGACATTCCCGAGAGGATCGGATCCGGGCACGCTCGATCGGGCGATGCGGGATTTCGAGACCATTGCCGTGGGTCCGCGCGAAGTGGAGCAAGTGCGTACCGAATCGCGCAGTCCCACGAGCGCCTCGATGATGGTGCTCTTCACGCGGGCGGGCGGCTGGACGTCCATGCCGCTCATCATGCAGGAGCAGCTCACGCAACGCGCGGTGCTGGTGGGGGGCGCAAGCATCAGCGTGGTGGGTGACGGTCCAGCGTTCAGCAGCGGCGGTGGAGGCGGGGGCTTCTCGTCGTTCCGGCTCCAGGTGAAGGGGTTTGCGTACGACGGTGTCTCGCGGGTGGCCGAGGATCTCAAGGCCCGGCTCGAACGGGTGCCCCGCGTACGCGATGTGCGCATCACCAGCGGGGGCTGGGGGTGGAGTGAACTGAGCTATCAGGTGACGCTGGAGCCCGACCGTGCCGCGTTGCGGCGGTATGGCATTTCGGCCGCGCAGTTCACGCAGGCGGTGGCTCGTGAAGTGCGCGGGCCCATCGGGGCGCAGCGCCTGGTGATCGGCGGGGAAGAGCTGCCGATTTCGCTCAAGGCCGCCGGCGCGCGTGACCGGTCGCTCGATCAGCTGCAGTCGGCGCAACTGTCTTCGGAAAGCGGGGCGCCCGTACGCATCGGCGATGTGTCCGTGGTGGCCGAACAGGAGGCGCTGGCCACGGTGGTGCGTGAGGATCAGCAGTATGTGCGACAGGTGAGCTACGATTTTCGCGGTCCGCCGCGACTGGCGCGACGCACGCACGACGCGTTCGTGAAATCCCTGTCGGCACCGGCGGGATACAGCATCATCGATCAGAGTAGTGGCATGCCGTTCTCCCAGGACGACAGTCAGAAAGGTCTGTGGCTGGTGTTCGGCATCGGCGTCGTGCTGGTGGTGCTGGCCGTGGCCCTCGTCTTCGACTCGGTGTGGGGCGCGGCGCAGGTGTTCTTCGCCTTGCCGCTGGCGCTCGCGGGGGTGATCGCGGCGTTCTGGGCCGCCGACGCGGCGTTCACGCGGGAGGCCGCCGTGGGGGTGATTCTCGTGGTGGGGCTGGCCGTGAATCAGGCCATTCTGCTGGTGGATGCGGCGCTCGAACGCCGTCGCAAGGTCGGTCCACTGCATGCGGGGCTGGTGCTGCGCGCCGCACTCGATCGCGCGGGGATGATCGTGATCGTCACCGTCGCGGCGCTGGCGTCGCTCGTCCCGTTGTCGGTCGGGACCGGAGCGGACACGCTGTTCGGTGCCATCGCGCTCGCGACAGCCGGGGGCACGCTGGCGGGCACCGTGGGGGCGATGTTCGTGATGCCGTCCCTGTTGATGCGGGCGCCGCGACGGAAGCCCCGTCGACCGCGATCCGGACAGTGATGACAGGCGACGAATCATCGCGACGAATCATCGTGACGGATCATCGCGATGAAATCACCGGATGGAATCACCGTGATGCCGCAGGATGATGGGGCATGAGGTCGCGAGGCGTCACGTCGACTATCATTCGGCGTGATACGCACTATTCCATTTCCGATTTCCCGCCCGTTTGCCCGGCGATTGCCGGGGCATGCGCCGCAGTGGGCACTGATGCTGGGTGTTCTGCTTGCCGGTTCCGCTGGCGGCCTTGGCGCACAGCAGGCCGACGCGCCCCGCGCGGAACGGCCGCCGTCGTCCTGGCGTCGCAGCCTCGAGGCCAGCGGCTCGTTGCTGTATGGCGCGGCGAGTCAGCGGGTGCTCAATGGACAGTTCTCCATTGGCAGCGAGACGGTGCATCGTCAATTGCGCGCCGACGTGCAGTCGGGTTACGGCGATGCGATCGATCTCGGGACGGGTGACCGGCGGGTGATCGTGCGCAACACACGTGGGACGTTCAGTGTGGATCTCACACCGCGGGCGCGAGTGAGTCCATTCGCGTTCGGTCTGGTGGAAACGAGCCTGCAGCAGCGGCTCGCTTCGCGCGTGTCGGCGGGCGCGGGGGCCAAGTACACGGCATGGCGTCCCGATTCCGTGCGCGGCGGTTTCCAGGAGGATGCGAGCGTCAGTCTTGCCGTGCTCAGTGAACGGACGCGAGGGCTGGTCGTGGATACCACCTCCGTGAAACGTGGCTCCGGGATGCGCTATCGCTGGTCGCTGCGCATGCGGTACCGCACGCGCATCGGGGAGACGCTGCGTTTTTCGCATCTCACGTTCTTTCAGCCCACATTCGATCGCCTGGCCCGACACACGCTGGAGAGTTCCACCACACTGGCCGTCCCCCTGCGCTCGGCGATCGAGCTCACCGTGACCCATCGCGAACGTGTGGACAGTGAAGCCCGCGACCGCGGCGCACCAAGCAATCGAGACGGACAGATCCTGTTCGGCGTGCGCGCGGCCTTCTGATCGCGGGCACCCCACGGCCATCGCCACCGCGCTAACTTTCAGACATGGCTACCATCGCATATCTCGGCACGGGGCTGCTGGGCAGCGGCTTCGTGGAGGCCGCGCTCGGGCGCGGCGATACCGTCACCGTCTGGAACCGCACGGCGGAGAAAGCCGCGGCGCTCACCACGTTCGGCGCCCGGGTGGCGTCCACTCCCGCTGAAGCGGTGCAGGGGGCCGAGCGTGTCCATCTGGTGCTCAAGGACGACGCCGTCGTCGAAGAAGTGCTCGCGGCACTCCGACCGGGATTGGCGCCGGAGACCATCATTGTCGATCACAGCACGACCCAGCCGGTGCTGACCGCCGAACGGGCCGCCAGGCTGGCGGGGGAAGGGGTGAAATATCTGCACTGCCCCGTCTTCATCGGACCCGCGGCTGCCCGCCAGGGGCAGGGGATCATCATGGTCTCCGGGCCGCAGGCTCTGTTCGATGCAGTGCGCCCCGCTCTCGAGCAGCAGGCCCAGCGGGTGGTCTACTGGGGCGAACGCCCCGATCTGGCCGCGGTATACAAGCTGATGGGCAATGCCCTCATCATCGGACTGGGTGCACTGGTTTCCGATGTGTTCACGATCGGTGCCGGTTGCGACGTGGCCCCGCCGGATGCGCTCGAACTGCTCCAGTTCTTCAATCCCGGCAGCATGCTCCAGAATCGCGGGAAGAAGATGTCGCAGGGGGACTTTGCCCCCAGTTTCGAGCTCGTCATGGCGCGGAAGGACGTGCGTCTGATGCTGGAAACGGCCGGCTCGCGGCCGCTGGCGGCGCTGCCCTCCATCGCGGCCCGGATGGACGAGGTGATCGCGCAGGGACATGGCGCCGAGGACTACGGGGTGATTGCCCGTGACGCGCTGCATCGCTAGTCTATTCGTTCTGACCCCAATCGAGGCCACCCGATGCCGTTTTTCAGTCACCCCGCGAACGCCGACTGGCTGCTCCCGATCATCAAGCTGCCCCTGATGCTCATCTCGGGGATTTTCAGCGTGATCCTGACGATCGGTCCGTTCGGGCAGATCGCCCTCATTGCGATCATCATCGCACTGTTCGCCCGTAACATCATGGGGCCGGTACGTTCCTGATCAGCGATGACCGGTGGATGGCGCCGGCAGTCACGAGCCCGCCGCGACCCCCGTCGCGGCGGGCTTTTTGATTGAGGGGTGATTGAACGGCCGGCCATCGCTGGGCCGAAAGGCTCCAGGCGAAACGAAATAGGGGCTTGGGGGTGTCCAATTGTTCGATAGAAAGCAGGCCGGCAGCCAGCCGGTCGTGGGGCTCGCCGCCCGCGGCGTTCCCGTCCCCCGATCCGATCCCTGAATCGTCTTCCGTGTGGCACCCCTGATCGACTCCGTGCAGCGTCACCTGGGTGACGACTTCGTCATCGAGCGGGAGCTCGGTGGCGGCGGGATGTCGCGCGTGTTCGTGGCGTTCGACAAGCGTCTCGATCGACGGGTGGTCGTGAAGCTGCTGCGGCCGGAGCTGGGAGCGGGCGTGAATGCCCAGCGATTCCGGCGCGAGATTCTGACCGCGGCCGCGCTGCAGCATCCGCTCATCGTCCCCGTGCTCGACACGGGTGAGATCGATGGGGTCCCGTATTTTCTGATGCCTTTCGTGGAAGGCGAATCGCTGCGGGCGCGATTGCAGCGGGGACCTCTCACCGTCGTGGAAACCGTGCGCATCCTGCGAGATGTTGCGCGGGCGCTGGCGGTGGCGCATGCCCGACAGGTGGTGCATCGCGACATCAAACCCGACAACGTGCTGCTGGCCAACGATGCGGCGGTCGTGGCCGATTTTGGCGTGAGCAAGGCGTTTGCCGTCGCGCGTCATGAACACGATGCGCAGATGATCGGCCGCAACATCTCCGGGTCGACCACCACGGCCGGCGTGTCACTTGGCACGCCGGCCTACATGGCTCCCGAACAGGTGGCGGCGGATCCGCAGGCCTCGTTTCCCATGGACATCTATGCGGTGGGCGTTCTGGCGTACGAGATGCTCACCGGTGCGCCGCCGTTCACCGGTCGTTCGCCACAGCAGGTGATGGCCGCGCACATCACGGAGCAGCCGGCCTCCATCGAAACGCGTCGCGCCGATCTTCCGCCCGCCCTTGCCGTCCTGGTGATGCAGTGTCTGGAGAAGGACCCGATACATCGTCCCGCGGGGGCCGCGGCGCTGGTGACGGCGCTGGACGATCCACAGGTGATGAGCGGCAGTTTCACGCCGGTGAGTGAAGGGCACGATGTCGCCGAGGTGCTGCGTACCCTGACCGGCGGTCAGCGCGTGGGGCGGAGTGCCGCGCGTCGATGGATGTGGCTCACTGGTGCGGTGGCATCGATCGGGCTCGTGGTGGGGCTTGCCTGGTGGGCGGGATTCCGTGACGGTGACCGTCGTGGTGAGGGGGCCGGCGCGGCCTCGAACACAGGTCCGAATGCGGCCGGGGTAGCGACGCCCGGTGCACTCGGTGGTCCGGTCGTGGCCGACACGACGCCATCCGTGGCCGTGCTGCCGTTCGTGTACCTGGGCAGCGATACCACGCAGGCCTATGCCGCGAATGCGATTGCCGATGCGATCACGAATGCGCTGGCTCTCGAGCGGGGGCTGCGGGTGAGCTCACGCTCGGCGGCGGAGGTGCTGCAGCGCCGGATCGCCAGCGGTGACACCACCCGCATGCCCGTGCGCACCCTGGTGGAGGGGGTGGTCGAGGTGGAAGGCACACGCGTGCGTCTCACCGTGCGCCTCGTCGATGCCAACGATGGATTCACGCTCTTTGCCGACCGTGTGGAAGGTGAACGGGGCAATCTCTTCGCCCTCGAAGACGACATTGCGAAAGACATGCGCGATCTGCTCCGATCGCATTTCAATCTGACCGGGCGGTAAAGACCCCCTCGCTGTGTCGGGGGATTCCGCACAGCGCAGGCGGAATTCGCCCGCTGGTTGTGCAGGGGCCTCGTGGCGACCCTCAGGGCAATGGGTTCCACTCGATATCTCCGTCGTGGCTCACGCCATGCGTTCCATCTCCCGTCACTGTTGTCGCCGCTGGCGATAGCCGTGGCGATGGCCGGTGCACCGGCCGGCGCGTTGTCGGCCCAGGCGCCGCTGCCACCGCCGGTATTGTCCGACAGTACACCCCGTGCCCCGTTTCCCGTGGGGGAGATCCTTGAGTACCAGGTGCATGTCTCGCTCGGCGGCAACATCGGGCGCGGACAGATGCGTGTGGAAGGGCCGGTGCAGGAGCATGGGATCACGTTGTGGCGACTGGTCTCGGAGATGCATGCCCGACGGGCCTTCGTGCGGGCGAGCGATCGCAGTACGTCGTGGTTCGATCCAGCACGATTCGCGACCCGCCGTTTCGAGAAGGTCGAACGCAGTCCGCTGGGAAGCGGAACCGAACGCGTGGAGATCGATGCGGAAGGCGGCACCTGGCGGGGCACCGATGGCAGCGACAATCCGCTGGCGTCACCCCAGCCACTGGATGAACTCTCGTTTCTGTACTTCCTGCGCACGCTGCCGCTCGACCGTGAAGGATCGTTCAGCCTCACGAGGCACTACGACGAGTCCCGCAATCCCACGCTGGTGAATGTCGGCGCCGAGGAAGTGGTGGAAACCCCTCTCGGATCCTTCCGGACGCGTGTGGTGGTCATGCACGTGCGCGATCCCAAGCACTACAAGGGTATCGGTCTCATCAAGGTGAATGTCGATCTCTCGGCGTGCCATCTTCCGGTACGCATCGTGAGTCGCATGCCCATCGTGGGCACCACGACACTCACGCTGGTGGCCCGCTCGACATCCCCGCGTCGCATCGATGCGCCGGTGAGTGCGTCCGTCGATGCCTCGGGTGAGAGCGACGCGGCGCACAGGCGTCCATGTGTGGAGTCAGCAAACCCCTGACGCCCCCGCAGGCAGGAGCCTCACGAAAGTTCCAGACCTGCCCGACCTGAATTTGCTGCGCCAAGGGCGAATCTCCTACCCAGAGGTGACTGATTCACCTCGACCTGCACGAATACCGGAGATGCACGATGCGTTCCCTCAATCCCTCAATCCTCGTCATGACGGCCGCGGTGGCGCTGATGGCAGCGACGCCCAGCGGTTCCGGTCAACTCACGCTGCGTGAAGGCAGCCGCCTGTGGTTCGACGGTACATCCACGGTGCGCTCGTGGAGCTGCACGGCAGACCGGATCGACGCGACGATCAACTCTCCCGAGACCGCGGTGACCGACGCGGTACTCGATGGACGCAAGGTCGATGGCAAAGTCGAAGTGGACTTTCCCGTGGCCAAGCTCGAGTGCAAGAACGGCACGATGAACGAACACATGCGCAAGGCGCTCAAAGCGACGGACAATCCGACGATCCGCTTTGCGCTCGATGGCTACGACCTGACAAAAACATCGGCGGTCGGCGGCACGTTGCACGGCACCCTGCAACTGGCCGGCCAGAGCAAGCCGATCATCATCCCCGTGCAATTCGCGCCGGCCGAAGGGGGCCTGCGCGTCACCGGCAAGGTGCCGCTCAAGATGACGGAGTGGGGCGTGAAGCCTCCCACGCTCATGCTGGGCACACTCAAAGTCGGTGAGACGGTCACCGTGAACTTCGACCTCCTCCTGCAGCACTGAGTTCCGGCTCTTTCCCCTTCCATTTCAGTCGATTCCGGTACCACATCATGACTCGCTCACGTTTCTTCCTCGCCGCGGTGATGAGTGTCGCACTCTCGCCGCTCGGCGCTCAAACCGCCACCTCGTCGGCGGATACGGCGAAAGTCCAGCAGCGTACACTCACCATCCAGTACCTGCGTCCGCAGGACCAGCGCGGCATCAACGTCTTCGAAACCCCGAAGGTGGCCGGTGCCGAGTACAAGGGATTCGCGTTGCAGTTCGGCGCCGCCTTTGCCCAGCAATTCCAGGGACTGACCCATCAGAACACGGCGGACTCGGTCTTCCAGGCCGCGGTGCCGGCCGTCCCGGGCAACGCCGGCACGGCGTCGGTGGCGAACAAGAACCGCCTGATGGCGATCAGCAACGGTTTCAACAACGCCACGGCCAACATGTACATGCACGCGCAGCTGGCACGTGGTGTGCGCATCCAGCTCACGAGCTATCTGTCGGCCCGCCATCACAACGAAACCTGGGTGAAGGACGGGTTCATCCAGATCGATGAATCGCCGATCGACATCGGACTGCTGAACACGATCATGAAGTACACGACCGTGAAGATCGGTCACTTCGAAGTCAACTACGGCGACTTCCACTTCAAGCGGTCGGACAACGGTCAGGCGCTGTACAATCCACTCGTGGGCAACGCGATTCTCGATGCCTTCACCACGGAAGTCGGCGCGGAAGCGATCGTGCAGCACAACGGACTGCTCGGTGTGTTCGCGCTCACGAACGGTGAGATCCGCGGCAACATCACCCGTCCGGCCGACCGGTCGCCCGCGGTGATGGCCAAGCTGGGTTTCGACCGGCAGCTCAACGACGACGTGCGGGTGCGTCTGACGGGTTCGTGGCGCAATCAGGGCAGCGCGATCAGCAACACGCTGTATGCTGGCGACCGGGCGGGTTCGCGCTACTACTACGTGCTGGAGAACTACCAGGCGACCGAATCGGCGCAGCAGTACTCGGGCAACATCAATCCGGGCTTCAGCGACAAGTCGAGCTCGTACATGATCAACCCGTTCGTGAAGGTGCGCGGTCTCGAGCTGTTCGGCATGGTCGAGAAGGCGAAGGGACGTGCGGCGCCGAACACGAACCCGGTGCGTGAAGTGAACCAGTACATGGGCGAGGCGACGTATCGCTTCCTGCAGGGCGAGAAGCTCTTCGTCGCGGCGCGCTGGAATCAGGTGAGCGGGGATCTCGGTGGTCTCAACAACGACATCAAGGTCACCCGTGGGAACGCCGGGGCGGGCTGGTTCATCGCGCCGACGCTGCTGCTCAAGGCGGAAGTGGTGAACCAGACCTATACCGGATTCGCCCGCACCGACATCCGCAACGGCGGCAAGTTCAAGGGCTTCATGCTCGAGGCGGTGACGGCGTTCTGAGAACTACAAACAACGAACAGCTTTGCCGCGGATGACGCGGATGGGGCGGAAACAACACGGATAACTACGGAAAAGACCCGTTGTTCATCCGTGTTGTTTCCGCCCCATCCGCATCATCCGCGGCAAAGCTGTTTTTGTTGTTGTTGGGATCTCAGTAGATCGCGCCATCCGAGGCGGTCACCACACCGCGCTGAACCTGCAGGGTGTACTGTCGTGCATTGGGCGCGGACCACTGCCCCAGGTCGAAGATCCCATTGGCGGACACATGCTGCACGTTTATGGGTGCCAGCGTCAGCGGAGTGTTCGCCGAACAGATCCGGGTTGCGGTGGCCGGCACCGAGATCAGATACGCACCCTTGCCACTGCCGAAGACGGTGGCTTTGCCCGAAGCGTCCACTCCCACCGCGGATTTTTCGTCGACAGCCAGCGCACGCGGACTGGCCGATGCACCGTCCTGCTGCAGTCGGGCCAGGAAGACGAGCAACCGCCCCATCCGATCACGAACGGCAAAGTGCGAATCGGTGATCACATCGTGCAGCACCGGCAGGGTGAACAGCGAACGGGAAAGGGTGACCGAAGAGTCGTAGGGACTCGCGAGCACGTCCTTCGACGTCGATGAAACGTTGAGTGCCGAATAGACATGTTCGCCGAGCACGGCGAGTCCGGCGCTGGTCCCGCCCACGGGATAGCCGGCCGCGATGCGGGCATTCACTTCGCGCTGCACGGCGGTACCGCGCCAACGTCTTTCGTATGTGGACTGATCGCCGCCGGCAATGAAGACCACTTCGGCGCGCCGGATGGCCTCGGCGATTTCCGGACGATCGGCGCCGGCGCGGGAGAAGATCACGAAACTCCTGACGGAGTTGACGCCCATGCCGGTCAGCATGGCGTGGTACCCATTCCCGCCGCTCGATCGCAGGATCACCACGTCGCCGAATCCGCCACCGGGGCGCTCGCCACCTTGTGCGAGCAACCATCGCATGCCGGCTTCGATGTCCGTGCCTCCGCCGGCGAGATAGGCACCGCCGCGTGGAGTTGTGCGCACGTCGGTATCGCTGCCGGAATGATAGACCGTGAATCCGCGGGCCGTGTCGGACTGGGGCGTGGAGGAAGTGGGTCTCGCACTGGACGGCGTCGCGGCGGTCGTCGCTGCGGTCGTCGTCGCCCCGGTCTGGGGTGTGGTCCGTGCACCTGCGCAGCCGGTGACCGTTGCAGCGGACACGAGGCACGGCAGCAGGAATCGTGAGAGTCGCATCGTCTCGGAGGAGAATACGAGGGGAATACGCGGAGAATACGCGTGCGGAACCGCTGGACGGGCGGCGATCCGTGGTGCACCTATTGGAGTGCCTGCGGGATTCCGTCCGGGAATGCCCGTGGGCACAAGTTAGTGCCGCCGCGGCACTGTCCCCACCCGCCTTTCCCGCCCTCCCCCCGTTCACCGCATGCGCCTGCTGCGAATCGCTCTCGTCTGCTGTGCGATGGTGCTGGGTTTGCCCCGCACCGCACACGCCACCTGGTCCGTCATCGCCGTCGACATGGCCACCGGTCGTGTGGTCATCGCCTCCGCCACCTGCGTCGACCGCGACGACAATTTCCTCATGGGCGTCCAGGCCGTGGTCGTGCCGGGCAAAGGTGTGGCGGCCTGCCAGGCCGGTGTCGATGGCACCCATGCCAATCAGATGCTGGTCTTCCGTGAACTGCAGAAGGGCACGGACCCGCAACGTATCATCGAAATGCTGTCCGCCGATCCGGCGTTCCAGAGTCGGCAGTTCGGCATCGTCGATCTGCAGGGACGCACGGCCGGGCATTCCGGGCTCTCCAACGGCTACGTCACGCAGGATATGCAGGGGCAGGTGCCGGGCACGCAGATCTACTACTCCATTCAGGGCAACATCCTGCGCGCTGGCGATGTGGTTCCCAATGCGGTGAAGGCGTTTCTGCACACCACGGGATCGCTCACCGACCGGGTGATGGCGGCGCTCGAGACCGCGGACCGCTTCGGCGGTGACAGCCGCTGTGTCTGCCCGCCGCTGCCCGCCGATGGCACGAAACCGGCAAACCCCTGTGAAGGACGCACCGCGTACGTGGCGTACATGCTCATGTCCAACAGCAACGACACGAACGGCGACTCGCACAACAACGGTCGCTATTCGATGTACCTCACGGTGGCGCAGCCGGAGCAGGGCGGCCCGAATGCCATCAAGCCCGGTGAGAATCTCAATCCGGTGAAGACGTTGCGGGCCCGCTACGATGCGTGGCGCAAGACGCAGCCGAGGGACTTCAAGTGATGCGCCCGATCGGCAGAGGTATCGGGTGGGGCATCGTGTCGGCCCTGCTGCTGAGTGTCCTGGTCGGTGATGCACGAGCCCAGGCGTCTGGAGGGGCGCGTCCGGCGTCCGGTCAGCCGGCCGCTCCCACGGCGCAACCTCCACGCGCACCAGCCCGTGCACCGATGCGTACGATGGCGCTCACATCGCCGGATTTTGTGGACGGCGGTGCGATCCCGGCCATGTTCGCGCAGACCGGTCGCGATGTGTCTCCCGCGCTCCAGTGGAGTGGTGTGCCCGACTCCACGCGCAGTTTCGTGCTGATCGTGCATGACGCCGACGCGCCGATGGGCGACGGGCTCGACGACATGCTGCACTGGATGGTGTGGAACATTCCCGGTTCGGCCACCTCGTTGCCCCGTGGCGTGTCGCAGGGCAGCACACTGCCCGATGGATCGCGGCAGATCAGTGTGAGCGGTCCGTACTATCGCGGTCCGGCTGCGCCGAGCACCGGGCCGGCGCATCACTATGTGTTCGAGCTGTATGCGCTCGACATTCCGGTGAATGTGGCGGCCACGGGCATGGCGCCTGCCGCCACACGGGAAGCGGTGATGCGCGCCATGGCGCAGCACATCCGGGGCAAGGGCGTTCTGGTGGGAACGTATCGGCGACCCGCGCCCTGACGGCGTTCCGGAACTCCGTTCGATGTACTCCTGATCGCTGCGCGCAGCAGATCGCAGCAGATGTGGCCGGCACGTGACACGCAGGTGACGTGTCCGTGTCGGCTTTGTCGTCCGGACCAGTGAATGTCACACCACCGTGCGCCTGCTCGTCTGCACCGATACCTATCCGCCGCTCGTCAACGGCGTCAGCGTCGTCACGGCGTTGACGGTGGCGGGACTGCGTCGCCGGGGCTGGGACTGTCTCGTGCTGACACCCGGTGCGGAGAACGTGGTCTCCTCGCGGGAGGCCGTCGTCGATGGTGTGGTGGCGTTACCGGCCGTGGCATGGCGCACATATCCCGATGTGCGTGCCGCATTCGGTGAACGGCGAACCGTGCGCGCCTTCGTGAAAAGTTTCCGTCCGGATCTGGTGCATTGTCCGACGGAGTTCGTGCTGGGATGGTACGGCCGCCAGGAAGCGCTGCGTGCCGGTGTGCCGTATTGCACGTCGTATCACACCGACTTCTCCCGATATACATCATCCTGGGGCGTGCCGTGGTTGCGGCGACCGGTGCAGTCGTGGATCCGGCATTTTCACCGTCGGGCTGCACGAGTGTACACTCCGTCGCTTTCGGCCCGCGACGATCTGCGGGCCTTGGGGTTGCGCGACATCGAGGTATGGGGCCGTGGGGTCGATGTGGACCTCTTTCAGCCGCGGAGGGATGTGCCGACCTGCTCCGTGACACGGCCTTTCCGGTTTCTCTATGTGGGCCGCCTCGCGCCCGAAAAGAATATCGGATTTCTGATCGAGGCATTCGCCACGGTGCGTGCCCGGTATCCGGAGATGCCCATGGAGCTGCAGATCGTCGGCGATGGCCCCAGTCGTGCCGCCCTGCAGCGTCGGGCCGCCCAGTCGGGTGGACCCGCCGTGCATTTTCTGGGCGTGCAGGATCGCGAGAAGGATCTGCCGGGGATCTACGCCGGCGCCGACGCATTCGTCTATGCGTCGACCACGGAAACGCTGGGGCTCGTGGTGCTCGAAGCGATGGCTGCGGGACTGTCGGTGGTGGCCGTTCCGGCCGGCGGTGTCGCCGAGCATTTGCGCGATGAGGTCAATGGATTGACCTATCCCGCGGACGATCACGAAGCGTGCGCGAATGCCATGTCACGTCTGATGCAGTCGCCGGCGCTGCGCACCCGGCTCGCGCAGGGAGCACGCAGGACGGCCGAACAATGGTCATGGGACAGCGAACTCGATCGTCTCGATGGAAGTTACCGGGAGATCGTTGCAGAATCCGCGCGGGATCGGCGCGATGATTGTGAGGGCGTTGTGGATTCTTCACGTGCCGCCCATGGACGTTGGAGCAGCCGATAGTCGTCGATCAGAGCGTCCCAGATGACGTCCCACCGCTTCGACGCCGCAAATGCCAGCGCATTGCCGCGTGCGGTGACACGTGCGGACGGATGGGCCAGCAGGTGCAGCACGGTGTCGGTGAACGCCCGCGCATCGCCTGGCGTCACCAGCCATCCCCGATCGGGAGCCAGTTGTTCCCGCGTGGGACCCACATCGGCGCCGATCACCGGAGTGCCGGATGCCATGGCTTCGAGCAGGACATTGCCGAAAGTATCGGTGGTACTCGGAAAGAGCAGCACGTCGCTCGATGCAAAGGCTTCGCTGAGCGCCTGTCCATCCAGTCGCCCCGTGATGAGCGATCCGGCGGGTGCCGATGCCCGAACGGCGTCTTCATACGGGCCATCACCCACGATCAGGAATCGCACACGCTCGGGGCAGCTGGCATGCAACTGTCGCATGCAGTCCAGCACCACATCGAGGCCTTTCTCGACACCAAGCCGGCCGATGTAGGACACGACCAGTGTATCGTCGTCCGCCTGCAATCGGGACCGCAGTTCGTTCGATCGATACCGCGGTGAAAAGCGCTCGGGATCGACGCCGCGCGACCACTCGCGGCACTCCACGAACCCATGGGCGTCGAGCTCACGAATGATCGCCTGCGTCGGACAATAGGTCCGCAGGCCGCTGTTGTGAAACCAGCGGAGGTAGTGCCACCCCGGTTCGGCCAGCATCCCGAGCCCGTAGTGTTCGGCGTAGGCGGTGAAGCTGGTGTGGTAGGAGGTGACGAACGGGACGTGCAGATCCCGGGCCATCGCCCGTCCGGCCAATCCGATGCCGAACTCGGTGGCGGCATGCACGATGGTGGGTTGGAATTCCTCGAGCTGCCGACGCACATCACGGCGTGCCGGCCATGCGAGCCGCAGTTGTGGATAGGCCCAGAAGCGTCGACCTGGAAAGCGCTCGATGAGGTCGACTGGTCCCGGGCCGGTAGCCGGATCGTCTTCATCGGCCACGGTGAAGACGCGCACGGCGCCTCCCCGCTCCTGTACCGCGTCGACCAGTCGGGCGAGTGTACGGGCCACCCCATTCACCTGTGGGGCAAAGGTATCGGTGAACAGGGCGAGTCGCAGTGGCGTCGTGTCGGACACGGCGGTCATTGACAGAGGGAGCGATAGGTGACGGGCGTGCGTCTGCGTGACCAGTGCTCCAACGACTGTCGCACCGACCGTGCCGTGAGGGAATGATGCAGGTCCTGCGGATGCAGCGCGATGCGCACGAGGGGGCTCGAGCGCAACCAGCGTCGATGCCACCATGCCAGCAGGTGCGACATGCGAGCTCGTGTGGGCGTGCGGCCGCTCCAGCGCACGACGGGCGTGCGTGTGGACATGCCCGCGGGCGCGTACACGCGGGACACGTCTTCACTGCATCGCAGCTCGGGAAACCGATGCGAGAGCTCCTGCACCGCGTGATGTGTCGTCATCGGAGCCAGCCACGCGGGTGGGACGAAGCCGATGGGACGCAACCCGAGGGCATGCAGCCGGTCCATGCCGCGCGCGATGCGATCGGACGCCACCTCGGGCTCCAGGGTGAGGAACTCTCCCTCGCCCGCGGTGCGTCCCAGCGCCTGCCATTCGTGTTTCAACGTGCGCGGCGATCCCACTTCATCGTGGCGCTCGCCATGCAGCAGGATATCCGCGCCGGACATCTGCGCGTGCCATATCCATTGCACGAAGGAGGCATGCCGCTCGAGCGGCCAGGCGCCATGCCAGTCGGGGACCACGAACAGCGCCGGCACGATATCGAACGACCGGCACCAGTGCCACAGCGTGTGGACCTCGTCTTCGAGTGCCGGTGTGACATCGTGGATCGAGACCAGCAATCGCTGCAGCCCTTGCCCGGGCGGTTGTTGTCGGAGTTGCGGTTCCAGTTGCGGTCGCGATTGCCGTGATGGGCCGCTTTGCCAGCCGGAGATCATTGCCCGCGCAGTACCTCGTCATACACGGCGAACAGGCGATCGAAAACAGTGGTCCAGTCGTGTTCGGTCTCCGCAAACCGTCGGCCTGCGGAGCCCAGCGTCAGCAGATCGGCGCGCAGCAGTGTGATGGCTTCCTCGGCCAGCGACGCCGAGCAATGGGGCACGAACAACCGGCCCGCTCCACTGGCGCGGACATGGTCGGCCACTCCCCCGGAATCGGCAGACAGCACCGGTGTGCCGCTGGCCAGGGCTTCGAGCGCCGAGAGGCCGAAGGTTTCGACGGCTCCCGGCGCGACGTACACGTCGAGTGCGGCCAGCAGATCGGCCAGCGCACGCCGATCGTGCTGGAAAGGGAGAAAGTGGACGCGCGATGCGTAGGGGTGCGCCCGCAGGCGCGGTTCGAGGGGGCCGGCGCCGACCAGCACGAGTCGGGCGTCCGTGGCACGTTCGACGGCGCTCCATGCGTCGAGCACTACGTCGAGTTCCTTCTCACGGGCAAAACGTCCCACGAATCCCACCAGCGGCGTCCGGGGCAGGCCGTGCCGCGCGCGCGTCTCGGCGCCTGTTTCCCGTCGCCGCGGCGTGAACGTCTCGAGATCCACTCCCAACGGCACGTGCGCGATCCGATCGATGCCTTCCCGCGCCAGATCGCGCGCCGCGGCGTCGGACGCGACGATGGTCACCGGGAACAGCGCATCGAGGCGTCGCATGTAGCGTGACGCCGAGCGATAGACGAATCGTTGCATGGGGCGCCAGCGACCGGCCCGTGGCGCGAACATCCGCGGCAGGTTGGTGTGATGAAAACACACCAGCGGCACGTCGAGCATGCGTGTGGCATGACGCACGATCCATGGCACGATGAACGGACTGCCGATCTCGATCAGATCGGGGCGTTCGTGCTGCACGATGCGGGAGATCGAGCGCGTCGCGAGCATGAACCGGTACGGACGCTGCCGCGGAATCGGTGGACCGGCCAATCGGTATGTGCGCACCCCTTCGCCGTCTTCCACGCTGTCGTGGGCACCCGGCACCAGGATCACGTGACGGAGCGACGGCCGTGCGGATACATACCGCGCCTTTTCGAGCAGGTAGGTGCGGATGCCACCGCTGGTGTCGCCGAACCACTCGGTGACGTCGAGTACCCCGCGCGCCGCGTCAGGACGCAGGCGCGAGGGAAATGGATCGGTGCGCAGAGTCAGGCCAGCAAGGGGTACGCGGTGATCAACGCAATGGCCTGACCGACGAGCACGTCACCCGGGTAGTGCACGCCCAGGGCCACCCGGGAGAAGCCCACCACGCAGGCGATGATCAGCAGCGGCAGTGTGCACAGCGGAAACGCCGCGGCGAAACCCACTGCCACCGCCATGGCCGCACAGGCGTGGCCACTCGGAAACGAAAACCGATCGGGCACGTGAATGAGTGCTTCGAACGACATCCGGGCCGAGGGTCGCGGTCGGCCCACGGTGCGCTTCACCACCTGCACCACCAGGTGCGAGCAGCCGAGCAGCAGTAACGTGCGCCACACCAGCGCGACGCTCACCATCGGCAGGGTCAGCGCGGCGAGGCAGGTCCCGATGGCGCCCCGTGCGCCGCCGGCATGCGTGATCAACATCCAGAAACGGCGCGGACGGGGCGACGCGGAGGGTGAGAGCGCCCACCGTGTGAAGAGTGCACGGTCCCGCGCGTCGAGATGGTGCAGCCAGGAGAGCATGGCTACACACTGACGAAACCCGATGACGGTTTGGATACCGGACAGTGACGGGGAAGTAACGCGCGGGCCACGGTCTGGCTGACTTCAGAGTTCTGATGTCAGAGATCAGATATCTGACATCAGAACTCCGACGGAGATAGGGAGCAGGGAGGAGGCGTCAGAGGTCAGAGGTCCGAGCACTGGCGGTCGGGGGTGTCGTGCGGGGCACTGGCCCACGGCCGGGCATGCGGCCGGGGTGCCCGCAGGGTCCCTCGGGGCGCGAAGCGCCCCGCAAAACACTGATCCCTTGCGTCAGTATCCACCCTGCGGACGAAGTGCTCAGACCTCTGACCTCGTAGTTGTCTGATCTCTCATCATTCGATCGCCGTCTCAGTTCTGACCGGCTGATTTCTGACCTCTGACCCCGTCTGAAGATCCGGTGAAGATCTGGAGCCAGGCCCCAGATCATCTGCCCTTTCCTCGCTCGCGTACCACCAGCGCATTCCCCACTTCGCGTTCGCCCGTCTGATCCGTGGGCGCATTCACGACCTTGCCATCGATCACCATGGTGGTCGAGCCGCCGCCGTCGAAATTGAGGGCGTTCCAGGCGCCGAGTGTGCGGAGGAACTCGGCGAGTTCCACGAGTGTCATGCCGACACTGTTGGTGGCGCGGCCGTCGACGGTGACCAGCCACGCGGTCTGTCCCGAGCGCGAAACCGCGATGGCCGTGCGTGGATGGCGGGCTTCGGCGTTGCGTGAGATCGTGCCTTCGAGGGTGGCCGCACGCGCCGCCACGTTTTCGCCGTCCTGCAGGAGCAATGGCCACCCGCCCAGCACGGCTTTGGGCGCGCGGCGTGAGGCCGAGCGCGGCCAGGTGTCCAGATGGACGCGCAGTGTGTCCGTCCGCGAAAGCCTCGCGACGCCTTCGGCCCGGTCCCCGTAACCCACGAGCACCGCGCCGTCGCGGGGGATCGGTCCGCCGCTGCGGGCATTCGTCGTATCGGTGGCCGCGTAGAGCAGCGTGTCACCCCGCATGCCGATCGGGCGCAGCCGCAACTCCGCGACGCGTCCGGTATCGGTCGGTGTGCTGGTACCAAAGCGCGGAGTGTAGAGGGCCGTGCCTTCGTAGCGTCCGGTGGGTTTGCTGTTCACGCTCAGGATCGGAACCGCACCCCGTCGTGTCCAGGCGCGCCCATCCAGGATGAAACGACCGAAGGTCAGACCGCCGGTGGGATCGATCGCGACCTGGCCATGCACGTTGTCGTAGGTGTCGTACGGAGAATCGGTCAGGGGCAATCCTTTCCACCATTCGCCGGCAAGCACCTGGTTGTTCTCGTTCTCGCCGGTCGCCAGGTCGAAGAAGTCCGCGTTGACGGCGACCCGTACGCGACTTGTATCGAATTGCAGGCGTTTCGCCATCGAAGAGGTGCGCTCCCGCCCCTGCAGGGCATCCTTCGCCCGCACCGCATCGAGCGAAAGCGCCGCATTGGTGAGATCGATCTCCACAATGTGGAATCGCCACGGTCCACGCGGATCGGCCCGCACTTCGTGTTGAAGACCGGGCGCCAGTTGGCGCACACCGGGCGTGGCTTCACCAGGACCCTGCGCCGGTGGACGGCATGCGGCCAGCAGGAGGAAGGGGAGAAGCGGGATGAGTGGGATGCGCCCCCGGGACAACGTACGCCGGTGACTCATGGACCCTCGCCTGTGGTTGGAGAGACAATGGCTGCTGGTCTCGGTAACAGCCATGTCATATTTTGGGTGAAGCAGTTCCATCCCTTCCCATCCCCCTTTCGGATACGGAAAACCCATGTTTCCTGCGTCGTTCAGGCGCCGGCTGACCCATTCGTGGGTCGCCAGAGCGCTTGTCGCCGGTGCCCTTGGTGCGCTGACCGCCACCACCGCGTTCGCTCAGAATACCATAACCCTCGAAGGAGCGGTGAGAGGAGACGGCGCCCCGATTGCCGGTGCCCAGATCACGATCACCAATGTCGCCACCAATGAAGTCGCCCGGGCGCTCACCCGTCCCTCCGGCGACTTTCGCGTTCTGGGTCTGTATTCCGGTCAGTACACGGTCAACGTGCGAGCGATCGGTTTCCGTCAGCGTACGGATACCGTTCAGCTCGTGATCGGTCAGCGCGCGCGCCTCGAATTCGATCTCGAGAAGGGGGCGGCGGAGCTCGAAGCGTTGGCCGTCGTGGCCGAACGCGTGAAGCAGGTGGAAGTGCAGCGCATGTCGGTGTCGGCGCCCGTCATGAAGGAAGAGATCGAGAATCTTCCGTTCAACTCGCGCGGCATCATGAACCTTGCCGGCATCGCGCCGGGCATCAAGACGTACGCACCGCAGTCGGGTCGTACACTCCCGTCGGGTGGTGCCGCACCGGATCTCCGTTTCTTCAACGTCTACATGGACGGTGTCGAAATGAAGAGTCTCTACAACGGCAACATCGTGGGCCTCGGCCAGACGGGTTCGCCGCTGCCGCAGGAAGGTCTCGAACAGTTCCGCGTGTATCTCAATCCGTACGATGCGGAATTCACCCGCGCCGGTTCGTACGTGATCAGCGCGGAAAGCCGCCGTGGCACGAACGAGTTCAAGGGGTCGGGCTTCGGCTTCTATCAGGGCAAGTCGATGCTGGCGCAGAACGCGTTCCAGACCTCGGTGCCCAACTACGGTCGCACGCAGCTCGGCTTCAACCTCTCGGGGCCGATCCAGAAGGACAAGCTGTTCTTCGCGGCGAGCTATGAACTGACCAGCACCGATTTCTATCTCGACGTGAACCCGATCAGCGGTCCGTGGGGGCAGTACAAGGGATCGTTCCTGGCGCCCAACCGCAATCACACCGCGTTCACGCGTCTCACCTGGGTGCAGAGCCCACGTTTCACGTACGATTTCATGGGATCGGCGCGTTACCTCCGCGGTGAAGGCAACTTCGGCGGTCGCACGTCGCAGGACGGCGGCATCTCGCAGACCTACGACATCTACACCGCGCAGCTCCGCCAGCGCTATCTGTCGCAGGGTGGCAACTTCGTGAACGAAGCCAGCCTGCAGTACGTGAGCTGGAGCCACAACGAAGCGCCGCTCAAGCCGGGCCCGCAGTTCAACTACCCCGGCATCATCTTCGGCACGTCGGGCTTCCCGCTCATTCTGACGGAGAAGCACTTCCGCGCCGTGAACCGCTCCACGTTGAACATCGACAACGCCAGCGGTTCGCATGTGATCAAGTTCGGCGTGGAACTGAGCACCATCGCCGCCACGCAGAACCAGCCGAACAACACCAACGGCACGTTCACGTTCGCCTCGGACACGTCGACGCTGCCGATCTCGGCCTCGATCGCCGTGGGCTTCAACGATCCCAACGGCAAGTCCGACGCGATCGCCGACGCCACGGGGTACACCACCGGCATCTACATCAACGACGAGTGGCGCATCAAGCCGCACTTCACGTTGTCGCTGGGGCTGCGTCACGATGCCGAGATCAACACGATGAACAACGACTACGAGACCCCGTGGTCGAAGGATCCGGTACTGACGGCCATTCCGGCGCTCAAGAACTACATCAACGCCGGCAACCGCAAGAACCAGCTCGGCAACATCTCGCCGCGCGTCTCGTTCTCGTGGGATCCGTTCAAGAACAACCGCACCTTCGTGCGCGGCGGTTTTGGCATCATCTACGATCGTGTCACGAGCTTCATGGGCTTCCAGGAACGCCGCAATTCCACGTGGCGTACCTACACCTTCGCGAACCCGGGCACGAAGGATCCCGCGGTGCTGCGTCAGCGCGTGATCGGCGGTGTCACGGCAACGGCGTCGCCGATTCTCATGAATCTCGACATGAAGACGCCGAACGCCAAGCAGATGTCCATCGGCTTCGGCCACCAGCTCACGAACGAGTTCGGTTTCAACATCGACTACGTGCGTCAGCACATGGACAACCTCTATGTGCAGCGCAATCCGAACTATCTCGACAAGACGGTCACGCCGAACGTGCGCAAGCTGACGCCCGCGTACGGCGACATCCTGATCTGGGATGACATCGGACAGTCGGACTATTCGTCCCTCCTGCTCCAGGCCACCTACCAGCGCAACAAGATGCGCTTCAACCTGGCCTACACGCTGGGCTGGTACCAGGGCGATTTCGACACGGCCGGTCTGCCGACCTACACGTACGACTTCCTCTTCAACCGCCAGCGTACCACGGGTGACGAGCGCCATCGTGTGACGCTGTCCGACATCATCCCGCTGCCGTTCGGCTTCAACTTCTCGTCGGTGGCCACGATCGCGAGCCCGCGCCCGTTCCTCACCACCGATGGTCGCGACATCAACCTGGACAACGTCCTGAGCGACGACTATCCGGGTGGCACGGTGAACAGCACCGGCATCCGCACCACCATGCCGGCCAACTCGTGGAACAACTGGTACCGCACGGTGGACGTGCGTCTGACCCGCCCGCTCTTCACCTGGAACAAGGCGAAGGTGAGTCTGTCGGCCGAAGCGTTCAACGTGTTCAACTTCAACAACAACCTCTCGTACGGTGGCACGCAGTTCAACGCCAACGGTTCGCAGGTGGCGACATTCGGCAAGCCGACTGCCGCGTACGGCGCCCGTATGGGCCAGGTGGGCATGCGCTTCGACTTCTGACGGCGCGTGGTGGACAGAAAGACGAAGGGCCCCGGATACCCGGGGCCCTTCGTTTGTTCTGGGGTCTGGGCTCAGACCGTCAGAGGTCAGATGTCAGATGTCAGATGTCAGATGTCAGAACTGAGACGGAGATAGGAAGCAGGAAGGAGTGGCCAGATGTCAGAGGTCCGAGCACGTCGTCCGCGGGGTGGGGTGCTGACACGAGAGTCCGGCGTTCTGCGGGGCGCTGCGCGCCCCGGGGGGCCTGCGGGTGCCCGGCCAGTAGCCGGTGGCGCGCACGACCCCATCAACCGCCAGAGCTCAGATCTCTGACATCTGGCCACTCCTTCCTGCTTCCTATCTCCGTCTGAGTTCTGGTCTTCTGATCTCTGACCTCTGACCCCGTCTGAAAATCTGACCTCTCATGCCGGCGGCACCAGTTCGAGAACAACCCCTTCGAGTACGCCCACCGGTACGGTGATCTCCTGAGCGCCGCCTTTCAGCGTGCCCAGCTCCTGCGTGCCGTTGCTGTCGCGGCGCACGATGCGTGTGTTGGCGGGCAGTCCCCACAAGGCCGGATCGAGGGTGACCTTTGCCTCGACCGGCTCGAGATTGATGCCCGCCAGCGCCACCGCCACGCGTCCGTCGGCAGCCCGCCACGCGCCACTCAGCACTTCCGGCGTCATGATGTGTGCCTCGGTGGGACCGCCAAGGCGGGCGGCGTAGATGGAGATGCGTGACAGCAGCAGATCCACTTCCGGAACCTGCACCTTCGGCGCTCTGAGGAACTCGCCGGTCTGGAAGAACTCGCGCAGTCCGTAGCGCAGCCGCGCCAGACGTCCGAAGTAATCCATCTCCCGCCGACGCGCGGTGAGCTGGTCGGGCAGGAAGTTCGCGATCGTGGGTTGCATGCCCCACACGAACATGCGCGCCTGTTCGAGGTGGAACTGCCGCACGAATTTTTCGTCCAGCAACTGCATGGCCGTGGCGGGACGCTTCTCCTTCGGCCACAACTCGTCGTAGGGCGGCAGCGTGAGGGAGCCGTACGTGCCGTAGGTGAGCGCATAGGGGTGATAGGCCGCCTGGAACATCGGGACCACCTCCCATCCGCTCGCCGGGTCGGCATACCGCTCCTGGCTCACCTGCAGGGTGAGGAACGCGTCCAGATCGGGCAGCCAGCTCTCACCACCCCCTTCACCGGCAAATCCGCGACCGGCGCCGCCACGTTCACGCAGATTCTTCGCCAGTTCGCGGAAGCCCTGCATCCAGTAATTGCCACCACCCACCGGATGATCGTGGCCCGGCGTCCAGTCGATCAGACTCAACACCGCCTGATCCATGTAGATCCCGTCGATGCCGTACTGATTGAGCACGGTGTCCGCGATGCCGACATACTTGTTCCGCCAGAACGCATCGTGCGGATTCATCGTCGCGCAGGGCAGGGGATTGAACACATTGTACGTCTCGAGACGCACCGTGCCGTTCCGTTCACGCACCGCCCACTGCTCCGCGCCCTCCTTCGACCAGCTCGGGGTGTTGGTGCACCAGAGGCGCTGGTTCATGTACACGATGGCATGCAGGCCGGCCGCATGCGCTTTGGACACCGCTGCCGTGAACGCCGGCGCGCCTTCACGCGGCGGGATGTAGTCGGGGAAGCTCGTGTCGTAGGGGCCGTGATGCCACCAGTGCCAGAAGACATTCACCGGCAGACCCACGTCCTTCTGCAGCACCGCCGCGGGTTCGAGCACCACGTTGGAGCGGCCACGGTTCCACTCCCAGGCGCCCGCGTCGCGCATCCACTCCGGTGTGACACCCGAGTGCAACCGGCTTTCACGCGCCCAGTACTGCTTCGTGCCCCACTGTCGATATCGCTCGATGGCGGAGAACCAGTCGCCCGGCACGATGCCGATGATCGCGCGATACGACGGCGCGTACGACGCGTTGGTTCCCGGATCGGACAGCACGTGCACCATGGCATACGTGGCCGTATCACCGCCGCCCTCACCGCGCAGCGTGAAGCTCTTGCGATAGGCCGCACTGTCGTCGGCCGCGAAATACAGGCCGCCACGTTCGGGGTGCGACAGCGCCATCATCTGCATCGATGTCGCGCCGGGGTAGGCGAACTCCAGTCGACGACCCTTGCCTTCCGGACCGGCCAGCATCGTACGCGGATGACGGGCGCGCTGACCCATCCACGACGGCACCGCGAGTTCATCACCGTCCTGGACGACGATACCGGTGAGACGTGGGAAGTGCACCTGCTCCACGTCCGTGCTGTCGATGCCACCGAGGGCGATATGCCACGCCGTCGTGCTGTCGGCATGGAGCGCCACGCTCGCCGTTACGGACAGCCGGCCATACGGTGCGGGAAACTCCCCCCATTCCAACGCGAGACTGTCACCGCTCACCCGGCGCGCCGTGAATTTTTTCGCGGCCGCAGCGGCAAGCGTGTGCCGTGCCGAGTCGGCACCGATGTCGAGCACCCAGAGCCCGAGGGAGTCGGTGGGATGCCCGGCGCGTTGTTGCCCCTTGCCGTCGAGCAGTGACAGCACATGGCCGTCCTGCGGTGAGAGCGTCAGCGAGAGTCCCGGCGAGCGCAGCGTGAGATCGCCGCCGCCACAGGCCAGTGTGCCCACCGATGCGGAGACGAGGAAAGCGCGATGCAACAACCGCCGCACCCTGGGGTGCGGCGGTCGGGTCTGCGCGCCTTCCGAACGGATATCCTGATGCAGGGACATGATGTTCGGTCGCAGTGAAGAGAGTGAGATCGGCGGTGCGATCAGTTGTAGAGGAGATAGGGCTTCACGAGTTCCTGGAACTTCGCGGCGTCGGCATCCCACTTCCGGATCAGCTCGTCGACCGTGTTGTTCTCCACGGCCTTCGTCAGCTGATCGGTGCCGGCCAGGCGATCGATGCCGCGGATGCGTCCGGCCGCGTTGGCCGACGGCTCACGCCACTTGAACTCCGTGGGGTGATGCGCGTAGAACGCGCGCAGCAGGCGGATGCCCAGTTCCACCGGCCGCACGGCGTTGCGGTCGGTGACCTTGATCGCGACCATCGGGATGGTTTCACCGCCGAACTTGTACCCGGGCTCGATGGTGCGCGTGGCCGTGTCGAACTGCACGCCCGGCAGCTTGAGTGCGTTCAGCTCTTCCACGATGGCGGCGTTGTCCTTGAGATAGGCCGCGCCGATGAGCGTGAACGGCGCGTCGGTACCACGCCCTTCCGTGGCATTGGTGCCTTCGAAGAACACGGTGCCCGGATACAGCAGTTCCGCGTCGAGCGTCCGGAGATTCGGCGACGGGTTCACGCGCGGGATGCCCGTTTCGTCGAACCACATGGAGCGCTTGTAGTTCTTCATCGGCACCACGGTGAGCGACGCGTCGATGGCCTTCGTGCCCACGAGATAGCGCATGAGTTCACCGACGGTGAGACCGTACCGGAGCGCCACCGCGTGCTGACCCACCAGGGAGCGGAACGGCAGTTCGAGAATGTTGCCTTCCACCTTGTCGGCGCGGATCGGATCGGGACGATCGAGGATGATCACCGGCTTCTTCATCGCCTGCATGGCGAGCGCGAGTGTCCATTCGTACGTGTACACACGGGCACCCACATCCTGGATGTCGTAGACCAGCACATCGATGTCCTTCACCATGTCGGCGGTGGGCGTCTCCACATCGCCGTACAGTGAATACACCTTCACTCCGGTCTTCTCGTCGACTCCCGAGGAGATCTTCTCGCCGGCCTTCGCTTCGCCGCGAATGCCGTGTTCCGGGCCGTACAGTGCCACCAGATTCACGCCCGGCGCTTTGAACAGCAGATCCACCGTGCTCTCACCCGCCCGGTTGCGTCCCGAATGGTTGGTCAGCAGACCGACTTTTTTGCCCTGGACCAGATGCAGGGAGTCGGTGAGCAGCACTTCGATGCCGGGGATCACATCTCCCGACGCGGTGGCCGCGGCGCTGTCCGTGGCGTGGTCCGCGGGCTGTTCACCCTTGGAGCAGGCGGCGGCGAACAGCAACGACGCAGGAAGCAGCAGACGGGCCGCATGCGCGGCGCGCGATCTGACGGAAGAACTCGTGGTGTGGGGGGCCATGATCAACGAGGTTCGAGGATGGAGGTGATACGTTCGACCAGATCATTCCAATGTGCACGCGTGGTCGCCGCCGTGCTGCCGGCGGCGAAGGTGCGCGCGCTGCGCTGGATGTCGCGGAGCTGCTGACGGGCGAGCGCGGGCATGTCGCTCGTGGGGACGGCAGGTGCCGACACGAAGGGCAGGAACCGCTGCGGGCCACCGCCGAAACCGCCGGGGCCGCCGCCGGTCGCCGGACCGGTGGGTGGCGAGATCAGCGCTTCGAGGCGTTGGATGTATACACGTTGCAACTGGCGACGGTTGAGATCCGCGGACGCCCCGGGGAAGACGGCGCGTGTGAGATCCCCCAGATACTCGGCCACCGGATAGGCGTTGTTGGCATCATAGCGCTCGGATTCCGCCATACGCCCCAGTCGTGCCGGCGTGAGCAACGACTGCACCAGCGCCGCCTGACGGGTGGCCACCGTGGGATTCGGACCGATGCGACTGATGATCTCCTTCGGCATCAACCAGTCGGGCGTGGTGATGGCCGTGCCGGCAAGGAACGCCAGGGCCGCTTTCTGACGCGCCCTGGGAACGACCTTGTACACCGCGCCCGGCTGCTCGCCGGTCTTGAGATCCACCTCCACACCGCCGATGACGGTGGCCACGTGTCCCATGTTGCCGAACCAGCGGCTCACCGACTCTTCGTAGATCTCGCGCAATTCGGTGAAGTCCTCACCCGGCGCAGTGGTCCACTGAGCCAGTTGCGGAATCATCCGCTTGTAGTTGGCGGTCGAATACGTCGACGCCTTCACCGGATCGTCGCCCAGATCTTCGGTCTGGTTGCGCGGATCGGCCGAACCGGCCTGCTGCGCCACGTAGCGATAGGGAAACGGTCCGCTCTGGTTGACGAGCCAGTCGTGCAACACCTGGCGTTCGGCTTCCGGGGTGGGCGTGTTGGTGAGACGGTATCCCCAGTTGATGGCGTAATCGTCGAAGGGGCCAAGCCGGCGGATGAAATCCTTCGTCTGGAGACCGTCACCCGGTTGCGCCACGTAGTTCTGCCGGGCGTAGTCCATGATCGTGGCGCTCACACCGTACTTCCGCGTGAACGTGACGCTGCGCAGGGAATCCACGGGGAACGACGCCGACGCGATCATGTTGTGCTGCAGACCGAGCGCATGGCCGATCTCGTGCGTGATCACCTGCCGCATCGTTTCACCCATCAGCTCATCGGGCATGTCGAGCGTGCGCGCGGCGGGATTGGCCGCACCGGTCTCCATCATGAGCCAGTTGCGGTACGAGCGCATGTGGTTGTGGTACCACGTGATCTCGCTGTTGATGATCTCGCCCGAACGTGGATCGTGCGTATGCGGACCGGTGGCGTTGCGGGTGAGACTCGCCGCCCAGCGCACGATGCTGTAGCGCGCGTCGTCCATGTCGAAGTCGGGATCGTTCGTCGGCGCGTCTTTTGCGATGATGGCATTCTTGAAACCGGCCTTCTCGAACACCTTCTGCCAGTCTTCCACGCCCTGCTTCACGAACGGCTTCCAGCGCGTGGGCGTAGCTGGATCGAGATAGTAGACGATCGGTTTCACCGGTTCGACGAGTTCCCCACGGGCATAGGCCGCGGGATCCTTCGGTTCGAGACGCCAGCGCGTGATGAACGTCTGACTTTCGGCCTTCTGCACATCGAGGCCGTAGTTGATGCGATTGACGGTGAAGTATCCCACCCGCGCGTCGGCGTAGCGCGGACGCATGGGTGTCCTGGGCAGCAGCACGATGGACTGTCGCGTTTCCATCGTCACCGAGCCCCCGTCCGGATCGCTGGGCGGCGTGGCGGCATCGAAGGTCTGGACCTGGCGGACTTCGATGTTGATGGGGAAGCCGCGTATGCCCGCGATGTAGGAGCGCGCCGGATCGTAGCGCCGCACGCCGTACGCGCGCCGCTGACTGGCGTCGAGGCCCGAGGTGGCCGGATTGTCCGCGGCGAAGAAATCGGTCACGTCGATGACCGCCGAACTGCTGTCGCGGCCATAGGCGGCCACGGGGAATGCGCCGATGATGGCCGGGTAGTAGTTCTGCGCGACGCTGCGGGCGATGGGCAGCGTGTCGTCGGCCACCGCCAGCGTGCTGATGCTCTTGAGCAGGATCCGGTCACCCACCCGCTCCCACCGCACGAGCCGTTCGTTCAGCGAACTGCCGGCGCTCTGAAAACCGCCGGAACCCGCGGGCACGCCCGCCACCCGGGTGACCATGAGGAAATCGCGCCCCACGAGCGAATCGGGCACTTCGAAGAAGTAGCGTTCGTCCACCTTGTGCACGGTGACGCCGCCACGTTCGGTGTGTGCCCGGGCAGGGATGACCTGCGCGTAGGGACGGGGGCCGCGCGTGGCCGCTCCCTGCGTCTGACCACCGGGCGGCTGGCCGGCGGGAGGCTGGGCGCCCGCTCCCGCGCCGCCGGCGGGAGGTGTCTGGGCCGTCAAAGGAGAAGCGATTGCCGCCAGTGCGCCCATCAGGACGACGACGCGCGACGGGAACGGTGCCAGCGAAGAGCTGATCAGAGAGCTGATCGGAAAACTGATCATGAGCGCGGATGGTACAGGGAGGGACCCACCAGGGCATTCTCGATGAAAGTGCCACCGCCAACTGTACGCTGCGCAGGTGATCGGCGCTGTCCCTGCTGTCCCGATGAGACGATTTGCCGGTTTTTTGCGCGTCTCGTGGTGTCGGTCATTGCGGGTTGGCCTGCCGAGTTGGTCACCGACATCCGCGACATCTCTCCTCATACGCGCTCTTCCCGGAGTACAGGCATGCGACGATCTCTCGCAGCACCTTTCCTGATTGCGGCACTTCTGGGTGTCACCGCCTGCTCCGAGTCCACGGCCCCGGAGTCCCCCGAACGTGTCACCGTCTCACCCGCCACCGCCTCGCTGGCCAGTGGCGGCACCCAGACGCTCGTGGCGACGACCACCGGGTCCAAAGGCGGGACACTGAGCGGTCGCACCTACACCTGGAGTTCGTCGAACACGGCCGTTGCCACGGTGGACGGATCCGGTGTGGTCACCGGGGCCCGCATCACCGCGTCCACGCCGGGTACCACCGTCATCACCGCCACCACCGGCGGAGTATCCGGCACGGCGACCATCACCGTCTCCCCGGTGGCTGTCGCCTCGGTGAGCATCAGTCAGTCGACCAGCACGGTGCGTCCCGGACAGAACAATCAGTTGACGGCGATTGCCAACGATGCCGCCGGCACCGTACTCGCCGGGCGAACCGCGACCTGGAGCAGCAGCGATACCACGATCGCCACCGTCAGTGCATCCGGACTCGTGGTGGCAAAGACCTACAGCGGCACGGGTGATCGCACGGCCACCATCACGGTCACGATCGAAGGCCGGTCCGCCACGCACGCCCTCACGGTGGCCGCCTGGCCGGTCTCCCGGATCACGGTCACTCCGGGCACTGCCAGTCGACAGCCGCGACAGACCGTGCAGCTCACGGCGACGCTGGCCGACAGTCTTGGCGGGGCGTTGACCGGCCGCACCGTGACCTGGACGTCCAGCGACACCAGTATCGCGCGGGTCTCCACCTCCGGTCTCGTCACCGTTTCACTGTACACCGGCGGGGACGACCGCACCGCCACGATCACGGCGGCCAGCGAGGGGCGTTCGGGCGCCACGGTCCTCACGGTGACACCACTGCCGGTCGCCACACTGGCCGTGACCCCGGCCAGTGTCCTCGTGCGGCCCGGGCTGGCCACCCAGCTGACCGCGGCACCTCGCGACAGCGCCGGCACGGCACTCACCGACCGGACCGTCACCTGGAGCAGCGCCGCACCCACCGTGGCAATGGTGTCCGGCACCGGGCTCGTGACGGGGGTGGCGCAGGGCACGACCACCGTCACCGCCACGGCCAATGGCCGATCGACCGCGGTGCCTGTCATCATCGCTCCAGCCAGTGGACCGTTCGTGGCATCGGTGACGCCCGCTTCGGCAGCGCCTGGGGCCACCGTGACCATCGCCGGCCTCGGCCTCAATCCCTCCACCGCCAACAACCGGGTCGTCATCGGCGGCGCCACGGCCACCGTCCTGACGGCCACCGCGGAACAACTCACGGTGCGTGTCCCCTGCACGCTCAGTGGCGCCACGACATTGACGGTGGCTGTCACGGGCGGCACCTCGGCGCCCGTCCCCATCACCGTCAGCACCACGCGCCTTTCGCTGGCGCTCGGGCAGTCGGTCATCTATGGAACCGCCTCGGAGAGTGCCTGCAACGAACTCGCACCCTCCGGTGAGGCAGCGCGTTATCTGCTCACCGTGTACAGTGTGGCGGGCACCACCAGCGCGTCGGTGGACGTGGATGTCAGCGGCAATCCCGTCACCACGGGAACCGCCCTGCACATTCCCGCGCAGCCGGCGCGCATCGCGTCGTTGCCGTCCTCCAGGTCGGAGAGCGAGTCGGAAGCCGATCGCGAACATCTGCGTCACATGGAACGGCAACGGGCCAGCTATCGGCAACTGATGGCCAGCGGCGCGGCGCGCTCGATGACCCGTTCGCCGCGCGGGCGTCTCGTCGACCCGCCGGTGGTCGGGGACAAGCGCACCATCTACTTCAACTACAACAGCTGTAACGATCCCACGCAGACCATCCGGATCCGGGCGGTCTATGTCGGCGAACACGCGGTGGTCTGGGAAGACACGACCAACACCTTCCAGAGCGCCAGTTCCGCATCGATGGCGAATTACTATCGCAAGCTCGGCGTGATCTTCGATCGCGATCAGTATTCGACGATCAGGAAGTACTTCGGCGATCCCCTGCTACGGGATCCGCTCACCGACAACGATGGCAAGCTGCACATGATCTTCACGCGTCGCGTGAACGGGACCGGTGCAGCGGCATACGTGGCCTACTGCGATCAGTTCCCCCGGGGTGAAGGACGCCTGGGCAGCAACTTCGGTGAGTACTTCTATTCCAGCGTTCCCGTCAGCGCCGCCTCGAACCTGAACAGCACCGACAACCAGGATGGCTGGTTCTACTTCATCGGGCGCACGGTGGTGCACGAGGTGAAACACATCGCCTCCGTCGCGGCCCGCGTGGAAAATCAGTCGCCGAACTTCGAACAGAGCTGGCTGGAGGAAGGCACCGCACGACACGCCGAGGAGTTGTGGGTGCGGGACTCGGTGCACCGGGTGGCGTGGAAGGGCAATACCGGGTGGGGAAGTGCCAGCACCAACGGGGTGTTCTGCGACTTCAACCCCGGCAATGCGGCCTGTCTCGCGGCCGACACACTCCGGCGTCCTTCCTACGGCATGCGACGGCAGTTCAACGAGATCCGGCAGAAACTGTTCGAACCGTGGAACTGGTCGCTGTTCGGGGATGCATCCGGTCAATCGGGCTCGGTGTTCTATCAGACCGTGTGGTCGCTGGTTCGGTACGCCATCGATCGGTATGCGAGCAGTGAAGCGGCGTTCTTCCAGGCCCTCACCAACACCACGCAAGAGGGAACGGCCAATCTTGCGACGGTGGCAGGCGTGCCCTTCGAGCGTCTCGTCGGCGGCTGGGGGCTCGCGCTCTACGCCGACGACTACCCCGGCTTGCCCGGCGGCAATCGTGATATCGAGTTTTCGACCTGGAACCTGCGCAGCATCTACGCCGGGCTCAACGCCGACCCGGTCTGGCGCACGACCTATCCGAATGCATTCCCGATGCAGGCGGTGGCATTGCCTTTCGGTTCGTTCTCCACGACCCGACTCGGTATCCGTGGCGGCGCGCAGGCGTACTTCGAATTCAGTGGCACACACACCGCTGCGCAGCTCATCAACATCCGGAACGCCGTGGGTGGCGGTGTGATTCCGGCGGATGCCCGTGTCGCGATCGTCCGACTGCAGTAGTGAGGCCGTCGTGAGGCCGTAGCGGAGCCCTCGCGGGAGACGCGATACATTGTGTCGGTGGGCGGTCGGAAGGATGACCGCCCACCGATCTTCGTATCTCCTCTTTGCTTCGCGCCATGGTCGTTCGTTTCGGTATCGATGTGCTGCTCGAGCGTCTCACCCAGGCTGGCGGTCCTCCGCCTGCGTGGCGGCGGGTCGGGTTGGTCACGAATGACGCCGCCCGGCTCGGTACCGATGCAACGTGCCGCACACGGGAAGGCCTGTTGCGGGCGGGTGTGCCGTTGCAGCGACTCTTCGGCCCCGAACATGGGCTGATCGCCACCGCGATCGATGGCGCGCGTGTCGACGACACGATCGACACCGTGACGGGACTGCCGGTGGTCTCGCTGTACGGCGCGCGGATGCGTCCGACGGCGGAACAACTCGGGGATCTCGATGTGCTGCTGTTCGACATCCCCGATGTCGGTGCCCGCTGTTACACCTATGCCTGGACTCTCTTTCACGCCCTGCAGGCGTGCGCGGATGTGTCGGTGCCACTGCTGGTGCTCGATCGTCCCAATCCGCTGGGTGGATGCCTGCATGTCGCCGAGGGACCCGTCCTGGAGAAGGAATGTCGTTCGTTCATCGGTGAGGACGACATCCCGCTGCGGCACAGTCTGACGCTGGGAGAACTGGCCCGTCTCTGGCAGCGGGAACACTGGCCCGCGGCGATGCTCGAGGTCGTGCCCTGTGAGGGCTGGAATCGCAAACAGGCCTGGCCTGCCGTGGGTCGTCCGTGGATTCCTCCCTCACCGGCGATGCCGTCCTTCGAAAGCGCGATCTGGTATCCCGGCACCTGTCTGTTCGAAGCCACCAACCTGAGTGTGGGGCGGGGAACGGATATACCCTTTGCGCAGATCGGGGCGCCCTGGCTGCGCGCCGAGGCCGTGATCGAACAGGTGGCCGCGGAAGCCGCACAAACCGGCGCGCATTTGCGGGCCTGCGAGTTCATGCCGGCCGAAGGGCCGTGGGCGGGCACCTCCTGCCGTGGCATCCGGATGCTCGACGCCACGCCGCCGGATGGCGATCGATCGGTGTGGATCGCGCAGACCACCCATCCCGTGCAACTGGGGCTCGCTCTGCTGGATGCCATCGTGCGTCAGCATCCGGACGATTTTTCGTGGGCGCACTATCCCACGGCCGCCAACCCCACCGGCACCGATCATTTCGCGCGACTGATCGGACGTGCCGACCTGCACGCCGCCATGGGCGCGCAGTCGCGGGAGGATCGTATCGGACTTACCGCCGTGCCCGATTGGCGTGAGCGTTGCGCATTGGCGCGCCTCTACTGAGGCCCGATCGTCGATGTCCGATATGTCCGGCAACGATGAATGGTTGTGGGGATGGGACCCCACGCCGGCGATCGTTTCCGTCTGGGCCGACGATACGGGGCGCGCCATCGTCTGGAGACGTCCGCAGGGCGGGGCGCTCATCCGCGAAGAAGACACGTTTCGTCCGTGGCTGCTGCTGTCGTCGCTCGAGGATCTCGACGTATCGGGCGAGCCGTTCGCCCGCGAAGGGGAGCCGGATCGCCGCGCACCGGTCATCCGATATCGCGAACTCGGCGGGCCCGGTGCGCTGCGCTTCCTGGTGTCGGCCGACCGATGGAGCACGCTCGAACGGGCGATCTGCCGGGGCGCATCCCGTCGCATCGGCGAACGGATCACGCGTCTGCAGCAACTCTCGCGTCGCGAACGCCACATCCTGCCGCCCGATGAGCAATACCTGGTGGCGACGGGGCGCACGTACTTCAGGGAGCTGAGTTTTGCGCAGCTCCGGCGTGTGCAGTTCGATCTCGAAACCACGGGACTGGATGCGGCGCACGATCGGATCTTTCTCATCGCCATGCGCTCGCCGGAAGGCGAGGTGGGATTGATCGAAGCCGATGGCACCGACGACGCGGCGGAAGCCCGGGTATTGCGTCGTTTCATGGCCGCCGTGCGGCGTCTCGATCCCGACGTGCTCGAGAATCACAATCTGCACGGCTTCGATCTGCCGTTTCTGCATCGTCGCGCCGAACGTCTGGGCCTGCCCTTGATTCTCGGGCGTCTCGATGGTGTGCCGCTGCAGGAACGCGCGGCGCTCCGGGGGACACGGGCGGCATCCGGCGACGGCGCCGCCTCCGACCGGCGCGTGCGATACGTCGCTCCGGGACGCGAATGCATCGACACGCTCGACGCGGTGTTCCGCTACGACTTTGCCGTCCGGGAGCTGCCGGGACATGGACTCAAAGCCGTGGCCCGGCATTTTGGCCTTGCCGGCGAAGATCGCGAACTGATTCGTGGGGACCGGATCGCGGCGGTGTATCGCACGGACCCGGCACGTGTGCGACGCTATGCCGCCGCCGACGTCACCGAGGTGGCCGGCCTCGCGCGTCTGCTGGGAGGAGCGGCGTTTGCGCTCGCCCGTATGGCGCCGCGTCGTTATGAGCGGCTCGCCGACGCGGGAGCGGCCACCGGGGTGATCGACCCCATGCTCGTGCGCGCGTATCTGCGCGCGGGGGAGGCCTTGCCCGCCTATGCCAGAAGTGATGGCACGGAGCACAGCGGCGCGGCCTTGCACCTGTTCACGTCGGGGGTGGCGCAGCGCGTGGTGAAGGCCGACGTGGCCAGCCTCTATCCGTCGCTGATGCGGGTGTTCCGCATCGGGCCCGCAGGCGATCACCTGCAGGCGTTGCTGTTTCTCGTGGAGCGTCTGGTCGATCAGCGACTCGAAGCCAAAGCGCGCGCACGGGCAGCGGCGCCCGGATCGGATGAGCGGTTCACGCAGGAAGCGTTGTCCGCAGCGATGAAACTCGTCGTGAATTCGGCCTATGGCTACATGGCTGCCGGCGAGGATCTCACCCGCTTCAACGACGTCCACGCCGCCAATGAAGTGACCCGTCGGGGGCGGGAAACGTTGCGGCAGATGTGTCGTGCGCTCGCCGAACGCGGGGTGACGCTGCTCGAAGCCGATACCGATGGCATCTATTTCGCCGTGCCACCCGGATGGACCGAGGCCGACGAGCGGCGCGTCGTCGACGAAGTGGCGGCCCTGCTGCCGCCGCTGGTGCAGCTCGAATTCGAAGGGCGGTACGCCGCCATGTTGTCGCACGAGGCCAAGAACTATGCGCTGCTCACCGGCGATGGTCGGCTCGTCCTCAAGGGGGTCGCGTTCCGCTCCAGTCGCGCCGAGCCGTTCGGCGAACGTTTTCTGCGTCAGGCCATCGCGTGTCTGCTGAACGATGACGTGGCCGGTGTCCGACGCGTGTACGTCGAAACCGTACAGGCGTTGGCGCGTGGAGCCCTGCCCACCATCGACGTCACGTCACGGGTGCGTCTGCGCAAGTCGTCGGAGGGCTATGCGCGCACCCGGCATGAACGTCGGGAATTTGCATACGAGGCCATGCTGCACAGCGGTCGTTCGCATTGGCGCGTGGGTGAGCGGGTGCTCGTGTATCGTACGCCCGGTGGTGGTCGGGTCATCGAGGAAGTCGACGACGAAGCCCGTATCGACGACGATCCGCGCGACTACGATCGTGCCTACTACATCGCGTTGCTGCGGCGTACGTTCGCCATCAGACTCGACCGTGCGTTCACGCCCGATGACTTCGCCATGGTGTTCGCGGATCCCCGGCAATTGCCGTTGTTTCCCCCGGCACTCGAGACGATCCGCCCCATTGCCACGCGTGTGGAGGCGGAATGGGCGGCGCTGGACGATCCCGTGCAGTAGCATTCGCTGCATGCCTCCCTTTCCGAAGCCGGACATCGACTACACGTACGACGTGGCCGCCGAAAAACGCGCGTTGCGTGCCCACCGGAAGTTTCGCGGAATCCCCGCCAGAACCGCCGACGCCGCGCTGATCGCCACCTGGAACATCGCCAACCTCGGTACGCAGCTGCGGCGCGATACCGACTTTGCGCTCATCGCCGAGATGCTCTCCTGGTTCGACATCGTCGCGGTACAGGAGGTCAACGACAACTTCGCCGATCTGGTCTACATCGTGCAGCTCATGGGCACGAAGTACCGGTACGTGATGTCCGATGCCGCGGGCAACAACGAGCGCATGGCGTTCGTGTACGACTCGCGGAAGATCAAACTCGCCGAGGAGATCGGCGAAGTGGCCTTTCCGCCGTCACAGTACAAATCGGTGCGCGTGGACGGCGTGACCGGCGCGTTTGCCGGATTCGACCGCAGTCCGTATCTCGCGACATTCGTGGCGGATCATTTCAGTCTGACCCTGCTCAACGTGCATCTCTATTTTGGTGGTGAACAGGAGGCGCACATCCATCGTCGGGCGCTGGAAACCGCGGCAGTGGCACGCTGGTCGCGGATCCGGGCGGGCAGCAAGTACGCGACCACACGCGACGTGCTGGCGCTGGGTGACTTCAACATGCCGCGCGGGGAGCCCGGAAACCTCGTGTACGGTGCCGCCACGCAGGCGGGGCTCAAACGGCCGCTGCATTCTTCACAGGTGGCCTCGGCCATCGCGTCCGACAATCAGTACGATCAGATCCTGTACTTTCCCGAACAGACCGAACCGAAGCTCAAAGCCATGGGCGTGTTCGACTACGACACGGCCATCTTCAGCTCACTCTGGCAGGGCGCGGCGGCGCAGGATCGCGTGAAGTTCTCCGCGTACCTGCGATACTACATGTCGGACCACCGGCCGGTGTGGTGTCAGATGAGTATGCGCGAGGAGTGACAACGGGTTGTGGGGAGACGTTCCGGGTCCTGGGCTTGGGGTTTGGAGTCGACCAGCCGCGTATCGCGGTTACAGGACGCGAGTCTCGTCACGCGTTACCCGGAACCCGGTTGTTCACCCCCCAAACCCACGTCCCCACAACCCGGAACCCTCTGCTCAATTCCCCGTCGTCGCCTTGCCTGTCTTCGGCGTGTTCCACTCGCCACGCAGCCAGTCCACCACCATCTCGATCTCGCGAGGCGTCAGACTCTTCTCGGTGCCGAATGACGGCATGCGATCGTTGTCCCGCCCGAAGAACCGCTGATGTGCCGGATCGTGCACGAACGCGATCGTCCAGTCGCGTGAACCCCAGTCGGTGAGTTCGGGACTGTCGGTGCCCACGTCCTGGAACTTGTGGCACTCGGCGCAGCCGCTCGACGTGTTGCGCATGAACGCGATACCGGACGCGATACGGGAGCTGTCGCGTACATCGAGTGCGGCCTGCGAATTGAGTCGCGCCTGATACGACAGCGCCAGCACGACGTTCTCGCGCATGGCGACTTCATCCTCGTCTTCGGGGATGTGATCGGCCAGCCACATCGCCATGTCGCCTTCGGCATGGGTCGTGCCGCCCCAGTAGCGCGCCGTCAGGATGGTATCGGCGTTGAGAAACCCGCGCACCCATTCGCGCGAACCGAAGCCCTTCAGATCGGACGCCGAGATGGAGTCCTTGGGCAGCGGGTTGCCCAGGCCATCGTGTCCATCGAAGCGATGACACGACGCGCAGTTGCGCGAGAAGATGCGCGGGCCCTGCGTGTAGGGGTCGTCGCGCATGAGCGTAAGCGCGCCCGTGATGGGCACGCCGGCATTGGCGAGTTCCACCGCCCGGGCCGCATCGCGCTTGGCGCCGGCCTTGGCCACCTGGTATTCGACATCGTTGCGGTCGGCCGCGACAGCCTGCCAGGTGAGCAGCGCCACACCCGCCAGCATCACGCCCATGAACCCGAGATTGAAGCGGTGACCGAGGCGCCACTTGCCGATGATGGGCATCGCGGCGAGCGCGAGCAGGCACAACGTGGGCAGCACGATCGCGCCGATGACTTCCGCCTCGCCGGGGAAGTACTTGAGCAGTTGGAACAGGAACAGGAAGTACCACTCCGGCCGGGCCGCGGAGAACTGCTCCGACGGATCGGCCGGCGCACCGAGCGGTGCACCGTGTTCACGCACCACGAAGAACAGCACCACCAGCAGGACGGCGAGGCAGGCCACCACGTCCTTCAGGATCTGCTCGGGCCAGAAGCCCTCGTCGGGGCCCTTGAGCGGCTGCTTGGGCGTGATGCCGTGGCGCCGGAACAGATACACGTGACCCACGATGAACAGAATGATGACACCGGGGATCACGCCGGCATGCAGCGCGAGGAATCGTGAGAGCGTCTGGTGTCCGTAGTTCGCCCCACCCACCACCACCGTCTGCAACGGCGCACCGATCCCGGGACTCAATCCCACGATGTTGGTGGACACGGCCGTCGACCAATATCCGTTCTGATCCCACGGCAGCAGATATCCCGTGAGCGACAGCGCCAGAATGAGCAGCAGGAGCACCACGCCGAACCAGTAGTTCACCTCGCGCGGGGCTTTGTATGCGCCGTCGATGATGACCTGCATGAGATGCAGCACCAGCAGCACCGTCATGGCCTGCGCCACGAAATGGTGAATGCCGCGCAGGAACCAGCCGCCCCACATCTGGTGCTGGATGAAGTACACGCTCTCCCACGCCGACTGCGTACTCGGGCTGTAGGACATCCACAGGAACGTGCCCGTGATGACCTGCACCACGAAGAAGAAGCTCAGCGTGCTGCCCCACACGTAGCGCCACCGCGCGCCACCGGGAACGTTCTCGAACAGCACCTCGTGCAGCAGGCCTTTGTAGCCGGTGCGCTGGTCGAGCCATTCCTGTGCTTTGTCGAGTGCCGAGTCGCCGCCGGCCGGTCCGTCCTTGCGTTCGGAGGCCATCAGACGGGGATCTTGTCGGGGGAGCCTTTGCGGAAGTTCTGGAACTTCACCCAGACCTCGCCGTCCCGCACTTCGGCCGTCAGTTCATCCATGGCCCGGGGACTGGGGCTCTTGGGATCGGCGATGCTGCCGTCGACGGCGAAGGCGCTCTTGTGACAGGGGCAGAAATAGCCCTGCGTGCTGGCGCGATAGCCCACCGAGCAGCCCAGATGCGGACAGACGGAGTTGAGCACGCGGACGGTGTTCTCTCCCGTCTTCTGGACGTAAACCGAGCCCACCGGCACGTTCTCGGTCTTGTTCCAGGCGTCCACCAGGGTGTCGAGCACGGGGAACTTGCGCGGTTCGCCATTCTCGGGAAGCGAGGCCAGCGACGCCACGCGCACCATGCCGCGGGTGTCCGACTTGCGACGCAGGGGATCGAGGAAGGTCAGCAGGCCCGCAACGGGCGCCACCACCGAAATGAGGCCACCGACGACGATCGCCGCGGCCTTGGTGACGAAGTTGCGCCGGTCGGGCGCCTGGTGGTTCTCGGTCATGTCGGCGTGATGATCCGGGAAAACTCCGGCCCCTCAGGAGGGAAGAGGGTCGGGATGAAAAATGACAAAGACGGGACGATCCGTGTCGGCATCGTCCTGAGAAACTGATGGGAAACTGACAGGACGCTGACGGGAAGAGAACAGACCGTTCAGCCTCTCCCAGTCGGGATAGTACGCAAAATACGCAAGGATTGCTGGCGGGCGTGTACGCGGAACCTGTCGCGTTCAGGCAGGTACATCAGCGGGCATCTCCACTGGCAGCGCAGTGGCACGCCCAGTGGCAGACCAGCGAACGGATCGCCTCGTACGTACTTCTCGCCATAGAAACGCACCCGCGGCGATCCCGGGTGCCCGGGATCTCCTTCTTCTTTCGGACTGACTCACACCATGCAACTTCGAGTTCGGCAGCTCGGTGCACTCTGCGTCCTGGCCCTCGCATTGACGCAGGCCGCCTTCCGCTTCCAGGACGATGAAAAGACACCGCTCGGCAAGAAGATGTCGGCCATCAACACGGCCTTCAAGGCCGTGGGGCGGCAGATCGAGGATCCCGCGCAGAACGCCAGCACCCTGAAGCAGCTCGATATCATCGAGAAGAACGCCAAGGAGTCGCTGACGCTCGAGCCGGAGAAGAAGGGACAGATCCCGGCTGCGCAGCAGGCGAAGTTCGTGGCCGACTACAAGGCCGGCATGCAGACGTTCATCGAGACCGTGGGCAAGCTGCGGACCGCGGTGAAGGCCGGCAACAATGCCGAGGCGGTGAAGATCATCGACTCGATGAAGGACCAGCAGCGCGAGAGCCACAAGGAATTCCGTATTCGCAAGGCGGGCGCGCCGCCGGGACTCTGAGCCTCGGCGCCTGAACGGGCGACGGCGTCGCCCGGCACACCCCGCACCGGTTCGTCCGGTGCGGGGTGTCGTGTTTCACACGGGAAGAACCGCGAGTTGGAGTCGCTGTCGCTCGAGTTCACGGAGCAGGGGAGCATGCAGGCGCCGGTCCCCCGTATCGGATGCCTCGGAAAAAAGACCGGTCGATACGGGTCGTCCATTGTCCCAGCCCGGATAGTGCGTGAGCGGATAGAGGCAGACGCCCTCCACCGACACGCCCCGCGCCATCGCTTCCTGCACCTCGTCGCTGACGTAGTGCAGCCATGCCGGACGCGCCGACCCTTCCGCCCCGGTTTCCGCGATCCACACGGGTCGGTCGTATCGGGCGGACGTTTCCATGAGCATGTCGGCCAGGGGACGATAGGCATGATGCCCCAACGGCACGGTGGGACCGTCGAAATACCATTGATTGTGCGGGTAATAATTGAGCCCGATGACATCCACCATGTCCGGAGTGCCGCCCATCTCCGGTTCCTGCCGGCCGGTCAGCAGGTCGTACACTTCGTATTGGGCCAGTCGGTACGATTCGGCACGTTGTCGCTCGTCCGGGGCATCGTTCCGGGGCGCCACATGAATGAGCGGCTCAGACCAGACCACGCGGCATTCATGATCCACATCACGCATCGCGTGCACCGCCGCCAGCCCCGCACGCACCAGTTGTCGTTTGGCGAATGCCGCGGTGATCTCCCGAGGCATCGGGAAATAGCCCACCCCCACGGCCCAGGCAAAGAAGGAAATCTCGTTCACCGGACAGACGAGTGCCGGCTTTCCCGTCACCTCGCGATGCAGCCGGATGGCCGCTGCGGCGAAGCGGGCAAACGCATCCACATACATCGGACTCCCGAAGTCGGCATGATCCGGCGCACCATAGTGGTGCAATGTCCAGATGATCCGGACACCCGCCTGCTCGGCCGCTTCGAGCATCGGAATCCAGCTCGACCAGTCGTAGTGCCCGGCACGCTGTGCGATCAGGTGCCACCGCACCCCATCGCGCAGTGTGGAGAGACCCAGCCTGGCGCAATGCTCATAGTCCCGCAACGCCCACCGGTCGTGCGCGGTCGCCCGAATCATGTCGAGACGCACCCCGTCGTTCCGTCTGTGTGATGCGGACTCGAAACCACCCAGAAAGAACTCCGTGGGAATGGTCGGCATCGTGCGGTTTTCAGATGGCGATGGAGCGTCGGATATCCTCCGGTATCCGTATGCCCTGTCTGATTCCCATACGCTTGAACGTGGCCAGTGCCTGGCCGATGACCTGATCCATGTTGTAGTAGCGATACGTCGCGAGCCGGCCGACGAACGTGACATCCGGCGTGTGTTCGGCCAGCTCCCGGTAACGCCGATAACACGCCTGCGCGGCGGCGGTGGGCATGGGATAGTAGGGCTCACCGCTGTCGCTGGGAAACTCGTACGTGATGCTGGTCCGGTGACTGCGCTGCCCCGTCAGGTGCTTGTATTCGGTGATGCGGGTGTAGGGCACCGCGGGATCAGGATAGTTGACGACGCCGACGGGTTGGAACGTCCCGCAGTGCAGTGTCTGATGATCGAATCGCAGACTGCGATACGGCAGCCGGCCGAACCGGTGGTCGAAGTACTCGTCGATCGGGCCGGTGAAGATGACGTGGCTCGCGGACACCAGTTCCTTCACGTCCGCCCACTCCACACCCAGTGCGAGGTCGATATGAGGATGATCCAGCATCGCGTTGAACAGCGCGGTGTATCCGTTGGCCGGCATCAGCTGATGCTTGTCGGTGAAGTACCGGTCATCACAGTCCGTTCGCGTGGGAATGCGTGCCGTGACCGCTTTGTCGAGTCGACTCGGGTCCACTCCCCATTGTTTCCGGGTATACCCCTGGTAGAACAACTCGTAGAGTTCACGGCCCACCGCGGCAATCACCATATCCTCGGCGTTTTCGATCGGTCCGTCGCATCGTGCCTGTGCGGAGAACCATGCGGCCGCCTCGGCATCGCTGTCGAGCGCGAGATCGTACAGTCGGTTCAGCGTCGTGCGGTTGATGGGAAACGGCACCAGCGTGTCGCGGACGGATGCGAGGACGCGGTGCTCGTAGGCGCGCCAGGCCGTGAACTGCGAGAGGTACGTGACGATGTCGTCGCTGTTCGTGTGAAAGATGTGCGGACCGTACTGATGGATCAGAATGCCCGCCTCGTCGCGTCGATCATAGGCATTCCCCGCGACATGTTCGCGCCGGTCGATCACGAGCACGTGAGCCCCGTGCTGGCTGGCGAGCCGTTCGGCCAGTACCGCGCCCGCGAAACCCGCGCCCACCACCACATAGTCGTAACGGTCGCTCCAGAGGGTCATGGGGCGCGACCAGCCGTTTTCGCCGAGCTCCTTGACCAGCAGTTCGGCCATGCGGGCCTGAGTCAGGTCCCAGCTCTGTGTCGCCAGAAATGCATCGGCTTCCTCCAGCCAGGAGGGATTCTCCGCGTTCAGCGTCAGAGCCTGTTCACACGCCGTGACAAAATGCGCCGGATCATTCGCGATGAAGACGCCGGTGAGATTCCCGTATTGCTGAACGACATCGGTGATGGGTGTGGAAACGATGGGCGTTCCTCCCGCCAGATACTCCGGCGTCTTGGTCGGCGAGATGAATCGGGTGGACTCGTTGAGCGCGAACGGCATCAGCGCGACCTGCCATCCGGCCAGGTAGGCGGGCAACGTGCCGTACGGCTTTGCTCCCAGATAGTGGATGTTGGAACGGCGGGGAAGTTCGTTGGCATCGATCTTCACCACGGGACCCACCATCACCAATGACCAGTCGGGGTGTGCATCGGCCAGATGTGCGAGCAAGGTCACGTCCATCCGCTCATCGATGACACCAAAGAACCCCAGCCGCGGCGCAGGAATGCCGGCCAGATCGTCGGGGAGTTCGTCCGGATGCCGGGCGCTCTTAAAGTGCGCCTGATCCACGCTGGATGGCATGAGGTGTACTGCGGGGTGACGATCCTTCTTGGCTTCATAGAGGCTGAATCCACCCGTGAACACCACATCGGCCAGCGCAAGCAACTGACGTTCCAATGGGATCAGTTCAGGTGACGCGAAGCGGAAATTCGCGAGTTCATCCATGCAGTCGTAGATCGTGGCCGCGGCGATGACATGCCTCGAGAATGGCAGCATGAGCGGAGTGTAGTACCATCGCACGAGAGGGCCTTTGCAGTCGGCGAGCAGAATGTCGAGCAGACTCCGGAGAACCTGCTGCTGCGTGACCGTCGGCATGTCACGCGGCACATGGGGCGTGACGATGGTGACACCGGTCGTTGCACAGTGTCGCGTTTCCAGTTTCGGCGCCGTGGTATGCTCTTCGAAGATCGGCTCCTCCCAGTAGATCACCCGATTGCTGCGTGCAAAGCGACTCATCAGATGCTGCGGTCGCTGGAACACGAAATCCCAGCGCAGATGGGAGAAGCAGATCAACGTGTATGCGGAGGTCATGTCATCGGATCGCGGCTGCGGACAGCTGTTCATTGCATCGTCACCCTGGTTGGAGATGCGCGTCACGGATCGGGCCGCACATGTGTGCGGTCGAGTCTCCTCTGGCATGGATGTGGCAAGAACGAGGCCGGACCGTTGATGCTGGAGGGGCTATGTCATTCATGCAGATCGATTGGCGCGCGCTCGTCGTGCCGACGGTCGGACTCGCCGAGCTGTTCATTCGCGGCAGTGTGATGTATCTCGGGATGCTGATCCTGATGCGTCTGCTGCGTCGTCAGAAGGGCGCGTTGAACACCGCCGACCTGCTGGTGCTGATCGTCATCGCAGATGCCGCGCAGAACGGTATGGCTTCGGAATACACATCACTCACGGAAGGCCTGTTTCTCGTGGGGACCATTTTTCTCTGTATGGTCTCGACATTCTGGCGTATCGATGGCCCCGGTTCCGGCGTGTGCTGCACGAGCCACCGCTCGCATTGATCACGAACGGCAGACTGCAGCACCACAACCTCCGCCGGGAGATGCTGACGAAGGAGGACGTGCTCGAGCAATTGCGCGAGCGGGGCATCGACGACATCCGTCGGGTGAAACAGTGTTGCCTGGAAGCCGACGGGCATTTCAGCGTGGTGACGTTCGACGGGGAGCCGGAGAGCGCTCCGGAGGTTGGATCCAGCCCGGTGCACTAGACCGGCCCGAGGGGATACCGGTGCAGCATGGCGGTGGCGCGGAGAGGACGGTTGGCTGCACCGGCAATAGGGGCTGCCGGTGGTCCATGGCTGGTGGCGTGCTCTGCGGGGTGATTTCTGTCGTCGTTGACGTCGAAACCGAAGCCGATGAGGCGCGGAGAGCGCGGCAGGCTCATGGTCGGCAAATGATATCTGGCTGACACCCTGACCTAATGTTTTTGACGATGCCCACGTGGGCGCATGCCGGGACTTTCGCCATTTCTGAAACCCAACGGTTGGGTTATATTCCGTGCCGACGATTCTTTCGCAGGGCGCATTTTGCATCCGGATTCTCAATCCGCCGCGCGAACACGGGCCGGCACATGTCCATGTACTCAGGGGGCAAGGGAAGGGAGCGACGGAGGTGCTGATCGATTTGGGAGAACCAGAGCGTGTCAGATGCTGCGACAGAACTGGAGAAGAATCCATGGCGACAGGTGACTCAGGGCGTGTTGACCCAGCAGCATTGACGGGCGGCGGCAGGCTGTCGGAGGCGGAGATCCTCGCGCAGATCCCGGCGGCGCGCGCGCGGGGGGTGGAGGCGAGCAGGCAAGGGCTCCGTGCGGTGTCAGCGCGTTACCGTGCCGCTCACGAAGTGCTGTACATCGAACTCACGAATGGTACCGTGATCGGTGTGCCCCTCTCCCTCGTACCTGCTCTTCGTCATGCGTCGAAAAAGGCCTTGGAAGAGGTCGAAGTGACACCTACTGGATCCGCTCTTCACTGGGAGCGTTTGGATGTCGATCTCAGTGTGCCCGCGTTGATTCGCGATGCGCTCGGCGCGGATGCTTTGCGAAGTCTCTTTGGCGCCGAGGGCGGTCGCGTGGTGAGCGAACGAAAGGCTGAGGCGGCGCGGCGCAACGGGGGCAGGGGTGGACGCCCTCCCCGGGGTGGATCCACAGGTAAAAAGCCGTCCACGCTCTGAGTCTGCAAAAACAAAAACCCGCCAACGAGCGAACTCGTTGACGGGCTTCCATTTCTCTCAGTCCGGGCGACTGGATTTGAACCAGCGACCTCCTGCTCCCGAAGCCGAAGCCGAAGCCGAAGCGCGGCGATGGCGACCGCGACAATCGCGACAGGTCAGAGGGGAAACCGCGACAACCGCGACACGGTCTTGGCGGGCATTCTGGGAAAGCATCTGGGAATGCCCGCGGGGCGTGGCGCGGGCCCCGTCCGATCGCCGGCGTGACGCCGAAGGCCCTGGACCCGTCTTGTGGAGTGTAGCACTGGGTGCTACAGTATAGGTATGGCCAGTGCCCCCGCCCGTCCCGCGTCTTCAAGACCGCCTGGTTCGCCAAGGCGGCCCGCAAGGCAACCATCGGGGACGACGAGCTGTGCCGCGCCGTGAAGCAGGCCCAGGCCGGACAGTGCGACGACCTCGGCGGCGGGGTGTACAAGAAACGGGTGAGCCGGAACCTCTACCGGAGTATCGTGCTGGCGAAGGGTGGCCGATACTGGGTGCTGACGTACCTGTTCGCAAAGAAGGACCGCGCCAACATCGATGCGGCGGAGCTTGCGACTTTCCGTGAGCTCGCCAAAGGGTACGAGAAGCTGACGGCCGCGCAGCTCAGCGAGCTGCTCACCTCCAAGGACCTCGAGGAGATCTGTCATGGCGACCAAGCCTAAGTACAAGAGCGACGCCTTCGAGGCGATCCATTCCGCCGCATCCGCGCTTCACCGGGTCGGCGCCATCGGCAAGACCACGATGCGTCAGTTCGACGAAGCGGCGCTGAGTGCCCCCGAGCCCCTCGCCCCAGCGCAGATCAAGAAGATCCGGGAGCAGGCCAAGGTGAGTCAGGCCGTGTTCGCACGCCGGCTCAACACGAGCGCCAGCACCGTGGAGAAATGGGAAACCGGAGCCAAGCGCCCGAGTGGGGTGGCGCTCAAGATGCTCGCGGTCGTGAGGAAGCACGGATTGGCGGTGCTGGACTAGCTGTAGACGCTAAGGAGGTTGTTCACAGGGATAGCCGTTGCAAGCTGAAGTTGTCGAGGCCATTACTCACAACCGCCAGAGCCCCTATGAACACCCGCAAAAATGCCCGGCTCACCGCTTGGGCGCGACAGGAGATCGTGACCCGCGTCGGGCGGGCGAGACGCAGGGCGAGATCGCCCGCCTCGACGCGGGTCACGCGAGAAACGGTGAACAAGTGGTACCGCCGCCTGTCGCAGGCCCCCGAGCCGGCGCGGGCAGCGCCAGGCCGTTTCTCGCGGCCGCACACCTCCCCGACGCGGCGGCGGCGTACCAAGCGGCGCCAGATTCGCAAAGCCCAGCAGAAACGCTGGAGCAGCCCGCGCATCGCGCAGCACTACGACATCCCGCTGTCGACGGTCACGACGGAGCTGCGACGGGTTGGCCTCAACGCGCTGGCGGCCTTGGAGCCGCCACGGCCGATCGTGCACGGCCGATCGTGCGCTACGAGCGCCCACGCCCGGGCGAGCTGGTGCACCTCGACATCAAGAAGCTCGGGAGGATCGGGCGCGTCGGGCATCGCATTCACGGGGATCGCCGTCCGCGCGTCCGTGGCATGGGGTGGGAGTTCCTGCACGTGGCCATCGACGATCACTCGCGTCTGACGTATGCCGAGGTCCTGCCCGATGAACAGGGCGAGACCACTCCCTACACTTTTACAACTTTGAACGACGGCACAGCGCGTTGAACTACCTGCTTCCAGCCTCGCGCCTGCCTGCTGCGCTGTGAACAACGTCCCTAGCAATTGCAGCTAGATACCGCTGATAGAGGGGATCGTCTTCTCTTGACATAGCAGGAAGCCCAGGGGACTGAAATTTCGAGCACGGGGCACGAGCGCCGCCGAATCCAGAATATGCAGCTGTTGGGGCAGTGGGTGAAGAAAACGCGGGACCCGTCCGCGACTGCCAAGTGTCATGTGTCGTCCCACTCCCTCCGACTATTGCCGCCTTCCAGATCTGTATTGGGCACGCCGATGCATCTCTGGGAGTTCCTAGGGAGTTCCTGAACAAGCAATGACACCCCGAAACAAAAACCCGCCAACCACCGAAGTGGTTGACGGGCTTCCATTTATCTCAGTCGGGGCGACTGGATTTGAACCAGCGACCTCCTGCTCCCGAAGCAGGCGCTCTACCGGGCTAAGCTACGCCCCGTGCGATTCCGGTTCCCATCTCCGCTCCCTCAACGCGCCTGGAAGGACTCGAACCTCCAACCTTCTGATCCGTAGTCAGATGCTCTATCCAATTGAGCTACAGGCGCAACGATCAACTGCGTCCGGAACCGCACCCCTCGCCTTTCGGTGAAGGACCAGCAACCTAGTGACTCCAGACAGCGGTCGCTACTACCCGACCACCACCCGATCCCCAGGGTCCTGCATGGGTCGTACAAGACTCGAACTTGTGACCTCCACGATGTCAACGTGGCGCTCTAACCAACTGAGCTAACGACCCTTCGACATCGGTCCCACAGAGCGGGAAACGGGACTCGAACCCGCGACCCCAACCTTGGCAAGGTTGTGCTCTACCAACTGAGCTATTCCCGCAACTCCTCCCGACTGGCCACCCGCGCCGGTCAAGGCCATCAACAGCCACTGCACGAGCTACCGCACGACACCCGGACACCCTTGCAGGCGCCCAACGTACCGTCCCGGGATGGAGGCGAGGGGAATCGAACCCCTGACCTCTTGAATGCCATTCAAGCGCTCTCCCAACTGAGCTACGCCCCCGGGCGCGACACCCTCGCAAACGGCAGCCCAGAGCAAAAAACCAGGGGCACCCGCCAGCGAGGGCGTCAGGAACGCGCAGTCTAGTCGGGTGTATGTCCGTCGTCAAGCAGAGTTGGCCGAATCACACTGGCGAAAGCCTCCACGTGGCGTATCTTGCATGGCTCCCCCCGCAGCGCCAGGGTTTCCCCGGCGCCGCGGCAACGCGCGCCATGGGATGCACGTTGCAGACTGGAGGGAATGACACCGGCGCTGACGCTCTGGCCGCCGATCGCTTCGTCCGTTCGCACGCACTCACGTTTCACCGTCAGGGATGCGCCTCGCACATCCCCTCAGGTCCCATAGAACTCCATGACTGAAGTCAAGCGGAAGCGCCGTCGCGCCACACCGGCTGGTATCGCTCCCTCCGAGCCGGAACGCGACATCCTCGACCAGTACCTGTACGAAGTCAGCACCTATCCGCTCCTCAAGGCCGCCGAGGAAATCGAGCTGGCCAAGAAGATCCGGGCGGGCGATCAGGACGCGCTCCAGGAGCTGGTCAAGCGTAATCTCCGCTTCGTCATCTCCGTGGCCAAGAAGTACCAGAACCGCGGCCTCCCCCTCATCGACCTGATCGGGGAAGGCAACGTCGGTCTGCTCACGGCCGCCCGGAAGTTCGATCCCGACCAGGGCGTGAAGTTCATCTCCTACGCCGTGTGGTGGATCCGCCAGGCCATCCTGTCGTCGCTGGCCCGCCAGGGACGCACGGTGCGTGTGCCGCTCAACCGCACCGCCGACCTGTCGCGCATCATCAAGGCCTCCGAAATCCTTCGGCAGAAGCTCCGCCGCGAGCCGTCGCCCGAAGAACTCGCACAGGTCACCGGTCTCTCCGTCGACGTGGTCCAGTCGCTCGCCGCCCTCAACACCGGCGACGTGCGCCTCGATGCGCCCATGGATCCCGATGGCGACCGCTCGCTCATCGAGCGCTTCGTGGCCGACGAGATGCCCGACACCGAGGAGGAAGCCATGAACCGCTTCCTCACCGACGAGATCGAGCAGGCGCTGTCCACACTGCCCCCCCGCGACGCCAAGGTCCTGCGCCTCTACTTCGGTCTCGAAGGCGGCCGCGAACACACCCTCGAAGAGATCGGCTCCATGCTCGGCGTGACCCGCGAGCGCGTCCGGCAGCTGCGCGACCGGGCGCTCAAGCGGTTGCGCGAGGGCGACGTGGGACGCGCACTGTCGAGTTTCGCGGCCTGAGATCTTCCCGGCCTGAGCCGGACCCCGCCCGACCGGCGGGGCTCCTCGCGGGCTGAGAGCTCCACGACAGGAAGCAGGAGGGAGTTGGCCAGAGCGACGAAGCACGTCAGACCACACACCGTCTGACATCCTCCGTCCCCCTGACCAGCTCCCTCCTGCTTTCTATCATGGTCTGACATGGTCTGACCTCTCACCTCTGATCTCCGATGGAAGTAGATTTGTGATTCCATGATCGAGTTCAAGGACGTTCACAAAGCCTTCGGCCCCAAGCAGGTGCTCCGCGGTTTTTCCCTCCAGGTCAGGGAAGGCGAAACCATGGTCATCATCGGCTATTCCGGGACCGGCAAGTCCGTCGCCATCAAGCACATCGTCGGCCTCCTCGAACCCGACGCCGGCGAGGTCTGGGTCGATGGCAAGCGCGTCGACACCCTCTCGCGCAAAGACCTGTACGCCCTGCGCGGCAACATCGGCTACGTCTTCCAGTTCGCCGCCCTCTTCGACTCCATGACCATCGGCGAGAACGTCGCCATGGGGCTCCGCAAGCAGGGCACGCTCTCCGAACAGGAGATCGCGGCCCGCGTGACCGAAGCGCTCGAACTGGTCGATCTCCCCGACGTGCAGAACCGCATGCCGGCCGAACTCTCGGGCGGCATGCGCAAGCGGGTGGGCATCGCGCGCGCCATCGCGCTGCGGCCCAAGTACATCCTCTACGACGAACCCACCACCGGTCTCGATCCCGTCACGTCGGCCACCATCGACACGCTCATGGTGCGCATGCGGGAGCAGCTCGGCGTCACCGGCATCGTGATCACGCACGACATGCGCAGCGCCTACACCGTGGGCACGCGCATCGCGATGCTGTACGAAGGCAAGGTGCGGGCGGTGGGCACCGTGAAGGAGATCCAGCACTCCACCGATCCGATCGTGCGGCAGTTCATCGAAGGGCGTGCCACGCTCGAAGGCAGTGCGCCACTCATCGGCACCAGTGCCGCGCTCGAAGCGGCCACGGAAGTCGGCGCCGCCATTGCCGCCGAAGTCGCCGAGGAGATTGCCGACGCGCAGTCCGACGTGGAGACTGGCGTGTCGGGAATTGGCGCGGCCGCCGATCGTGAACACCCCGGACCGGGCGGTCGTCGCTGATGGCATCCCCCTCCCGCAATCCGCGCAAGCGCTCGTCGCGTGCGCGTCTCGAGACATCGGCGGGAGGCGTGGTCTATCGTCTGCAGAATGGGCAGCCGTATTTCCTGCTCATTCGCGACAGCTATCGCAACTGGGGTTTCCCCAAGGGGCATCTCGAGAGCGACGAGGCGCCCGACACGGCTGCGATGCGGGAAGTGCGTGAAGAAACCGGGCTGGCCGAAGTGACACTCGACGGAGCGATCGACACCATCGACTGGTTCTTTCGCTTCCGGGGGCGGCTCGTGCACAAGGTGTGTCACTTCTTCCTGATGCACACCGAAGCGGAGCGTACCACTCCGCAGCGTGCCGAGGGCATCACCGCCTGTCGTTGGGTCTCGTTCGACGAAGCGTCCGAACTCGTGTCGTATGCGAATGCGCGGGACGTGCTCCGGAGGGCGCATGCCATGGTGCGCGGCATCGATCTCTCGCGCGATCCCGCCTCGCTGCCGTGAGGACGATCGCATGAAGGCCACCGCATGAAGACCACCACCCGCGGGGGAGCGGATGCCTCCTCGTCGGCGCTCTGTCTGGTGACGCTGCTGCGCCGGGAGCGCGCGCGTGCGCTGGTGCGTGCCGCATTCCCCCGGCGTCGGGCACATCTAGTCTCCGTCCGTTCAGTGGTCGAGGTGGAAGAGCATCTGCTGAAGGACCTGGTGGATGCCGTCATCATCGATGCCGGTGCCGGCGACGACGTGCCGCGATTGCTCGCCCGCGCCGAGGAGTTCGCCAGCATTCCCTTCGTGCTCGTGACCACCCTGCTGCCTGCCGATGCGCCGCTGGTGGCGAAGGCGGCAGAAGCCGGCGTGTGCGAGATTCTCATCGAAGGACTCGACGACAGCGTGGCCCGCGATCTGGTGGCCCGCCGGGCCTTCTCCACGCGGTTCGAACGGGCCCTGGCCGCACCGCCCTCGTCGCTGCACCTGGAAACGCCGCTGCAACTGGCGGTCTGGCAGAGCGTGGTCCGGCGCGCCGGCCGGCCGGTGCGCACCGATCAGCTGGCGAAGGAGCTCAGCGTCTCCCGTGAGCACCTCTCCCGCAGTTTCGCGGTAGGGCAGGCGCCCACGCTCAAGAAGGTCATCGACCTGGTGCGTGTCCTGGCTGCCGCCGAACTGTCCAAGAACGCCGGCTACGATGTCCGTGACGTGGCCCAGGTCCTGGGCTTCGCCAGCTCCTCGCATCTCTCCAGCACGACCCAGCGTCTGGTCGGCGCCAAGGCCTCCAGTCTGTCGCGCCTGCGCGCCATGGACCTGCTCCAGCGTTTCAGCCGCTACGCCCAAACCCCCGACGAGGAAGAGCCAGCCCCGGCCACCGCCTCGGTCTGACATCCTCCGTCCCCCTGACCAGCTCCCCCCTGCCCCCTATCACTCCCGACTTGCCCCCACTCCACCCCTTGTGATAATTTTCACAAGCTGTCCCCAAATCTTTACGACCGCATACAAAGCCCCTGTATCATGGCCACCCAGACCGCGCTGCGTCCCGGCGAAATCAAGGACATCCTCCTCCGCGAGATCCAAGCGGCGGACCTCGCTGATCTCAATGTCGAGGAAGTCGGTACCGTTCTCGAAGTGAAGGACGGCATCGCCCGCATCTATGGCCTCGGCAAGGTCATGGCCGGCGAGATGCTCGAGTTCACGGCGTCGGAGAGCAAGCAGGTCATCACTGGCCTCGCGCTCAATCTCGAAGAAGACAACATCGGCGCCGTCATCCTGGGTGACTACCTGCAGCTCAAGGAAGGCGACGAAGTCCGCCGCACCGCGCGCGTGCTCGAAGTGCCCGTCGGCCCCGAACTCATCGGCCGTGTCGTCGATCCCCTTGGCCGCCCCATCGACGGCCTCGGCGAGATCCACACGAGCCACTTCCGCAAGGTCGAATCGCCGGCGCCCGGCATCATCGTGCGTCAGCCCGTGAAGGAGCCCCTCCAGACGGGTATCAAGGCCATCGACTCGATGATCCCGATCGGCCGTGGTCAGCGCGAGCTCATCATCGGCGACCGCTCCACGGGCAAGACCGCCGTGGCGATCGACACGATCATCAACCAGAAGGGCCAGGGCGTCATCTGTGTGTACGTCGCCATCGGCCAGAAGGCGTCCACCATCGCCTCCGTGGTCGAGCGCCTGCGTCAGGCCGGCGCGCTCGAGTACACGATCATCGTGGCCGCCTCGGCGTCCGATCCGGCGCCGATGCTCTACATCGCGCCCTACTCGGGCTGCTCGATGGCCGAGTACTTCATGTACAACGAAGGCAAGCCCACGTTGTGCGTGTACGACGACTTGTCGAAGCAGGCCGCGGCGTATCGTCAGCTCTCGCTGGTGCTGCGTCGTCCGCCGGGCCGCGAAGCCTATCCGGGTGACGTGTTCTATCTCCACAGCCGTCTCCTCGAACGCGCCGCGAAGCTGCGTGAAGACGACGGCGTGGTCGATGGCAAGCACATTCTCAAGCCGGGCGGCTCGCTCACCGCGCTGCCCATCATCGAGACGCAGGCCGGTGACGTGTCGGCCTACATCCCGACCAACGTCATCTCCATCACCGACGGGCAGATCTTCCTCGAGACCGACCTGTTCAACGCCGGCATCCGCCCGGCCGTGAACGTCGGCATCTCGGTGTCGCGCGTCGGTGGTTCGGCGCAGACCAAGGCCATGAAGGGTGTGGCCGGTCGTCTTCGTCTCGACCTCGCGCAGTATCGTGAGCTCGAAGCCTTCGCGGCGTTCGCGTCGGACCTCGACGCCGCCACGAAGCGTCAGCTCGAGCGCGGCGCGCGCACGGTGGAAGTGCTCAAGCAGGGGCAGTACTCGCCGCTGCCGTTCGAAGAGCAGGTGGCCGTGATCTACGCGGTGACCAACGGCTTCCTCGACGGGATCGAGACCAGCAAGGTGCGCGCGTGGGAGAAGGGCTTCATCGAGTTCCTCCGGGCACAGTTCCCGCAGGTGCTCGATGGCATGCGCACCAGCAAGGCGCTGTCCAAGGATGGCGAGGCCGATCTCAAGCGCGCCATCGAGCAGTACAACCAGCGCTGAGGCCCGACGATGGCCAAGGGGAAGGAACTCAAGGGGCGTATCCGCTCCACGGAGAATACGCGGAAGATCACGCGCACCATGGAAATGGTCGCGACGTCGAAGCTGAAGCGGGCCACCGACCGGGTGGCCGCGGCGCGCCCGTATGCGCTCGCGCTCGGCGAGGTGCTCTCGCACGTGTATTCGCCTGAGCTGGCCGACCGCTTTCCGCTGCTGCGGCGTCCCGCGACGCCGCGCACGGTGGCGCTGGTCGTGCTCACGGCCAATCGGGGTCTGTGTGGCGCGTTCAACGCGAACCTGATCAAGGAAGCCCGCGCCCGCCTCGCGGAACTCGAAGGCCGGGGGCTCACCGTCGAGCTCCATGTCGTCGGCCGCAAGGGCGCCGGCTTCTTCCGCTACATCAACCGTGCGCTCGCCTCGCAGCGCACGGACATCACCGACAAGCCGACGGCGGCCGATGCCGCGTCGCTGATCGATGGACTCATGCAGCGGTTCGCTGCGGGCGCCGTCGATGCGGTGTACGTGACGTACGCGAAGTATCTCTCGGCGCTCTCGGCGCCGCCGACCACCGAGCAGGTGCTGCCGGTGGCGCCGCCCACCACGAAGACCGATGGTGGCGTGCAGCACGACTTCATCCTCGCGCCCTCCGCCGACGCGATCCTCGAAGCACTGCTTCCGCTCTACGTGCGCAATGCGATGTATCGCGCGCTCGTCGAGACCGAAGCCGGCTTCCAGAGCGCGCAGCGGACGGCGATGAAGAACGCGACGGACAATGCGACCGAGCTGCTGCAGGTGCTCAAGCGCACCTACAACTCGGCGCGTCAGGCGCAGATCACGCAGGAAATCGCCGAAATCGTCGGCGGTGCATCGGCATTGCAGGGCTGACGTTTCACCATATCCAGTACGCATCCATGGCTACCACTGCCGCTCCGACCACTGTCGGCAAGATCGTTCAGGTCATCGGTCCCGTCATCGACGTGGCGTTCGAGAACGATCACCTGCCGGAGCTCTACAACGCCGTCGTCGTCAACACCACCGCGCCCGATGGGTCGCGCATCACCGTGACCGCCGAGGTGCAGCAGCACATCGGCCGCAATCAGGTGCGCGCGGTGGCCATGTCCAGCACCGATGGCATCACGCGCGGCATGGACGTGATCGACACGCGCTCGTCGATCACGGTGCCCATCGGCGCGCCCGCGCTCGGCCGCATCCTGAACGTGCTGGGCGAGCCGGTGGACGATGGCGCGCCGATTCCGGCCGACGCCGAACGCTGGCCCATCCACCGCAAGCGCCCCGATTTTGTCAACCTCGAACCGAAGACGGAAGTCTTCGAAACGGGCATCAAGGTCGTCGACCTCGTCGCCCCGTTCGTGAAGGGTGGCAAGATCGGTCTGTTCGGCGGCGCCGGTGTCGGCAAGACGGTCATCATCCAGGAGCTCATCAACAACGTCGCGAAGGGACACGGCGGCAAGTCGGTGTTCTGCGGCGTGGGTGAGCGCACGCGCGAAGGGAACGACCTGTACCTGGAATTCCAGGAAGCGGGCATTCTCGACAAGGTCGCGTTGATCTACGGTCAGATGAACGAACCGCCGGGCGCGCGTCTGCGCGTCGCGCTGGCCGGCCTCACGGTGGCCGAGTACTTCCGCGATCAGGAGAACGCGGACGTGCTGGTGTTCGTCGACAACATCTTCCGCTTCACGCAGGCGGGTTCGGAAGTGTCGGCGCTGCTGGGCCGCATGCCGTCGGCCGTGGGATACCAGCCCACGCTGGCCACGGAGATGGGCGAACTGCAGGAACGCATCACCTCCACGCGCAACGGCTCCATCACGTCGGTGCAGGCCATCTACGTGCCGGCCGACGATCTCACCGACCCGGCGCCGGCCACGGCCTTCGCGCACCTCGACGCCACGGTCGTGCTCAACCGCAAGATCACCGAGCTGGGCATCTACCCGGCCGTGGACCCGCTCGACTCCACGTCGCGCATCCTCGATCCGCAGTACGTGGGCGAGCGGCACTACGCGGCCGCGACGACCACGCAGCGCATCCTGCAGCGTTACAAGGAACTCCAGGACATCATCGCCATTCTCGGCATGGACGAACTCTCGGAAGACGACAAGAAGATCGTCGGCCGGGCGCGTCGTCTGCAGCGTTTCATGTCGCAGCCGTTCGCGGTGGCCGAGCAGTTCACGGGCATCGCCGGCAAGTACGTGAAGCTCGAGGAGACCATCTCCAGCTTCGAGCGGATCTGCGCCGGTGAGTTCGATCACTTGCCCGAGCAGGCGTTTTTCATGGCCGGTGGCGTGGAAGACGTGGTGGCCAACGCGAAGAAGCTCCAGGGCTGATCGGTGAGCGACGCACTGAAGGTGTCGGTGATCTCGCCCGAGCGCGTGCTGTTCGAAGGCACCGCGCGTGGTGTGATCGCGCCCGCCTTCGATGGCGAAGTGGGCATTCTTCCGCTGCACGCGCCGCTCATGACGCTGCTGGGGAAGGGCACGCTGCGCATCGACACGACGCAGGGCGAGAAGCGGTACACGGTCGACGGCGGCTTCCTGCAGGTCGTCGACGACCAGGTCCGCGTGGTGACGGAGCAGGCCACGGCCGCCTGATTCGTGGCGGGCCGCCGATGTCACGCCGGTGTCACGGCGGCGCAGGCGACTGCGCTCGATGGCGAAACAGACAGGCGACACAAGGTGGCATCCGAGGCACGGGGCAATCCCGTGCCTCACGTGTTTCTCAGAGGTGCAACGTCTGGAAGTGGTGCGGCGTAAGTCTTAAGGGCATGGCACTCCCCGTCCGGACCCCCTCGATGCAACTGGCATCGAGTTCGCTGGCGTCTTCCCCCCGTCACATGTCTCTGCGAGTCGTCGTTCTGGGCCAGGTCCCGCCCGCTCTGCAGCAACAGCTCTCCGAGCTGGCGAGTTCGATGGACCTGACATTGATCGGACCGGTGTCCGATCTCACGGCAGCGCAGACTGCGTTGTCGTCCCCCGTACCTGATATCGCCGTCGTGAGCACGGCCATGTCCGATGGCTCGGGGTTCTCCTTCATTCGCAATCTGCCGTCGACGCAGCGTCCGGTGTCGGTCATCTTCGTCGGCAGCAAAGACGAGGATGCGGTGGCGGCGTTCGAGCTGCAGGCCACGGACTTCGTGCTCTGGCCGGCGTCGGTGGCCCGGGTGAATGAAGCACTGACGCGCGCGCGGCAGCATGTGCTGCAACTCGCGCTGCTGCGCACGGCGGACGAGCTGCAGCGTCTGCTGGGCGAGGCCACGGCCGCGGGAGGAGTCGACCTGGGCGCCGTGTTCAACGGACGTCTGGCGGCGGCATCTCTGGCCGGCGCGCCCCTCACGGCAAACGGGAACGGGCATGCCTACGCCAACGGACATACGAACGGCAATGGCGGCGGCAATGGCCACGGGCTGTCGCAGCGTCGTCGTCGTACGTTGGGCGGTGCGAGCACCGGCACGCTGATCGCGACGGCGCCGTGGCGGGCCACGTCGAGGCCGCTGGACAATCGTCTCGGTCGCATGCGCGACGGGGCGGAGGAGGCGGTGCTCGATCTTTCGCTCGAAGACGGCGGTCGGTCGGCGGCGGGTGAAGGACGTCCGCTGCGGGTGCTGGTGCGCGAAGGCCGTCGTACGCGTTTCGTGCCGCTGGCCGATATCGACTGGTTCGAAGCGGACGGCAACTACATCCGCGTGCACGCCGCTGGTGAGCGGTACCGGACGCGCGGCACGATCACGGCCATCGAAGCGGCACTCGATCCGCGGCAGTTCGTGCGCATCCATCGTCGCATCGTCGTGAACATGGACCGGGTGCGAGAGATGAGCCCGTTGCCCGGTGGCGACGGCCTGCTGCTGCTCGGCGACGGGTCGACGCTGCGGTTGTCACGAACGTATCGATCGCGGGTGCGGTGAGCTGAAATTGATTGGGGCGTCGTTCCTTCACGGGGGCGACGCCCGCAGTATTCCAGGCATATGCAATCCCCGTGGCGACCAGATTGGACTTGACGGCCGCTCTGAATAGCGGAACTTGGACACGGTGGCAGCCTTCCGGGGATTCTCTGGGGGTATCCGAGTGATCTGAGAAGATGCCGCTGTCTGTTATGCATTTTCACACTGCGCGATGCAGAGTATGCCATTGTGAGATCCAGGCACAGCGCACCGACCGCACCGATCCCGTCGCTTCGGGACGCACTCGCATACTTCATGCGGGTGATGCTGATGGTTCGGCCCTATTGGGGACCGATGCTGCGTGGACTGCTGTTGAGTCTGGTCGCGGGCGCGTTGGGACTCGTGACCCCGCTGTTCTCGAAGCTCTACTTCGATTCCGTATATCCCGCGCGCGATGTGTCGTTGCTGCACGCGTTGGTGTTCGGTGCCGCGGCGTTCTCGCTGGCCACGGCGCTGATGGGGGCTCTGCGTGGCTACTACACGCAGGTTGTTTCGGCGAAGCTGGGAAGCGCCGTCAGCCTCATGTACTTCAACCACCTGCAGCACCTGCCCATCCGGTTTTTCGACGAACACCGGGTCGGCGAGATCATGAGTCGGGCCGGCGACATGCGCGGCGCACTGGGAACGGTTTCGCGAATTCTGCAGATCATTCTCGTCAATGGCGTCTATCTGATCCTGGTTCCGCCATTTCTCGTCGCGCTGAATTGGAAACTGTCCATTCTGGCGCTCATCACGACACCGTTGACCGTCGCCATCACGACGGCGACGAGTCGTCTGACGCGCCGGTACATGAAACGCAGTGCGGAAGCGAGTGCCGAGCTCAGCGCGATTCAGGTGGAAACCATGAGTCAGATTCGAACGCTGAAAGCGATGGCGATGGAGCCGCATGTGTTCCGTGACGCCTCTGCGCAGACCGAAGACGTCATCCACCTTCAAATGAAGTCCGCCAGTCTCAGTACCGGGGTGAGTGTCGTTGTCGCGCTCGTGAGAACCATCGGCACCGCCGCCTTCACGTGGTACGCCTGGACATTGATCATTCGAGGAGAGCTCTCACTTGGCAGTTTCGTCGCTTTTTCGGCATACCTCGGCTATCTCACAGGACCCGTTGGACAGATCGCCGGCGTGTTTGCGGACTTTCAGCAATCGGCGGTGGTGCTGGGACGAGCGTTCGAGTACCTCGATCTACCGCCGGAACAGGACCCGGAGCTGGCCTACACGCCTCCGTCGGGCATTCAGAGACGTATCAAAGCCGCGATTTCCCTCGATGCCGTTTCGTTCGGCTATTCCCCGGACAAATCGATCCTCGATGAGCTGTCACTGACTTTTCCTCCCGGTTCGATGACTGCGTTGATCGGTTCCAGCGGCACGGGGAAATCGACCATTCTGCGTCTGGTTTGCGGCATGGAGCGCCCATTGAAGGGGACCATTCTCGTCGATGGTTCTCCCATCGATCGTTTTCTCCTGTCGGACCTGCGGCGCCAGATGGCGGTGGTGTGGCAGGAGCCCACCCTGCTTCGCGGGACGATCTGGGAGAATCTCACCGTGGGAGCGGACACGGTCGATCGTGATGCGGTGGAAGATGTGGTGCGCCTCTGTCAGCTCGACGGACTCATTGCGGAACTCCCCGACGGATTGGACACCATGGTCGCTGAATGGGGCGCCTCTCTTTCGGGAGGCCAGCGTCAGCGTTTTGCCCTGGCGCGTGCGCTCGTTCGGGATACCCCGGTGCTGTTGCTCGATGAAGCAACATCGCAGGTCGATGTGCGTACCGAAGGCGAGATTCTCCGGGCACTCATTCCACGGGTGCGCCACAAGACAGTCGTGCTGGTGACGCATCGCATGGCCACGGCGTCGTTGGCCGATCGTATTTGCGTGCTGGACCATGGCCGCGTCGCCGGTCTGGGTACGCATGAAGAACTTGTCGGCAGCAGCGATGCATACCGCCAGATGGTACAGGCCGCGCAAAGCGATTAGACAAAACGTCTGCGCAGGTTGAATGTCACATGACCGCACCGAAGATGTTTCGGGAGCCCGAGCGCAAGCTGGTGCGCCTGCCAGACCTGGATGACGATCGCATCCCGGGGTGGCGGTTCACCAGACACGTCGTCGCCTGGACGTTGGGGGTCTTCATCGTCCTGTGCATCATCGCGATCGTGGTGGCATCGGTGCTCACCATGAAGGTCACGGTGTCTGCAGACGGTGTACTCGAACCTGCGGCCATCTGGCCGGTCCGGTCGACTGAGAGCGGCCTGTTGACAACCATTCTGGTGCAGACTGGTGACTCCGTCGACGCCGGACAGATCGTTGCGCGGCTCGATTCGATGGAGGCATGGGCGGCAGTGGCCGATCTCGAATCACAACTTCGTAAGATACGGATCGAGCGTGACAGGGCCATGCGCTCCGCACCCATCGACGTCCAACGGGCGCAATCCGGTGTGACATCGGCGGAGGCGCATGTCTTGCGCGCGCGCACACTGCTGCGTCAGCGCATGGTCGATTTCATGATTTCCGGAGATCCGGACAGCATCGCCACCACCGTCGATGGTCGGGTGCATGTCGGTCTCGATGTGCCTTCGGCCGATCTGATGACCGCACAGAGCGAACTCGGTGCGGCTCGGGCGCAGTTGGCTGCGACCGGACTGTCGGAATTCGATGTCGCAAGCAACACGAACGAATTGGATCGTCTCGAACGACTCCTGGCGAAGAGTCGCATCCGGGCGGCACGACAGGTGATCCGGGCACCGGCCTCGGGTGTCGTGCTCACCGAGCAGCTGGAATTGCTCCGGGGCAGAGCAGTGATCGCCGGTGAATCGTTGTTCGAAATCGCGGATACCCGACAATGGCGTGCAACACTGAACGTCGGCGAGCGCGACGTCTATCGTGTGCACGTGGGCGATACGGTCGATATCGAGATTCCGGCGTTTGCCGCGATGGCCGACAATCATGTCCGGGGTCGTGTGGAAGCCGTGGGCTGGCAGGCTTCAGCTCCCGGTCAATCGAATGGAGCGACCGGCGGCACCGTGGCCGGATTGTATCGTGTGGTCGTTCGCATCGATTCCCGGGAACGATCGTCACCCATCATTGATGTGGGGCTTCGTCGAGGCTACGCCGTGCACGGGGAGATCATCACGCGCTCGGAACGCGCATTGACATTGTTGGTCGAGCACTTCCGTGACCGTTCACGCCAACTGACGCGCTGACGGGCATCCAGGTGCCGGGGGCGGGACTTCCGCGGGCGACCAGAGCGGCAGTTGTGATCTACGCAATACCATCTCGATCACCCATTGCCAGCCCAGCGTCGAAACGAAGAACCGTGGTGTCACGCCGATATCCTGTTGAACGATGGCGCGGATCGTTCGTACATCACGCTCGAGATCGAATGCGAGCCGTTCGAGAGAAACTCCACGCCCTGCGAAGGGTGCGATGATCATCACGTTCTTCCAGGCGGCCGGGCCCGTGGTGCTGAACCTCCGAAAAGCCTCGTAATAGGCCGATCGTGAGATCGCCTGTCGCACCCACGGTTCCTCCTGCAATGCCGAATGGATGAGCTCAGCGGTGGCAGGGTGCGCACACCGCAGCTTGAGATAGCGATACAACAACACTGGCGAAACGGACAGTTGGCGAAGTGCGGCAGCCGCCCGATCACACTCGCAGAGTCGCCGTGCTTCGATATGAACGGCAAGCGGAAGCAATCGCATCGCAAGGCGAATCTCTGCGCGGAGCACTCCGTCGTGCTCGACGATGACGGGGAGCCACGGACATCGCTCGGATTCACGGACGATCCGCTCCACATCGTCGGCAGAGGCGGACGCTTCGACGATCAGAATATCGCCGATGCGCTCGATGCTGTTGACGTATTCCGCCGTGGGGCCGTAGCTCGCCATCTGGCTGCGAATTGTCATGAATGAAGCGTCCTTTATATCGGCACGTCCACTGTATTCGGGACAATCCACAACGACTCTCTGTGGATATACGCGCTCAATCATTGGATACAGCGAAACGAATGTCAACATCGGAGCACATTGTAGTGCACTACAGCCTCGGTAGGTGAGGTTTCCACGCGGATGCGAAATCCGCGCAACACGAACGTCCGGAATGACGGACGGCATTGCATTGACGCTGGATCGAGTCACCCGAAGATTTGGTGTTCGCGCAGGCCTTTTGCTGTGCAACAACTCATGGGGGGACAAGAAAGTGGCCAAGAAGCTGAAGCTGGACCTGAGTGAACTCGAGGTGCAGGTATTTGCGGTCCCGGATTCGTACGAGAATGTCCGGGGCACCGTGCAGGGGCAAACCGCGGATGGTGATACCTGTGGTATTGGCGTGACCTGTCTCGAGGAACACACGTGTACGTGCACGTGCGACCCCGAATACACACAGCTCTGCCCGACCATAGGCTGTCCGACGGGCCAGTGTGGTACGCAGACACCTGGTGATACGGTCTGCTACGACACCATCACCTGCTGCGAGACCTGAGTTCGGTGAGTGCTCGCGAAGATCGGATGATCCTCGAGCGCGCATCGCAACGACCGCAATACACGGCACGATCGAGCGGTAGTGAGGAAACCTCCGTAGCCCATACGGAGTTCCATTCCTCATTGCCGCTCATCGATCCGTTGGTGTTCGCGCGTGTTGCCGCACTTCCGGTCTCTGCGGTGCACTCCGCGTCCGGCACGACGGCACGAAGGCAGCACGCGCTGCTGCAAGCGGAGCGTGCACTCGCCGCTGATATCCCGCGCGTGAGCGATATCCTGTTCGAAGCCGTGCCACAGACGAAAGATCGCGACCACCGGCGACATCTGTTATCCCTCCGTCGTCGCATTTTCCAGCTCGATGGAAGCTTCACCGATTCCGAGTTGCGAGCTCTCGATGTTGGACTGTCCGGTGAGAAGCGAGAGGAGGTCCGTCGATTCGTCGCGCAGCTGGATGCCCTGACGACCTGCCGCGGCGGGTTGGATGAGCAGTACGCCAATGACCGGATCGTTGCCCAGCGGGAGCTGGAGCGGGCGATTCGTGCCACCTCGTTTCAGAAAGGGTTGGCATCATCGAGCGACTCCCTGTTCAGACTGCTCTCTCGCGATGGACGACCGGATCGCCGAATGTCGGCGACCCGCAGCGCGCAACGAGCACGTGGTCTGCTTCGATATCTGTCGCGCGCCTCCATGAAGGCGACCCCCTTCGCGACGTTCTGCCAGTTACTGGGTGTGGTCATCGACGATGCGGAGGAGCCGCTCCGGCTTGTCGGAAGCCTTGCGACCGTACCATCGATCGTGCGCGTGAACAAATCGGCACTCAGAAGTTTGCGCGCGGTGCTGTTTCCGCTGCCATCGGTACGCGAATGCCTCCACGTCGCCCTCAATGATACCATCGAGGTGGATGGGAACTATCTGCGCGTCTTTGCTCTCTCCGGGCATCGCGAAGCCTTTGTCCGCCTGCGCCGCACCCCCGCGCTGCAATGCGTGCTCACTGCGTTGGAACGCTGCACCCGTGTACGCGTCCGCAACCTGATCGAGGCAGTCCTGCATGACGCCGAGGTGGATGCCACCCGAGAAGAGTGTGTACACTACATCGACGGGCTGCTCAACTGCGGGCTCCTGCGCCTTGTTTCACCAGTGGATGATCAGATTGCGGATTGGGAGCCGTTGTTGAACGCCTTTCTGCGCGACATCCGCGATGCACCGAGGGAGGTGACGAACGCGCGTCAGTTGTTGGATGCGTTGGCGACACAGATTTCGGTCTTTTCCGGGGCATCGGCGTGGGGCCGTCATGCCATGCAACAACGCAGTTTGCGCCTGATGCACCGGTATCTGCACGACGCGGGAGCGACACGCGCGGTACGCAAGTCGTTGATGTTCCACGAGGATTGTGGTGCGGCAGCCCACATTGTCATCGATCGTCGGTCGCTTGCAGGGGCACTCGATGATCTGCGGCGCTATGTCGCCGATTCGGCTCCGCTGGCCTATACACGGATGGAGGCCGCGGTTGCCCGCGAGATATTCGAGCACGCGAATCCCGGGGTGGCGCGCGTTCCGTTGCTCGCATTTGCGGAGCAGTATTCCCGGCATCGAATGGAACACAATGGAGGGAAAAAATCAGAAATTCCAACGAAGGCCGGCGAATCACCTCCCACAGTTCTTCAGACACTGCGTCAGGCCCGTGATACGCTCACGGGGGCTCTGGCGAGCGCATGGTTCCTCGCACCGCCGACCGCCGACGAGATCGAGGTCACGTCCGGCATGCTGCGGTATGCGGCGCAGGATGCACCGCCGGCTGGTCCGGGGCCGCGGTCGGTCAGTGTGTTCTGCAATCTGATACCACCGTGCGGCGACAGGGGATGGCGTGTCGTGGTGAACCAGGGGCGGTACCTGTCCGGCTATGGCAAATACATCTCACGGTTTCTCCCGGTGCTTCCACACCACCAGTGGACCGCAGTTCGCGAACGGAATGCCTCGTCTCCGTGGGGTCGGATCGTCGAGATTGCCGACGATGGCGATTTCAACCCCAATCTGCATCCGCGTCTCACCGATTCGATTATCCAGTATCCCACGGGATCCCATCACGGGCGATCCGATGCGATTGCGCTGACCGATCTGGAGGTCGGTCCGGATGCCGCAGATCCAGCCCGGTTGGCCCTGACACGGCGGAGCACCGGTGAGCGAATATGGCCGGTCGACCTGGGTTTTCTCAGTCCGCGGCTGCGTCCGCCATTGTTCCGGTTGCTTCGCACACTGGGGCCCGACGCACAGTTTGCGCTGTCGCTGCCCTGGTCTCTTCCTGACGCCAACGGTTCAGTGGGTCTGGATCGACTCGATACGATCGTCGTACGTCCGCGCTACACGTTCGGAGAGCACCTCATTCTCGCGCGACGCGCGTGGCATGTGCCCTCGGTCTGCTTTCCGCGACTGAAGTCGAACGAATCGCCTGCCAGGTATTTTGCGCGAGTCCAGCGATGGCGGTTCGAAGCGGACATTCCGGAGAGCGTGTACGTCCGGATCTTTTCGATTGCCCCAAAGCCTGAGGCCGCTTCCCTGGACAGCGGTGAGGAGGAGCGCGGAGAAGAGGCCGGGATGGATGCAGCCGAGATGGAGCTCGATGACACCCAGACGCCCACGACTCGAAAGACCAGTCAAGCGACGACACACGAATCGGCCGTACCTCGTGCGCCGCAGATTTCGGCCGATGCGCAGAAGCCGCAGTTCATCGATTTCACCAATCCTCTCTTCGTGGACCTGTTCAGCCGGTTGCCTGGTGGACTGGACACCTTTACGGCTTCCCTCGAAGAAGTCTTGCCGGAAGCGGGTGACTATCCGCGTCACGGCGAGGATACGTACTGCACCGAATTCATGGCGCAGCTGGATCTCGACTCATGAGCGGGATGTCGGCCTACGCAGACGTGCGATCCGATGAACACCGCTGGTTCAGCGTGCATCTCTATCCGGGAACGAAAGACTCGCTGTACGGCAGTGCATTTGACGGGTTCGTCATCCGGATCCTTCGACACCTGAACAACAGCGCCCTCGCGGGAGCATCGCGTTTTTTTGTTCGCTACTCGGATCCGTTGCCGCATTTGCGCATTCGCGTGCGTGTGCCGTTCGACATGTCCGATGATCAGGCTGTCGAGAACCTCGATCTTCCGGATGCCGGGCAGGGCGGGCTCTTCGCAAGGATGGTGGTCTGCGGCTACGAACCGGAGCATGGACGATACGGCGGTCCCGCAGGGGTGAGACTGGCCGAGGCGGCCTTCTGTGCGTCCAGCGATTGGGTGCTACTCCGGCTTGGTGCACTACACGATCGGGCGCGTCCGGCAAAAGTGGGTGCCGGTATTCTTGCGTCCTATGTTGCTCTCCAGGCGGCCTTCGGGACGCGTGCGACGATCGGAGAGATCTCCGCCTGGATTCGGGACATTGAGCTCGGATTGTTTGTCGAGCCCGGGGAGCAATACCGCGCCGCATTCGACGCGTCATTGGAAAGCCAGCTTGACACCATCGTCGATTTCCTGGACCAGGCTGATGAGTCGTTGACGCAGGAGCACGGTGCGGGATCTCTCTTCGAGTCATTCCTGCCCACATGGGAGGATGTCCTTCACCAATATCGACAACTCGGCAGGGACGGAAAACTGAAGTTTCTCGGAGACCCGGTGTTCAACGCGATGGAAGCGCAACGTCGCCTCATCCCCTCCTTCCTTCACATGACGAACAACCGCATGGGCCTTTCACGCCTCGATGAGGCATATGTCGCGCACGCCATAGCCGAAGCGTGTCGGTGTGCACCAGTCGTCGCGCAGCCGTTCGTGAAAACCGATGCGTGATCCTCTCGATGTCGCGGAAAGCATCGGGCAGCGCCTTATCCGGACGGCGGTGTGGGACGGCGACATGTGCGTGTGGGAAGCACCTGTTGTCCGCAAACCTCACTCGCAAATGACGTCATGGCAGATCGACACGTCCGTATACCGGGGCAGTGCGGGGATCGGCCTGTTTCTCGCCGAACTATACGGAGAAATCCACGATCCCGAATTGCTGCGCGTTGCACGAGGCGCCCTCCGGCATGCAGTCAACAACAGCGGAAGCGTCGTGTTGCCGTGGAGTGCGTTTTCCGGGATCGTCGGCATCGTGTACGCACTCGGCCGACTGGCCGCGGTCTCGGGTGATGGTCGGGCCGCGGACGACGTGCGCATGTTGTGGCGACGCCTCGAGAGCTCCAATACCCATGTGCAGGGTGACGTCATCAGCGGCGCGGCCGGTGCAATTCCGCTGCTCATGCAGCTCGAACACCTCATCGACCGGAAGACGATCGAACAGGTGGTGCATCGTCTTGGAACGACTATGCAGCGCGCGGCGGTGCATACGGTGTCCGGAACTGCGTGGAGGGGAGTGCCCACCGCGCATCGTCCACTAACAGGGTTCGCCCATGGAGCGTCCGGGTATGCCTATGCGCTGCTCGCGGCATGGCAATACTGTGGTGCCTCACGATTCCTGTATACGGCTCTGCAGGCCATCCTGTATGAGCGCGTGGTCTATGATCGCGGAATCCGCAATTGGCCTGACTTCCGACACTCCGAATTCGGCAAACTCATCTGGGATTTCGACGAAGAGACCTCCCAGTCGATGGTGCGATCCGGATGGGAACCCGCACCCTACCAACTGCATGGCATGCACGCCTGGTGTCACGGGGCTCCCGGTATCGGCCTGGTCCGTCTGCGCGCCGCCGAGCGATTGGGGCTTCCCTGGTTGTGGCGCGAAGCGCATGCGGCGGCCGATGCCACATCGGCATCGATCGATCGTGAAACGCACAACTGGTCGCTCTGCCATGGTATCGCCGGCAATTCGGAATTCCTCATAGCCGCCGCCGGGAGTCTTGGCCGGCCCGATCTCCGCGAGTGTGTGCTGGAACTGGCGGCAGCGGGCGACGAGACGTTCGAAAGCCGCGGTGTCCCATGGCCCAGCGGCTCGGCGGATCGCCTGCCGGATCCCTGTCTCCTGCTCGGCGATGCCGGCATCGGGCTGCACTACCTGCGACTGCACGCGCCTCACGTTCCGTCGGTGCTGTTTCCGGCGCTCCCTTCTCCCACGGGGGCGGCATTCACATTCGAGCAGTCCGACGCCATCGCGTATCGACGTGAGCTCATGCGCACACTGTTCCGGCACGCCGATGGGCTGCCGGACGGAGACGACCTGGACGGATTGGCGGGGGCATGGAACGTCAGGGCGTCGAGGCCCGACCTGTCGACGGTGGCATCGTGCGTCCGCCGGCGTCGATCCACACTCACCGACGATGCGGCGCGAGGTGCGATCGCTCGCGATCTCGCGTGCGTCGAACCGGGGGAGCGGCAACTGAGCGACGTGCAACGCAGGATGGACGGATTCCTGGTGCGTCCCCCGGGTGAAATCCTGTGGTCCGGGACGTGCTTCCGCTTGCGCGGAGACATTGCAATACATGGCGTCCGTGCTGAACGCCGCGGCGGACGGATCAGGCCGTATATGGTCAGGCCGGATCCGCATGGTCAGTGTGTCGCTGAGGATCTAACACCGTTGGCCGCGCTCGTTCTCGATGCGTATGGTTCGGCGGCCCGTATGGACGATGTCGCTGTCCGTATCTCCGTTTATGTGAATGGCGAGCGACGCGCCCGGATTCGCGCTCTTGTCGAGGAGCAGACACGATCGGCGTATGAGGCGGGCTTTCTGGTGTGCGCACCGGAACCCGATATGGAGAGTGCTGCCGGGAACGCCAAGCTGGCTGGATGAATGCAGGAGTCTCCCGGGTTCCTGTCGGCCGATCATGGGGTGCGGCTGGGTTCATTCACCGGACGTGGTATTGGCATCGCTGTCGTCGATTCAGGTCTGTCCTCTGACGGTATGCGTGTGCGCCACGGTGCCGGTGTGGCATTTCGCCGGGATCAGAGCAGTCGTGGAATCATCACATCGTCGGATACCAGCGACCGGATCGGCCATGGTACCCGCTGCGCCTTGCAGATTGTGCATGTGGCTCCGGATGTCCAGGTCATTCCGGTCAAGGTGTTCCATGAGAGATTGGAGGCCGATCCCTCCGTGGTGGAACATGCGATCGATTGGGCCACGGAGCAGGGGGTACATGTGATCAGCATGAGCCTCGCCACCACCCGTCGTGATGTGATCGGGCCGTGGTATCGGGCGTGTGCCCGCGCCGCTTCACGGGGGGTGACCCTGGTGGCGGCGGCCAGCCCGTCATCAGAACCTTCGTTTCCTGCCGCATTCGATTGTGTGTTTGGCGTGCGGCCAGCGAGAACTGCTTCACCGTTTGAGTTCCTGTTCCGGGCCGCCGATCGGTACGAGTGTGGCGCCTGGGGCAGGGCGCCGTCCGTCGATGCCGGAGCGACCGAAGGCGTGGGTGTCAGTAGTCTTGCCGCGGCCACGATGGCGGGGGTGATTGCGGCGATAATCGAGGGTCACGCACCCGAAAATCAGCAGGCATTGCGTGCTCTGCTTGCTCGTTGTGCATCGGACACGACCTGACAAGCGGAATCACGAGCCGCGACGAGTGACCACCCACTGGGTTGGACAGTTCTCGTCGTCGGCAAGTGGTGAGGGCGCCCGGGGGCGTCATACCGTCAGGACAAACGGCTTTGCGAATCGTCGAGTCGCCGGTTGCCACCCTCGTGTGCCCGTGCATCATTCAGTGCATGCCAACCCCCGGCACTTCCGCTGTTCCGTTCTGGCGCCGTCCGGTCGTGCTGGCTCTTGCCGCCGCGATGGTGACGGGATTGCTCCTGTGGTGGATCTATGCGCCGCTGTTCGGGGCCTCGTTTCTCAGATGGGACGACGGCCACAACATCACGCGCAATCCCCTGCTCAGTGGTGACACGTCGTGGACCGAGATGTGGGCCCGACCCTGGTTCGGGCTCTATATCCCTGTCACGCTCTCCATCTGGCGCGCGCTGCTGGATCTCGGGGCCGGCGCCGTGCCGTTCCGTGTGTTCAATGTGGTGGTGCATGGCTTCAATGCAGCGCTCGTGGCGCTGCTGACATGGCGTCTGTCTCGGTATCTCCACGGGAGTGACGGGATTCGTGGGCCCCACGAGCGCGCCCGTCTCATGGGTGCGGCGATCGCGGCGCTGCTCTTTGCCGTGCATCCCCTGCAGGTGGGAGCGGTGGGCTGGATCAGTGGGGGACGCGATCTCGGCGCTACGTGCTGTGCGTTGCTCGCGGTGGTGGTCCTTGGTACCTCCGCCGTGCCCACCGGTATCGCACTCGCCGTGTCATCGGTGCTGTTCACGGCAGGGCTGTTGTGCAAACCGTCCATCGCGGCCGTTCCGCTCGTCATGGGCCTCGTGGCCGTGCTGTTGCAGGCATCCTGGCGGCGACGTTTCCTGGCGGCCACTTTCATCTGGAGTGTGCCGACTGCAGCGGTGACGATCATCACCGCACGGACACAGATGGAGATGACACCGCTCGACATTCCGATCGGCGCCCGGTTGATCGGTGCCGTCGATGCGATCGGTTTTTATGTGACCAAAGTGTGGTGGCCGGCGCCGCTGCAGGTCGACTACGGACGTATCCCTGCCGCTATCGGGGGTGATCCATCGACGTGGCAACCGTCCATGATGCTGACGGTGCCGCTGGCGCTGGCCCTGTTCATTGCGATCGGTGCGGGTGTCGTGTTCGCCCGTGCGGGTACGTCTGCTCCTGCATTGCAGGATGCATCCGCGCGTGTGCTCACCAGATGGAGCGCGGTGGCCATCGTCTGTGCCATCGTGACGGCGGCGCCGGTGCTGGGGGTGATTCCGTTTTCATTCCAGCGCATTTCCACGGTGGCGGATCACTACATGTATCTCCCACTCGTGCCCATCACGATCGTGGTGGGGCTGACGGCAGGGAGACTCTTCCGCAGCCAGGCCGATAGTGGATTGCCGTCGCGTGCGTCGCGTGGGCCTTTGTCCGCTCCAGCCATCATCGTGATGGGCGTGGTTGCCGTGGCGCTTGCATTGCTGACGGCGACGGCACGTCGACATGTCGCCGACTATCGCGACGATGCCGCGCTGTTCTCGGCGGTCCTCGATCACCAGCCCACCTCCGTCTCCGCACTCTCGATGATCGGCATGATGGAATGCAGCCGAGGTGATCTTGTTGCCGGCACAGCGAAGCTCGCCCGCGCGATGGAATTGGCGCCCAGCAGACCGACGGTCCTGGCGAACTATGCGTTCTGTCTGTACCAGGGCGGCCACACGACGGAAACGCTGGCATTGATGGCTCGGCTCGATGATCCCCTCGTGCAGGGCGAGCTGGATCGAGACGATGAGCCCGCCGGCAATCTGTTGAACACGCTGGCTGGCGCGCTCTTCCAGGAGGGCAACCTGGGGGCCGGCTGGCCATTGCTGTGTCAGGCGTCGGTGCTCGCGCCCCGTGAAACGGGGATCATGGCCAATCTCGAAGATATTGCCGCTCAGGCCGCGGAAAGCGGTTTCACGCTGCAGTGTCCGCCACGGGTGTCCTGGGAAGTGCTGCTCCGTGTGGTGCGTGTGGAGAGAGGGGCACCCCGATGATGCCGGACGGTTGGGGGCACCACCCGCGCGGCTTCGGCGGGTCTTGGGGGAGCGGCGAGTGTTGGGGGCGCCCTGCGGGCGCGATAGGGGCAGGACAAACAGCGGATAAAAGCAGGATTGCTCCCCTGCGGGCGACCAGGATGTCGCGGGAGGGATTTTGAAAAGGAACAACGAGCGTGCGATTGAGCCCGTTGTTCCCCGCAGTTCAATTCAAAAAAACGAACTGGCCGCCACGCGACATTGCCGGCTTCATGCTGAGGACGGTCCTGCAGGCATCCTGTAGTTCATCCCGCCGGTATCGCGCCCGCAGGGCGCCCCCCAACACTCGCGGCCACAGAGAACTCGCCAAAGCTGCACCGGAACCCGACCGCCACTCGTCCGGTACGACGCAGGACACACACCGCGCATGCGCCCGCACACCGGATGTCGATAGTTTCCGGACAGCGCTTTCACTTCCATACGCCACCCGGTGGTCACTGCCTTGACACAGTCTTCCAGGATCGCATCCGTCGTCGCTCGTGCAGCGGCGGTCACACTGCTGACCGCATCGTCCCTCAGCGCCCAGGCCTTCAACTATCCGGCGCTGCAGACACCGTCGGCCAGTATCCGGGACTACACGGGCGCTCTCGTCGGTGGCGCAGGCACCACGTTGCTCTTTCAATGGCGTGAGGCGGCGGCTCCAGGCATGCACTGGCAGTTCGATGCCGGATTTGCCGATCCCAAGGGTGCCGCCGACCCACTCCTGTTCCTCGGGGCGGCCTTAGGCAAGGAAGTCGTCCGCGCCAGCGGAGATCAGCCGCTCGATGTGCTGCTCACCGCGGGCACCGGGGCGTCGTTCGGCAACGGGAGCTGGATTCGCATCCCCATCGGTGCGAGCATCGGCCACACCTTTCCCCTGGAAGACGACATGTCGCTGACACCTTTTGTGCATCCGCGCGTGTCCATCGACTATTGCAGCACTTGTCGGGGGAGTGCGATTGGCGGGCGTGGTCGAAGCAAATCGACGGCCAGTCTGAACTTCGACTTCGGCGCTCACTGGCAGGTGAACCGGGAGTTCGGCCTGCGGGTGGCGGCCACTTTCACCGGTTCGGATATCGTGGGCAGCGACGAGACGGTAGCTGTGGGACTCAACTGGACGCCGGCAGCCTTGTCGCGCAGGAAGTAACGGCTGGGATTGAGAGGTGGCTCCGGCTTTGAGGAGCCACCTGCGGCGACACCCGCAGGATGAACGGCAGGATACCATCGATATTTCCCGGATATTTCATCAATGGGGCGGGTGGCGTCCAGAGACGGCCCGTCCCATTGGACTTGTTGAATGACGAAAGCATCAATGACGCGGCCGACGTCCACGCCGGGATGTGTCACGACCATACGGACGGTCCCGGTTCGTTTCCGATTTTCATCCGGCCATGGGATATACCGCACGTGGGCAGGTTCTGTCCGGAAACGTGAAAAAACGTGATGTGACGCAGGTCCCAGCTGCACTGTTGTGGAGGCAGACACGCGTGCGCCGCGTTTCGTCCCCTCTCTGAGGGGTTCCAGAGGGAAACGGATCCCCTGATCCCTACTTGCGAACCGTTGGGGCGCGGTCGTACGTTGGCGCTTGCCGAATCTGGGGGCATTCCGGTCCCAGTTCATCGCGGGACGACCCTGCGATGCGGCGTGTCGTATGTGGTGCCGATAGTACCAATAGTCTTCAGGCAGTCCCTGTTGGTGCAGTGCGTAGTGACCTCCTCGTTTCCACCGGGTGTCCGACGATCGGTCCGTACCGTTTGCGCGCGATGAATCGCGAGCGAACCTCTGGGACCTGACGTGCTGGACAATCGGTTTTGCCATAGAACCGGTTGTCCCCCTCCGGCTCCGTCATGCAGATCGTGGGCAGGAGCCCCCACAGCAGCCGACGTGCCCCTGCCGTTGTACGTCCCTGTCCTCCACCCCTTGGGAGAGCGATGTTGCCCAATTCCTTCACAAGTCCTGCGAGAGCTGTCGCGACCGCCCTGCTCGGGTTGTTCGTGGCGGCCACCTCGGCCCGAGCGCAGGCAACCAGCGCGACGATCACCGGCAAGGTGGTCGGCGAAGCGGGTCAGCCACTCGAATTCGCCAATGTGTACATCACCGAGCTGGTCGTCTCGGTGCCGACCAACGCACAAGGCATCTACTCCATCGTCATCCCGTCGGGTCGTGTGTCGGGACAGGCGGTCACCCTCCGCGTCCGCGCGGTGGGGTACAAGCCGGCCGCTGCGCCGGTCACGCTCACACTGGGCTCGCACACGCAGAACTTCACGCTCGAGCGCGATATCAACCGCCTCAGTGAAGTGGTCGTGTCCGGCTCCATGGAAGGCACCGAGCGCAGCAAGGTGGCCTTCACCGTCGGTCGTGTGACGGCCGAGGACATTCCCGTGCCGGCGCTCAATCCGGTGACGGCGCTGCAGGGCAAGGTGTCCGGTCTGCGTGTGGCGCAGACCAGCGGGCGCCCCGGCGCGACGCCGGAAATCATGCTGCGTGGCCCCACCTCGATCAACACGGGCGGACGGGCCTCGGGCCCGATGATCATCGTGGACGGCACGATCCTGCGCAGCCAGAACCTCACCGAAATCGGCGGCCTCGACATCGAGTCGGTCGAAGTGGTGAAGGGTGCGGCCGGCGCCTCGCTGTATGGCGCCCAGGCGGCCAACGGCGTGATCGTGATCAAGACCAAGCGTGGGGCGTCGCGCAACGAAGTGCGGGTGGGAGCCCGGGTGGAGTACGGGATCTCCGACATGAACTCGGTGAACATGGCGCAGCCCCTCAACCACCACCTGCAGCTCGACGAAACGGGCACGCGCTTCTGCATCCAGGGGGCCGGGAACGTGGCGGCCTGCTCGCGCACGACGGGCTGGATGGAGGAGATCATGCGTATCAACAACGTGGCGGCTGATTCGGTGCGCACGCCGTACGCGTTGCAGTGGAACAATCCGGCCCTCGCGGGCGGTGAACAGCTCAACGTGTTCCAGGCGAACATGTGGCCCGGACAGCGCTACGACGCCCTGGCGCAGGTCACCACGCAGAACCCGGTGATGCTCAACTCGGTGGACGTGAACGGCCGTGCGGCCGGCATCCGCTACTACGTGACGGCGGCGTACACCGACGACCGCGGCGCCGTCAAGGAGCTCAACGGCTCACAGCAGCGCCGCGCCCGCGTCAACCTCGATTACGATGTGCGTCCCAATCTCACCGTGTCGGTGAGCTCGCAGTTCAACAACGGGCGGGTCGACAACCGCAGCGGTGGTTCCTCGAACGGTGGCATCTTCGATCAGCTGCTCCGCGGTGCGCCGGCCGGGACGAATTACACGGCGCGGGACACCCTGGGCCGTCTTCTGGTGCGTGGCGGTGGCGCCAACCTGCGCGGCTCCGGCAACGGCGGCGGCACCTTCCTGTACGATGGCGAGAATCTGAACGACTACACCGAGTCGAACCGGTATCAGGGCTCGGTGAGCATGACCTACACGCCGGCGCCGTGGGCGAGCTTCGAGGCGCTGTATGCCTACGACCAGCGCGGCACGTTCCGGAATCAGTATGTGTTCAAGGGCTACCGGACCTACACGGCCAACCCGAACAGCAATCTGGGCAACCAGCTGATGGACAACGGTGGCCGCAAGTCGCTCAACAGCTACATCTCGGCCACGTTCCGCAAGCAGATCACATCCGAGCTGAACGGCAAGCTCAATTTCCGCGGGCTGTTCGACCGCGATTATTCGTACACCAGCCGCGGCCGGGGCTACCAGTACGCCGTGTCGGGGGTCAACACCCTCTCCGCCACCACCAAGGATTTCACCGCCACCTCGAGCAGTCAGCTGGTGAAGAACATGGGTGGTGTGGCCGGCGCCAATCTGGACTGGAAGGGCAAGTACATCCTCGACGGCACATTCCGCTACGACGGGTCGTCGCTGTTCGGCGCCGGCAACCGGTGGGCGCCGTTCGGTCGTGTGTCTGGCGTGTGGCGTCTGTCGGAAGAGTCGTGGTTCAGCCTGCCGGCGGTGTCCGATCTCCGTCTGCGTGCCTCGCGCGGCTCGGCCGGCAATTCGCCACGGTTCAACGCCCAGTACGAGACGTACAATTGCTCGGCCACCGGCTGCACCCTGGGCCAGGCCGGCAATTCCAAGCTGAAGCCGGAAACCACGGTGGAAGACGAAATCGGTACCGACTTCACGCTCTTCGGCCGACTGGGTGTGGAACTGACGTACGCGCAATCCAACACCACGAACCAGATCCTGAACCCGAACACGCCGGCGGCGCTCGGCTTCGGCACGCAATGGGCGAACGCGGGCACGCTGCAGAACAAGACGTTCGAAGCGGCCCTCAATCTGCCGGTGGTGAGCACCAAGGACTTCCAGTGGAACATGCGCGGCACGTTCGACCGGAACCGCACCTACATCACCGAACTGTTCGTGCCGGAATACTTCATGGATGGTGGCACCGGACAGGGGACGACGTCGATGTTCCTGATCACGCCGAACACCGCGAAGAGCAACGGCTATCAGATGAACCGCTACGGCAGCCTCTGGGGCCGCAAGTTCTACAAGACGTGTGGCGACCTGCCGGCCGCTGTGCAGGGCCAGTGTGGTGATGGCAGGGCCTTCCAGGTCAACGATCAGGGCTGGGTGGTCTGGGTGGGTGAAGGCAACAGCTGGCGCGACGGCATCACCAAGAACCTGTGGCAGACCAAGCTGTCCGAGGTGAATTCGCCGTGGAACTACCCGCTCCAGTTCGGGCACCCCATCATCGATCGGCCGCTCCGCGGCGAGCCGGGTGAGGGGGCGGGCATCAGCCAAATCATCGGCAACACGCTACCCTCGTTCCGCTTCGCGTTCAACAACACGATGACGTACAAGAAGCTCTCTGTGTATGGCCTGATCGACGGCACCATCGGCCACTACATCAACAACCAGGGTGCGGGTTGGGGTCTGCTCGACTACGCCAACGGCTATTTCGACCAGGGTGGCAAGACGGTCGAGACCGCCAAGCCCATAAGCTATGGCTGGCGCGTGGGTGGCAAGGAAGGTGCGGGCGCGGGTGGGTTCTACGACATCCTCGGTCCGAACAACTGGAACGTGGAGAAGGGCTCGTTTGCCAAGGTGCGCGAACTCGCGGTCACGTACCAGTTGGGCAAGATCGCCGGCATCAACGACGTGACCCTGCAGCTCATCGGCCGTAACATGTTCACCTTCACGAAGTACTCGGGTCTCGATCCGGAGGTCGGTGCCTCGGGTGGTGCCGAAACGACCCAGAGCCTGGTCGCCCAGACCGATGCGTACGGGTTCCCGACTCTGCGGACCTATACGTTCTCCATCTCCACGCGCTTCTAGGACCGAGCCGACATGAATCGTACTTTCCTCCGGGTGGCCGCGATCGCGGCCACCATGGTCGGGCTGGTCGGCTGCGACGAGTCGCTCGCGGTGACCAATCCGAACCAGGCCGAAACCGCGCGTGTGCTTGCGACGGCGGACGATGCCGAATCGCTGGTGGGCAGCTACTACAAGCGGTGGTCCAGCGGCCTGCACGGCAGTGTGACCAATCTCGAGGCCATGACCTCCATCATGTCCCTCATGAATTACTCCTCGCTGGCGAACAACTGCGCCAATGCGCGCACGCCGTTCAGCGGGGCGGCCAACACCAATAACGCGGGCAATCCCTGCGCCGCCGAGCAGTACCGGCTGTTTTCGTACATGGCGGAAGTGAACCGGGTGGCCTCCACCTTCCTCACCCAGTTGAAGAACGGGCTGAGCCTGGGCTCCGACGCCCGCACGGCCAGAGACCGGGCCTATGCCGAGTTCCTGAACGGCCTCTCGATCGGCTACGCGGCGCTCATGCATGATTCGGTGGCCGTGGTTTCCGAAGGCATGACGGCGGAAGACAAGGGCGTGCTGATCGGCTACAAGGCGGCAGCCGATTCGGCGTACGCGGCCTTCCAGCGCTCGCTCGATGCGGCCAATCTCAACGCGTCGGGTGACCGCGGGTTCCCGCTGCCCGACACGTGGATTCCGTCGCCCACCTCGATGACGAAGGTGGAATTCATCAAGCTGGTGCGCAGCTACCGGGCCCGCATCCGGGCCAACATGGCCCGTACCCCGGCCGAACGCGCGGCGGTTGACTGGGACGCCATCATTGCCGATGCGCAGAACGGCATCACGGCGGATCACGAGATCATCACCAGCACCACGGTGGGTCCGGACAACAGTTGGCGTGCGCAGTGGATGGTGTTCGGCACGTGGCATCAGATGCCGCCGTTTTTCATCGGCATGGCCGACACGTCGGGCGCGTATGCCGCCTGGATTGCCACTCCGGTGGGAGATCGTGGGTCGGGCGGTGTGAGCTTCACGCTGGCCACGCCCGACCAGCGCTTTCCGCAGGGAGACACGCGTGCGGCGCAGCAGGCGGATTTTTCACTCACCTCCTGCCAGGCCGTGGGTTCGACGTGCAAGCGGTACTTCGTGAACCGCCCCAACGGCGGCGATGCGTTGAGCGGATTCGGCTTCGGCTGGTCCAACTACGATCATGTCCGCTTCTATCAGTGGAGGATCTCGGCTGCGGGCACGGCCCGTAACGGTCCGACGATCTTCATGACGAAGGCCGAGATAGATGGGCTGCGCGCCGAGGGGCTCTACCGCAAGGGCGATCGCGCGGGTGCGGCGGCGCTGGTGAACCTCACGCGCGTGAAGAACGGCCTGCCCGCCATCACGGATTTCTCCGAGACGGCAGTGGTGCCGGGTGGGAACGCCTGCGTGCCGAAGGTGCCCAAGGCACCGAGTTTCAACACGGTGGGCTGCGGCACGCTGTGGGATGCGCTCAAGTACGAGAAGCGCATCGAGGAGGCCTATACACACTATTCGGCCTGGTTCCTCGATGGTCGTGGCTGGGGGGATCTCCCCAAGGATACGCCGCTCTTCTGGGCGGTGCCGTACCAGGAACTGCTGGTTCGCGGGTACACGCTGGGTCAACTGTACGGCGCCGGTCCCGGTGTCGGCACGGCGCCGAACTCGGCGGCGGGCACAAGCGTGTACGGTTGGTGAGCCGCGGGTGCTGATGAGACGTACGGCAGGACTTCTGTTGATGGTGTCGCTGACGCTCGGCTGCTATTCCACGCGGCCGGTTGTCGGCACCGGGATCCCGGCGGGCACACAGGTCGAGTTGCAGTTGACCGACGCCGGGCGCCTGGCCATGGCCGAAACACTCGGCTCTTCAGCGGACGTCGTACAGGGGCGGTTGGTGTCGCGCGACAGCGCGGCGTGGACGGTTGCCGTTTCGTCGATTCAGCTCCTCCGGGGCGGCCAGCAAGTCTGGTCCGGTGAGCATCTCCGCATCAGGCCGGAGCACGTGGCTCTGGCGTCGGAACGCCGGTTTTCCCGCGGGCGCACCGCCATCGTTTCGGCGGCGGTCGTCGGGGTGATCGTCGGCATCGTGAAGTCCGGGCTGGTCGGAATGGGTCAGGAAGACGGTGGTCCTGCCCCCTCCGATTCCGTCGCCACGGTTCGCATTCCGCGCCCCTGATGTTCTCCTATCCATTTCGAGTCTCCCTCCACGGAGTTTTCATGCGCAGCATTCTTCGTCTCTCGGTCGTGGCAGCAGCGGCGGCGGCCGCGCTGAGCGCGTGCCGTCCCGACGAGGTCATCACGACACCTCTCGTGCCAACGGCCGGCGTCCGCTTCATCAACGCCTCGCCCGATACGGCAGGCGCCTATGGCGTGGACTTCCGGTTCGTCGACCTCCTCGAAAACTCGATGCACTTCCGGCAGCTCTTCCGCGAGCAGCCCACCACCACCTCCGGTGTGACGGCGTCCGTGCTGACCCAGTACAAGGCCAGCAACGCCACGCAGCCGCGACAGTACGTGGTGTTCCTCGACGACACCATCCAGTCGATCGCGTCGACCAAGGTGTTCACGGGGACGGCCAACCTCACGGCCGGCACCAACTACACCTACATCATGTGGGGCCGTGGGCGTGCCGGTACGCTCAAGCTGGCCAACTGGGCGGAAGACGTGGCCGATCCAGGCGCCAAGGTGGCGCTCCGGGTCATCAACGCCACTGAAGAAGCCATCGACGTGCGCGCCTTCGTGACCGGTGCCACCGCGCCGGCTTCACCGACGTGGGCCAACGTGCCGGGCATGTCCAAGTCGTCGTACGTGCTGGTCGATCCGGCCAACATCACGTACAACGTCCGCCGGGCCGGTGCCACCACGAACATGTTTGCCGACATGCCCGCACTGCAGGGTGTGAAGGCCTTCTCCTCGGCGGGCGCGAACGGCAAGATCGATACGCCGGCCACCCCGGGCACCACCGTGGCCGGATCGGCGATCTCCCTGATCGTGTATCCGGCGTCGACCCCGGGCGCGCGCACGCCGCAGACGGCAGCTTTCCAGGTGCCGGCCGGTGCGTTCGTGTGGGATCGTCGTCCGCCGTCGGGACTCTGAGTCCGACAGACGGACGAACACCACCCGTTTTGATGCACGGGTCGTGAGCTGTCCATCCACGGGGGCCGCCGGTATATCGGCGGCCCCCGTGTGTTTCCCGTCCCCTGTTTCCCCTCATCCGTCCTCATGAAGGCTCCGACCCGACGGGAACGGCGTGCCGCTGCCCGGGCCGGCATTGCCGGTGGTGGCGCCATCACCGGCAACGCCGGTACCGATGCGTCGACCCGCGTCGCGACCACGGATCCCGGCCGCGCTGGCCCTTCGGCGCGCCGCGGCTCCATGGTGTCACCGGTCTTCGACTGGCTCGCCGTTGGCGGGCTGTCGATGCTGATCATGGTGCCGCTGCTCCTGAGCGGGCGCACGGATCTCGTGCTCGTGGGCGCGGGTGTGCAGGCCTGGATCGCGGCGGCCATCAACATGCCGCACTTCCTGGCGTCGTACCGGCTGGTGTATGGCAGCCGGGCCATGATGCTCGAACACAAGTGGGCCAGCTTCGGCATTCCGGCGTTGCTCTTCGCGTACATCATCGCGGCCATCGTGCTGGTGGACTGGACACAGACGCTCGGCATCGGACTGGTGACCATCGCCAGCGTGTACCTTGCCTGGCACTACACCGGGCAGGTGTGGGGCATGATGGCGTCGTTTGCGTGGCTGGCCGGTACCGGGTTCGATGCCACTGAGCGCCGACTGATCCGCACCAGTCTGCGCATCCTGCTGGCCTGGCATCTGGCGTGGTTCCTGTACACGCAGCTCCGCGATCCCTCACGGGTCGAGATCGTCTACCAGGTGGCCAGTGCGGCCACGGTGGTGGCGTTCGTGCTGGGCGCCTGGGGGTTGCTGCGCATGCGCCGCCGGACGGGCGTGAATCCCCCGCTGCTGGCCATCACGGCCTGGCTGGCGATCTTCGTGTGGTACGCCGTCATGGCCCGCGATCCGAAGGCGTTGTTCTGGGTGCAGATCGCGCACGCCATTCAGTACCTGTCATTCCCCGTGCGTGTGGAGTTCAACCGCGCCAGTGGTGCCGGCACCGTGGTGCACGACCCGGACCATGCGGTGAGTGGTCGTGTGGTCATGCACATGGTCGTATACGCCGTGCTGCTGCTGGGCATCAGCCTGCTGGTGGCGCAGGTGATGCCCGTCGCGCTCATGGGCGTGATCGGCTCGGTGTTCGGCGAAGGTCCCGCCTACGCGGCGCCGATCCTCATTCTGATGTTCATCAACATCCATCACTACTTCACGGATGGCGTGCTGTGGAAGATCAGCAATCCGGCGGTGCGGAAGGATCTGTTCGCGCACGTGGCGCGGACGTGAAATTCCCGTTCCTCCCTCTTTCTCCGAGGTCACGATGACACGTGTCCCGATGGTGCGTGCTGCGGTACTGGCGGTGGTCCTGGTCGCGCTTCCGGCTGTTGCGTCGGCGCAACGTGGTGGTGGTGGCCGGGGCATGGGCTCGAAGGATGCCGACTGGAAGGCGGTGGCGGGGGATTCCCCCAAGGGGCCGTCGATCTCGGGCAAGGATTTTGTGGAAGCCAGTCCGCTGGCGATGCTGCTGGACAAGAAAAAGCAGCTCAAGCTCACGGACGCGCAGGTGACGGGCATCAAAGCCGCCGACGAGAAACTGCAGGCCGCGAACAAGGAGCGTTACCTGCTCGTCGATTCGCTGAAAAAGCAGATGCGGCCCAGCGTGGCCCCTTCAGCGGAAGACGAAGCACGATTGGCGGTGGCGCGCGAATCCATGCAGGGCGTGGTGCGCGACATCCGCGCGAGTCACGACGCCGATACGAAAGAGGTCGTGGCGACCCTCGATGCGGATCAGCAGAAGACGGCCACTGAACTGCTGGAGAAGCACCAGGAGAAGGTGCAGAAGATGTTGCAAGACAAGCTCGGCACCCGCCCGGGTGGTGGAGGCGGTCCCGGTCGCCGCGGACCCGGCACCGTGTGAGGATCCAGACAAACGACGACACCGGGCAATCGATGATTCATTGCCGGGTGTCGTCGTTTGACGGGCCCATCCCGACCAGCCGCGCGCGGTGTTACTTGAACGCCCGTTTCGTCCAGACGACCACCAACCCGCATGTCTGCTGGGCCCGCAACAATTCGGTCGGCACCGTCGTGCGTTGCTGATACACTTCGATGGCCGCGATGTCGGAGGGCGACATGGTGGCCAGGATATCCGAGTCGGGCTGCTGCATGCCATCGACCATGATGTTGGCCAGGCAATTGCCCATGCCGGTAGAATAGAGGTAGATGTCGAATCGTCGACCGTTTGCGGACCGCTGTTCGATCGTCACCCCCGGCATCCCCTGGAACGCCGCTGACAGCGTGGCGCGACGACCAATCTGCGTGGAATCCATGACACTGCCGTATCCCTGACGCCGCCGCTCCTCGAATTGCTGGAGACGGAAGTTTCCCGCTGCCGATGCAGCTCGCACCTTCATCGTGTCCAGCGCGGTCAACCGGTAGGTGCTGAGCGTGACCGTGACCGTGTCGTCGGCGAACAGATCCACCGCCGCGCTGGCCGGGTTGTATCCCACCGCGGCCACGTCGATCTGACTGGTGCCTGCGGGCACATTGCGCAGCAGAAAGTTCCCGTTGCCGTCGGACAGCGCCTCGACCGCACCGATCTTCACCCTGATGTCACGCAGCCCGTAACCGCCGCGGTCGAGCACCGTGCCACGCACCGTGCCGTGACGCTGTTTCGCCTCCGCCGATCCCGGCAGGACCACATCGATGCGTCGCACGAACTCGTGCACACCCGACATTTCGATACCCGGTGTCGAGCCCGCGAGGTTGAATGCGCGCAGCGTGAGCGCCGTACCCACTGGCACCCCGCAGATGGCATACCCTCCCTCGCGGTCGGCCTGCACTTCGCTCTTCCATCGACGCTGGGCGATGTTCACGCTCGTCTTCGACGGATCGACCTTCACGAGATCGAGCCAGGCCAGTTCCACCCACGCCTCGTGCAACGGGCCTCTGGTCACGGCCTCCCGCACCGTCCCGAACACGATACCCGTGTCGCGCTGAGGCACGGGCATGCCGGCGCACGCCGTACGCCAGAACGTCGCCAGACTCGGCACCGACAACACCACGGGCGCCTTGCCGTCGGTAACCGTGACCCGCGTCGTTGCCCCAGAGAGGCCAAGCGAGTCGAACGCCGCATGCTGCATCGCAAACGTGTACGTGCCCGGCGGCACCGAATCGAAGCGGAACCGACCGCGCTCGTCACTCGTCGTGCTGCGCGAACGCTCCTGCAGAATGACGAACGCGTTGCTGAGCGGTGTCCCACGCAGACTGTCGTAGGCGATGCCCGTCACCGAGACGCCGGGCGCACGCGCGTCGGTACCCTGGCCGGCGAGAGACACCGGATGCATCGCGATCAGCGAAACCAGGATGACCGAAGTGAACAGGAAATATCGAAAAACCTTCATCGACAACGGGGAAGAGTGGGGCGGGTGGCACTGCGTATTGGCACCATCCAGGGAGTAGCGATTACTTGGCCAGACGCGCCTTCACGACGTCGGCCAGCTTCTGTTCCAGCACACCCCTGGTGGAGCAGACACTGTAAGCCTGGTTGTACGTGGCCGGTCGCGCCTGGGCTTCGAGCAGCGTGGCCAGCCTTGCCGTCCCAGCCGCAGGCCCCGGGGTGACCTTGGTGGAGACGTTTAGATACACGTCGTACGAATCGGCGTTCGGGCCGATCTGCGAGTTGCCGCAATCGAGATAGGTGCTGATGGGCATCTTGCCGAGGCGATTGCGGATCTTGACCCCGCTGTTCTCGATGGTCTTCTTTGCCGGGTCGAGACCGGTGATCGGAATGCCCAGCGAATCGTAGGCGGCCTGCATCACGCGGTACACGGCATCGGCATCGTACGGGACCGTGATGATGTCGGCCTCCACGACGGACGTGACGTTGATCCGGCCGACCTCGGAGCGGCCCATGGATTGGGTCTGGACTCGCGTTTCCCGTTCGGACGGGTTCGAAGCACAAGCCGAGAGGCCGATGAGGGCTGCCATGCAGATCAGGAGGGAACGGTGCATTGTCGGGATTCCGGTCAGGGTGAACGAACGGACAACGAATAGCGAATGAACAGCTCTTGAACCGCTAGGAACCGCTAGTGAACCGCGAACGAACAACTGCAGGGACAATGCACGCCGGACGAGATCGACCGGATCCCTGCCACCGGAGCGGACGCTTCTTCGCGTCGACCCGTCCGGACCAGCACGATCTGCTGCTCAACGGCCTGACCGGGACCGATCTCCAGCGTGCCCGCCCAGGGTTCGAACCCCGGCATGCGAACATGCGCCAGATGTGGCCCGGTCGGCAATCCGTGAATCCGGAATTGCCCCAGCTGATTGGTCCGCAAGGTGACACCCAGATTGGTGAGGACCACATCCGATCCACTCACCGGGCTTTCGCCGGAGTCGGCGACCACCGTGCCCGACCACGTGGCCGGCGCGGTCGCGGTCGCGTCGAGCACCAAGTCCACGCGAGCCAGGGCATCCGGCGCCGACAGCGTGACCGCGCGGTGCGCCCATCCGCTGCCCGGATGATCCGCTTCGGCCGTGATCATCAGCGGACGGTCGACGGGCGCATCGCAGATGCGGAAGGTGCCCGAGTTGGGGTCGGGAATCACGCGCACGAACCCGCTGGCAGTCCCACCGGGAGTCCCACCGGTAGGCGCACTGAAAGGCGCGCCATCCCAAGCCGCCACGACCCGGTACCCTGAGAGAGCGGCGAGGTTGTCGCCGGGCGCGGACAGACGCCCAACGATGAGACTGCGGCCGGGCGTCCCGTTCGCGCGGCAGGCCACAGCGCGCGCGTCGGCCACGGCAGGCACGGTCAGGACGAGCGGCGGCAGATCCGCCTGCACCTCGAGCCTCCGCCGCGATATCAGACCGAGTGCATCCAGCGTCGCGGTGGCTAGCTCCACCACGTACCGGCCTGCGGGCAGCCCGCCGATCACGAACCGGCCCTGTTCGTCGGTAGCGCCCTCGAAAGGTGTGCCCACCACCCGTACGCGAGCGTCGGCCAGCGGCCGGCCTGTGGCCGAGTCGATCACCATGCCGGACACGGTGAGCACGCCGGTGGAGGAGGCCGTCGCCGGCGTGCTCACCTGCTGCTGCGCCACCGGGCGGGGCAGCCGGATCGCGACGGCCACCAGTGGAGCGTCCAGCACGCGGCGCACCCGCAGGACCTCGCGGCCACGCAGGGAGGCCGCCACTTCGATGGTCCGGCCTCGGCCAACGCCCCGGCAGAAGGCAAACACGCCATCGCGGCCACCGGCCACCCCGTCGCCGCGGGATTTCCACTGGCCGTCCTCACCCTCGTACACCCGCCAGCGCACGCCGTCCACCGGCCGACCGGCGTCGTCCAGGATGCGCCCGATCACCCAGCTTTCGTTGGGACGTGGCGCGTCGGTGCGTTCACACAGCGTCTGCGCCAGCGAGATCGGCGGCGGCAGTTCGACCCGCACCACGATGGCGGCGCTTCGAACGGCCACGAAGGCGCGCCGCGTGGGCAACGTCAGATCGAGCGTGCTCAGCAGCGGGTCTTCTACCGCAATCGTGTACGGACCGGGTAGGAGGTTGGGAATGATGGCGCGTCCGCGGGCGTCGGCGACCGCACGGTATTCGGTGCCCACCAGCCGGAGACGCGCATCGGGGGCCGGCCGGTTACCGTCGCCCACCGCCGTGATGTGCGCGGTGGCCAGCGACGCATGCCACACCCGCCCATCCGCCCAACGGGCTTCCGCCAGTTCGCCGCCCACTTCCCGCACCTGATAGGTCGCCACGGCTGGTGCGCCCGGTCCACCGTCGGGTGGCGCACTCACGAGCCGGAGCTGCCAGCGGTCGATGAAGGTGACGCCACTGGGCAGTGACCGGAACCCGATGTGTCCACCGGCGCCCAGGCTCTCCGAAAGCCGGTCGAGGCCCACGTAACGGAACGTGAGCTCCGACAACGCGCGCGTGGCCGTGTCGATCCACAGTGTACCGTCTATATCCACGCGACCGCGTCGGCGCTGCGCGGGCGCGAAGTGCAGGCCCACATGCGTGCGGTGCGCCGTGTCCGAGGGTACCACATCGAAGCAGTAGCCGCGGGGGAATCGTTCGTCCAGCAACACCTGCGCGTCGGGACTGTAGAACGTGTATTCCCCCTCCCGTCCGGCACGAAAACCGTTGGCGAGGAAGTCCGCCGTGGAATGCACCGCATTGAACGACGTCGCGGCCGCCGGTGACGAATCCACCCGCACCGACTGACGCACCACATCGAGGCCATTGGCTTCCAGTACGCGTTCGAACTGCAGCATTGTGAGCCGCGGCGGATCGTGTTCGCTGGCGACGACCGTGGCCAGCACACCGGCGCGTGCGGCGTCGAGCAACGTGAGTGAGCGGATATGATCGGCGCGCGTCTCACACCCACGCGCGACGGGCGCCGTCACTTCGATCTCGTCGAGAGGACGGACGAGCGGCGCCATGCGAACGTCCAGCATGTAACCGCCCGCCGGGCGACCGGTCGCCAGGTCCAGCGACAATGTCACGGGGACAAACCCCAGCCGGACCACACGCAGACGCCTCGCGTCCGGCAGGCGCAGGAGGCGATACAGGCCTCGCTCCGACACGATGGTGCGCGTCAGCATGCTGCCCGTCTCGTCGAGCAACATGACGACGGCCCCGGTCACCGGGGTGCGGTTCGCGCTGTCGATCACCGTGCCCCGGATATCCGGCAACTGGGCCAGGGCACGCTGCGGTGCGATCGCACCGGACAGCACGACCGCCATGCACAGGAACCACCGGAACCACGGGAGAGACGGGCGGCGCAGGGACATGGTGTCCAGTGGCTCGGAAGGGCGGGCCGAAGGATGCACCTCGGAGGGCGCCCCGGAGGGGACGCCCTTGGCGGGCGCGTCAGCGGCTCCGGGAATTCGGTGTGCGCGTCCAGATCGCGATCGTACCGCAGGGCGTGGTGTTCGTACCGATCGTCTGGAACTCGATCGGAATGGTGGAGAGGTTCGGATACAGCTCGAGGGCTTCGACCGATTGCGCGGAGATCTCGTCGACTTCCATGCCCGGCGCGCGGGCGCCGTCGAGAAAGACGTTGGGCTGACAGGTCGTGCCGCGACTGCCTGCGAACGCGGCAAACCGCAGACGGCCGCGCACGATCATCACGCCTTTCTTCGAGCGCAGGATGTCGGTGAGTTTCTGCGAACCGCGATCGACGATCTCATCGCGTGTCACGAACTGGCCGAGCCCACGGCCGCGTCGCTCCTCGAACCCGCGCACGGCACTGGCCCGGGTGGCGAAGGTTTCCTTCACCGCGACACTGCTCAACGTGGTGACCGTGGGATCCATCTGCACGATGACCGTGTCCCACATGCCGTTGCGTGTGCTGATGAATGCATCGAGTGGTTCGAATCCCACGCGGCGCAACGCGATACTGGCCGTATCCACCAGCGTCGTGAGCAGCGCGAACGCACCGCGCCCGTCGGTGGTGCTGCGTTGGCCATGCACCTCCACCGTGACGCCATCCAGGGGTTCCCCTTTGGCGTCGCGCACGAATCCCACCATCTGCCGGCGGCCGAACGGCACGGGCGTCGGTCCGGCAGCCAGTGTCGGGGCTTGCTGGGCCTCGAGTGATCCGGGTCCCGACGATACACCGCCGAGGGCCGGGGCCATGGTGACGAGGAGTGCGAGAAGGGGTGCGAGAGCCAGGCGGGAGGGCCTCATCCCTGAAACATGGGGCCTTTGTGGGCACGCCTCAAGGTCGCCGTGCACGCTCCGGCCCCGTGGTGACATGAGATGGCGTCCAATGGCGGGAACACCGACGCGGGCGCACTTTGGGCCATGGTCGGCACTTCTTTACGTCCCTCGTGTTCTGCCCGCGGAAACCGGCGCGCGGCTCGATGGTGGGTCCGTGGGACATGGTGCGTGGTGCTCCTGGGCGCCACACCGCCCGGATTGCCTGCGCAGGAAGCCCCGTACATGCCGCCCGCCGGCTGGCCCTCGTCACCCGCGCAGTACGGGTGCCGGCTGACCGAAGCGGACCGGATGATTCCGGTGCGCGATGGCCTGCACATGGCCACGGATATCTACCGGCCCGTCCGGAATGGGGTTCCCGTCGACGAACGGTTGCCGGTGCTGCTCAACCGGACGCCCTACAACAAACAGTCCATGCGCCCGCAGGCCACGTTCTACTGCGAGCGCGGGTATGTCGTGGCGGTGCAGGACACCAGGGGCCGCTACAAGTCCCAGGGCACATTCAGCAAGGTGCAGCCCGCCGACGCCACCGACGGCTACGATGTGATCGAGTGGCTGGCGCGGCAGCCTTGGGCAAATGGTGCGGTGGGCATGTTCGGGACCTCGTTCGCCGCGCATGAGCAGGCCGGCGCGGCGCAGTACAATCCGCCATCGCTCCGGTCGCTGCTGATCAACATGGGCGGCATGGCCAACGGCTGGGATCACGGCGTGCGCTTTCGCGGCACCTACGAGATGGGGCGGCAGCTCACCTGGGCCTGGAGCCAGCTGCTGGCGGATGCGCGCACGCCCGATGTGAAGGCGTTGCTGACGAAAGAGAAAGTCGAGGACTGGTACGGTGTGCAGCCGTTCCGTCGCGGGCTCAATCCGCTGTCGGTCGATCCGCAGTACGAGGGCTGGTATCTCGATTTTTTCGAGCGCGCCGACTACGACACGTTCTGGAAGGATCCGATGCTGGCCTGGAACGAACACTACCCGCAGACCGCCGATGTACCCATGCTGCATGTGGGGGGATGGTACGACATCTTCCTCGCCGGCACGTTCGAGAATTTCAGCGCGCTGCGCAGGCTCAAGCGCGCACCGCAGCGTCTCCTGGTCGGTCCGTGGACGCACCATGGCAACACCCGCGCCTTCGCCGGTGATGTGGCCTTCGGTGACAGCGCGGCGATTCCCGATTTCGAGGCCGACTACACGGTGCGGTGGTTCGATTTCACGCTGAAGAATACGCCCACCGGTGCGCGACAGGATGCACCGGTGCGGTTGTTCGTCATGGGCACGGGTGATGGACACAAAACCGCCGAGGGTCGCCTCATGCATGGCGGCTACTGGCGTGACGCGAACGAATGGCCGTTGGCGGGCACTCGTTTTCAGTCGTGGTATTTCCACGCCGATGGCTCGCTGTCGCAGAACAAACCCACCGCGGTGCGCTCGCAGACGGTGTACACCTTCGATCCGCGGCGTCCGGTACCGACCATCGGCGGCGGGGCGTCGGCGCGTCTCAGGGACGGCGCCTACGATCAGCGCGAGGATCCGCGGTTCCCTCCGTCGGCCGCGCCGTGGTTGCCGCTGCGCACCCGCTCCGATGTGGTCGTGTTCCAGAGCGAACCGCTGGCCGAGGACATGACCATCGTGGGACCCATCACGGTCACGCTGTACGCATCGGCGAGCACCGTCGACGCGGACTTCACGGCCAAACTCGTCGATGTGTACCCCTCCAGCACCGACTGGCCCGGTGGTTTCGATCTCAATCTCACCGACGCCATCGTACGCGGCCGGTACCGCGCCACGCGCGAGCATGCCGTGATGCTCACGCCCGGCGCCGTGTATGCCTTCACCATCGCCCCGTTTCCCACCGCGAACGTGTTCAAGAAGGGACACCGGATCCGCGTGGACATCTCGAGCAGCAACTTCCCGCGCTTCGATGTGAATCCGAATACCGGTGAGCCGCTGGGCCGGAACCGCCGCATGATCAGTACGGACATCGCGGTGCAGCACAGCGCGCGGTATCCGTCGCACATCGTGCTGCCGCTCGTGCCGGCGCGTTGACCGTGCAGGCCACTGCCATGACACTCGCATGAGAGGCCCATGACACTCACGGTGCTTGCGTACGCGCTCGTCATCGTGTTCATGACGGCGATCATGACCCGGCGCCTGTCGCCCATGACGGCACTCATTCTGGTGCCGGTCACGTTCGGTCTGCTGGCCGGGTTCGGCGCCTCGCTGGGGGAGATGATGCTGGCCGGCGTGACGAAGCTGGCGCCCACCGGTGTGATGCTGCTGTTCGCCATCCTGTACTTCGCCATCATGCTCGATGCGGGGCTGTTCGAGCCATTCGTGCAGCGGCTCGTGCGCCTGGTGCACGGTGATCCGGTCCGGGTGGTCGTCGGGTCGGCCGCGCTGGCCCTGCTGGTGTCACTCGATGGAGACGGGTCGACCACGTACATGATCACCACCGCGGCGATGCTGCCGGTGTATCGACGCATGCGATTGCGGCCGCTCGTGCTGGCCTGTGTGACGATGCTGGCGTCGGGTGTCATGAATCTGCTGCCCTGGGGTGGTCCCACCGCGCGGGCCTCCTCGGCGCTGGCCCTCGAGGTCGGAGAGGTGTTCACACCGCTCGTGCCATCGATGGTGATGGGTATCGCCTGGGTGCTGTATGTGGCGTACCGTCTCGGTGTGGCCGAACAACAGCGGCTGGCGGGCCTGGGGTCGCAAGAGGTGGAGGGAAGCGACACGCAGGGGCTCGTGGTGGATGACGACGATCACACACATCGCCGACCCGACCGTCTGATAGTGAACGCGCTGCTCACCGTGGTACTGCTGGCGGCACTGGTCGCCGCGGCGATGCCGCTGCCCGTGCTGTTCATGGTGGCGTTCGCCGTCGCGCTGGTACTCAACTATCCATCCATCGATGAACAGAAGGCGCTGCTCACGCGCCACGCGGGCAATGCGCTGGCGGTGGTCGGGCTGATCTTCGCGGCCGGTGTGTTCACGGGCATATTGAGCGGCACGAAAATGATCGACGCGATGGCCGACAGTGTCGTGCAACTCGTACCACCCGGTGTGGGTCCCCACTTCGCGGTGGTCGGGGGACTGTTGAGCATCCCGTTCACGTTCTTCATTTCCAACGACGCGTTCTACTACGGCGTGCTGCCCATCCTGGCCCGCGCGGGCGAGCAGTACGGCATTCATGGCGTGGAGATGGCGCGGGCCTCCCTCATCGGACAGCCGGTGCATCTGCTCTCGCCACTCGTGCCGTCGACGTTCCTGTTGGTGGGGCTGTGCGGCGTGGACTTCGATGCGCACCAGCGCTTCACATTCCGCTGGGCGTTGCTGACGGCGCTGGTGTTGCTGATCACGGCGCTGATCACAGGGATCGTGCCGTTCCATTCCTGAATCACTGTTGATCCACTGTTGGTCTGCTCCGCCTCCACTCTTCTTCCGGTTCGTTCGTGACATCAGTGTCTGGTTCCCCGGTTTCGCGAATCGCCGGGTGGCGGGAGTGGCTCCGGCTGGGTGTGGTCCTGGCCGTGGCGTATCTCATCGTCAGCAACGGGTTGCTGTTTTTTGTGGGCGCGCCGCAGATCGCGGTGTTTCTCGGGGTGAGTGCGGCCCTGTTGTCGCGCGACACGAATGGCGCGATCGCGACGGCGGCGGTGGTGGGCGCGGTGATGACCATCGTATCGCCGCCCCGTCTGGTGTTCGATCAGGCCGGTGCGGGCGTGTGGTTGCAGATCACGCTGCTGTCGGCCGCGGCGGCGTATGGTGTGCGGGCGTTGCGTGACCGGTGGCCTGCGCACGACGCGCGGATCGTTCGTGTCTGTGTGATCGGACTGATGGTGCTGTTGCTCGCGAACTTCTGGGTGCCGTTGCTGGTGGGCGGCATCCATCCGCTGGTGGCGTATGGTCCGTTGGCGGCGTCGACGTTGCGCGCGGTGCCCGAGGCGGGGACTTACATCCTCGATGATGAACTGTATCGGCGCTTCTTCCATCTGCTGCATGGGGGACAGGGGCACTACGAGGCATTCCGCGATGCGTGGCTGGGTTTGCATGTGCATGGAGACCTGCCGGCCACGGTGACATCGTATCGACTGCCCACCTACTACTGGCTGTGGCGTGCGGTGCCGGCCGATGCGTTTCTCATCGTGCCGATCTTTCTGTTGTTCGTTTCGGCGGGTGGCATCGCAGCGGGTGTGATCGCAGCCACGCTGGGGGGAGCCGCGTGGGCGCCGCTCGCGGCCGCGGCGGTGCTCACCTATGGCATGGGGGTCGCGATTTCGGTGTATGTGACCTACATCGATCTGCCGGCGGCCTGCATCGCGCTGTGTGGCATCGCGGCGCTCCTGTACGCGCGTCGGCATGGGTCGATGGGCTGGCTGTGGGCGGCGGTCGGCTTGCTGACACTGGCGGCGCTCACGCGCGAGATCCTGGCGTATCTGCTGGGAGTGGGAGCCGTGAGCGCACTGACGATATGGGCACCGAGGCCGAAGTCATCATCGTCGGGAGAGATGGCGACGGCCGGCAGGGCGTCGGTGATCTCATCGGCAGATTGGCGGGCAGTGCGGCCGTGGGTGGTGGGGCTGCTGGTGTTTGCGGTGGGCTACGCCATGCACGCGTGGCAGGTGATGACGCACATCACCGGGCGGACCGGCCATCTCGATTATCGGCAGGGCGGCGTGGCATTTTCGCTGACCGCGATCTCGGTGTTTGGCGATGTGTTTTCGGGAACCAACGGGCTGCTGTTTGCGCTCGTGGTGACCGGAGTGGTCGGCATCTGGCGTGGGACCCGTTCGACGGATGCCGAGGCGTCGGCGCGTGCGGGTCGGGTGTTTCTGTTGCTGGCAGTCCTTTCGCCGCTCGCGGTCATGCTGGTGTTCGGCAATCCGGGGCATGACCTCCGGGGCGGGCTCGTGAACTACTGGGGGCAACTGTTCGTGCCGATTGCGCTGGCGTGCTGGCCGCTGGCGTTTGGTAGGAACCAAGTAGGGGGCTCGAATTGCTAGGGGTATCACGGATTCTTCTGGATTGAAAGCGCATCAGGCAACCCAGCGACATTTGGACGTTCATGGAGAACACACCCTTCTTTACGCTGGATGGATGACGGGCTCGGCAGAAAGAAGAGTTCAGAAGATCTTTCAAATGCGAGATGCACCCAGCACCGGAGAGCGAGCCCTCACGCCTTTCAAAGGTTGCAGGCGTCGAATTTTCTTACCAGTATCAAGTTGACTGAAATACGCTCCTCCCAAACCGCTGAGCCGGGCTTACCACCATAGAAAGACTGTTTGCTGGGTCCTCATTAAGGCGGGCAATATGCACGATCAATTTTCCAACGACGGCTCGATTGCATCTTGTTCGGCTGCGATACGTCTGCGTCGTCGTATTACGGCCTTGTTGCCGGTACAGGCTTGCCGCCGGCTGACATCGACGTTGTGGAACGGAGACGATGTCGTGATTGTGCCGCATGCCGGAGCTGCCACAGAGCAGCTCGACCGGGGAGGCGCTTTTGTCTTCGATCCGCGAATGGCGAGTGAAAAGGCGCTGAGTGATCTGGTGCGCCACGCGATCACTTGTGGTCTTCCCGTCATTGCACTTTCATCGCCGGATCTGGATTCAGTGCGTGCGTTGCTGAGGATCGGATGGCAGTTTCGCATCGAAATCGTGTTGTGGGGCGCGCACGATGAGGCCGTGCGCATAGCGCGTGCCCTGGGGCCCTCGGCAAGTCTCAGTGTCCGATGCCTCGTATTGTATGAAGTCGTGGAGCAACTCCTGAGGCTCCCGCATCATCTGCTATTGCAGGTCGCAGGAGTATTGGGCAGAGGAGATATCCCTCCCTCGACGGCGGAGTTTATCGCTTCGCAAGACCGGAGTCGCCGCACGGCGGAGCGCCAACTGGTGGATGCTGGCCTCGCTGCCCCTTCCACGATCGTGCGTGTTGCGCGTGTTGTCAGGGGATGCGATGCTCTATTCGACGGTACATGGAAAGTCTCCGATGTGGTGCGGCAGATTCAATACAGTTCGATGCGTACGCTTCAGGCCGATGCACACGCCATTCTGGGGATGTCACTGCGAACCTGCGCAAAGACACTCGATCGAAAAGCCGCCGCCGATCGCATCGCCAGCGTACTGCGACGGGACAGGGAGTGTTAATGGGCGTCGGTCGCTGCCGATCCCTGCTGAAGATCTTCCATCTGCCGGTGCAGATACTCTCGGGCTTCGTCGATATCGAGGCGGCCATGTCTCTCGATCAGCTGTGCCAGCAGCCCCGAGACAAATGCCGCGGCCAGGCTGTTGCTCACCCGGCCGTATCGATGGCTCACGTGTCGTCGGAATGTCCGGATGGGAATTCTCACGTCCAATTCGAACGGTGTCTGCGGTTGGGTCGCCATGGTATCCGTATCGAGGCCCACTCCTATGACTGTGTCGAAGATGGCTGGATAACCTGCACCCGTCTTATTGCAGGCGGCAGCAACCACCAAAGTGCCACGATCCCGAAGTCGATTGATGAGCCAATAGAGTCGATCGCGCGTGTCGGACGCTGATGTCGCAAGGCTCAAGTTGAGGACGTCGAAACGTTGTCTTTCCGCCCACTCCAGTGCCGCATACAACACCTCGGCGGATGTTTCCAGAGCACGATTGAATATGCGCATCGGGACAACCTGTATGTCTTGGGCAGTGTCGAGAATCAAGCGGGTGCAACGTGTTCCGTGGCCGAAACGATCACGGTGATCAATCGAGGGTCGATCGAGGCATAGTCCATCGTCGTCGACGAAAGCACATCCGCTACTCACCCTCCCGTCAGCCACTCGATCGTCCCATCCGCTGTCGACAACCCCTACACGAATGGGCGCCCTCCATACCCGACGATCCGCCTTTCGCCGTGATTCCGATGCGTGAGCACGGGCAATGCCCGCAATGGCCGCATTGCGCACAAGATCTCGCAGCACCGGAATGAGATCGCGGCGTGCACGATCCGTGAAGTCGGCGGCGGCCTCAACACGCGCGTACAACTCATCCATCGTCACCGGTTCGCGCATCAGCTCCATCACCAGAGCTTCGAATGCGCCGAGTGGTTTCAGAATGATCTGGCTGCCCCATCGGTACAGAACCCAGGATTCGTCCTGAAGCTCCGGGAGAGCGCTGTCGTCATGGTGGCTCTCCAGCCACGATCGCCAGGCCCATTGCGTAGTGACGATTCTCGTCTCCGGCGCGAGACCAATACGTGCGGTATCCCACTCGATCTCATCGGCAGCCAAAGCGCGCAATTCGGCAATTCTCTGTGACCGATAGTCGTCGAAGCCGATGTGTTCGCGAAGACGTGCCGCGTCTGGAGCGAGCGCGTCGGCCAGTAAGCTCGCCGTTCGAGCGCAGGGAATGGTGCTGATGGCGGTCGTGATCGCGTCCAGCGTACGCTCCGGCGTGCTCGCACCGGCATCCAGTGTCGCCTGGAGGGTCGCCGGTACGGCCTGCTCGCCCAAACGGGAGGCCACGAGGGAATATCGACGGAGAAAGGTCATGGCATCCTTCATCCGCAAGGCTTCGATATCTCCAGACTGCGTGGCGACTGGTGGAGTCCATCCTGAAAGAAATGATGCGGATGGGACGGCAGGATCGGTAAGCTGCAGAAGCACCAATCCTATTCCCGCGTCGCCGAGCATGAGACTCGGTTCCGGGACATTGAGCATTATACCGGAAGGCCAGGGAATGCCTTTCAGTTCGAACTGCTCGACTCCCACCAGCGCCGCTTCGCGGGCGATGTCACCGAATTGCCAGCCGGCAATGCGTTCGGCGTGTAGCAGCACCTCGGCATTTCCCAGCACGCCATGACAGACGGAATAGCCCCGGGGGATGGTTTCATCGAGAGTTGTCGCCACGAGCGTGAATGCGTCGAGCGCTTCCTCACGGCAATTTTCCGCATCGACGCCGAGCGTGACCGCACGTAGTCTCACCATCCCGATTCCAGGCGCGCCGTGACACCAGACCCGCATGGCGTTGATCGGTGAAGGGGCGACATCTGCAGTCCGGAATTGCTCGCGAAGCTTGATGCCATCACTGGTGCTTCGTGCCCAGTTCCAGAGCTTCATGTCACGAAAGTCCGGCCAATCTCCGCGTACATTCACGTCTCGATGGCGGCGCTCATATTCGATGGCTCTGGTCGCTCCGTGATGCCAGCGCGCGTCTCCGGTCACCGCGAACAGTTCCAGGAAAGCGTGCGCATAACCGGAAGCGCCATGGGAATAACCACAGAGGTGCTGTTTCACGGACCATCCCCCGAACTCCCAGGACCAACCGTAGGGGTGGACAACGGCGTCCCGTGCCAGCTGTTCGCCAATTTCCATGGCGGCGTCCAATGCGGTGGAACCAACGAGATGCTGGGGGAGATGCAACAGACCGAGAAGTGCTCCGGCACTACCGGTAATGACGTCACCGGATGTCCGAGTGGGGATCGCTGAACGCACACGGTCCACCACGGACCGTGTGATGGAGGCCCATTCGTCATCACCGGTGATCTCGACCAGCCGTGAGGCCACATACGCCACACCAACGGCTCCCGAGTACAGCGAACAGAGCAGAGGAGTGGCGTCCTCTCGCACGGCGTGTCGCATCGCCCCGCGCGCACAAACGAGCAATGAGCGTTCCCGGGTGATTCGCCAGAGTTCGGCAAGAAAGAGGCCGATACCGGCTGAGCCTTGATAGAGCGTTCCGTTGGCAATCGTCGGAATCATTGTGTATCCGTCAGGTCGATCAGTGTCGATCGTCGAGATGGACCATGAACACGCATCCTGATCCCACAATGCCGTCTGCACCAGGCGTTGCCCAATCCGAGCCGCCCCCTCCAGAAGAAGACCGCGGGTCGCGTCAGTCATTGAGGCACTCCCATAACAATAGCGTCAGCAGGTTCTCCTCCAGTCGCTCGATGCCGATCCGGTTGTTCGTCATATGGACCAGGCTTCCTGCCAGTGCATCCGATACCAATCCCCAATTCTTCAATTTGCCATATACGCAGAGGCGCCCCGCATCGCACAGCGCCTTCAGGTCGCCTCGCGCGACAGAGACCTCTCTCCCGAAAGCGGAGAACGGCCCTGGCGGCAAGTCACCCGCCTCGACGTCTGCGACGATGCGGAGAATGTCGGATCGTTGTGCGTGGCTTCGGGCACGTACGGCGTCCAGAAGCTCGACACGGGCCTCCTCTGCGCCGTCTTGTGTGTGCAGGAGACGATGGGCATGTCGACGAACGACATCGGTCCATTCCCGTCGATCATCGAAGAAATGATGAAAAAACACGATGGTGGCAAGCATTGCCTTCCCGAGGCGAGCACTGCGGTCGCCGATCACACTGGGCGTCAGGATATCGCCGGCCAAGGTGGAAGATGCTTCGAACAGATGTTCGATGGCCGGCATGGCCTCTATCCCGCCATAGCGCTGCGTTTCGCGTTCGTATGGAGTCCATCTGAGCATGCCTCGTGCCTTCAATCGACCTCCAGTATTCCATTGACGCTCGATGTGGTCGGTCACCTTCGATGCTTCCGTTACGTCCGTGAGCAAACGCAGGCGAACATGCGACCGTGGATCAGGGTAGGGGTCACGGAAACGGACAAAAAATGCTCGTTGCACGAGGCCGTCGGTGCGTAACTTGGTGACAATTGGTTGAACAAAGGACAGCAGTATGCGATCGCAAGTCGTATCGAACGGGTCTCCTTCGAAATACAGGTGTGCACTCATCCATTCCATCGTCGATGTCATGAAGAAGCGCTGCCTCCCTCTTTCCAGTTGACCTGCATCACCAACTCAACGGCATGGGGCTGACCGTTGACATGTGGCAACTGATCGGTGGTCGGATACTGCTCCTCGATTCGCACGACATAATCGGTCAGCGTCCCGTGGATACGCGCGAAGAGGGCAGTGAGAATCGGACTTTCGAAGTCGATGAACTGAGGCTTCTTGTAGTCACGTGAGGCCCGTTGTGCCGCAGTCGAGGGTGCGGGTTGCGCATCCGAATCAGTCTTCGACGTATCCTTGGGGATTCCCCGTTCGAGCGGGAATACCCTCACATAGACACGTGCAGGTATACGAAGTGCCGTTCTCCATTCATTGATCCTGACAAAGTAGTCGGATGCCGATTCATCCGATCCTCGCTCAGGAAAGTGAGCCGCCGGTACGGTCCAGCTTCGCCGCGCCACGACGATGTGACCACCCATGGAAATACGGGGGCGGTAAATGATGCCTGCGTTGTCTATCGACTCGATGCCGTTCGGAGACGTGGGCAGCGGAATACTGATCGGACCGGCCACGGAGAAATTGAGTAAAAACTGAAACAAGGCCGGCCGGCGAACCTGACTGAGAAATCCGAGATCGACCGGATAGACACGCTCTCCCGTCGATGCGCAAATCAGCACCAGAGAATGCTCGTCGGAAAGATCGCGCCGCACGACGATGTCGTCCCATCGCACGATATTGTGGGGCAATGAAGTGTCTCCGGTCGGATATGCCATCTCCCGACGAAGGAGGGGGGGATGGAAATTGGCGTTGTGGTTGCCATCACCAGCAAGCTCCACAAGGGCATCGCCACCCAAGTCGGCGTTTTCGTTCCGCACGGCGTCGGTAAATTCTTCAGGCAAGACGGAAAGAAAACGCGAAAAGTACTTCCCAAACCCTTGAGCCAATCGGCCGTCCGGGACAAGAATGCGGGTGCCGCGTCCATCGTGTGCGAGTTGACAGAATAGGGAAACGGATCGCGGAATCGGTGTGTCGCTCATCATCGTCTTGCCGATCGATGGAAAGTCAGCAAGTGGAATGTCGATCTCTTCGGCATCTGGATTCGCTGTCCAGCGTGCACGGATGAGACTCGACCAGTTCTGAATGGTCTCACGGATCTGGGCGACAATCGGGACACCAAACGGATTTTTCGTGTCATAGCCATCGAGTGATGGGTCTTTGGCGTTGGACCGCATGCGATCGATTCGCGTCAGATGCTCATTGCGATGCTCCCGGTAATAGTTTTCGTACAACTCCAGGAGCGGTACTCCACCAACACGATCCGGAAAGTTTCCATCGAAAAAAGCTCGAAGGCCTGCCATTTCGGACCGAGGGTACGACAGCGAGTGCGTCCGTCGAACCCACTCCGTCAACACCTCGAAGCAGCGTGTATTTTCCTTCGTTTGCGGAATTGTCAGCTGGAGGGCTGCACCACAGTCTTCGAACAGCAGTGGATCGGCAAAGCTGCCGGCGGGGTGACCGGCACAAACGAGCAATTCGTCCAACGAGCTACGAAGACACCGATCGAGGGAAGCGCGCTGCTGCAAAGGTGCCGTGGCATACTCTTGTACGGCCGTGTTCACCTGATCGAGAAATCGTGTCGTCGTGCGGACGAAAGCGTCGTCGATATGAGCGATGGCGCTCCGGAGTGGGCCGACCCATTCCGTGTCCTGTGAATGAACAGGCGATCGAGGACGCAAAAGTCCGACATCGACCAGCGCCAGGAGGAAGCTCTCGACATCCTCGGACGTCGTCTCTATCGAGGGAATCGCAGCCAATACCTGGGCCAGTTGCGCCGGTGAGGCGGGGCCATGCTTCCGTACCTCATCGACCACGAATGCCAGCTCCTCGTTCTGGTCGATACGTTGGAGGACCTCGGCATCGTCGAGGACGGCCAGAAATGTCAATGAGCCGTCCACGACTCGCAGTGTGGGGTTGAGTTCCACAATGAGATGAGGTCGGACTGCGGGCCGCACTCGCAATGTAGACCAGATGAGGTCAAACAATTGTTTGTTGATTCGAACGACATGAGGGCCATCGTCCAGCGTTCCAATGGTGGAATACAATACGGGCGCATCCGATCCCTCGGATATGCCATCGTATGCCTCAACCCGCCCCTCAACGATCTTGCAGAAAGATGCAAATGGTGTTGCCTTCGCCGCCGCGCGCGTGAGATACCGCAGCAAGCCACGTTCGATCTGCGCCTCCCGTGCTCTGAAGCTTTCCGTCACTCCACGCTTGTAGCGCGCGAAGCTGGCGTACAATGAAGGGGAAGCCATGAGCACACCCCCACCGAGTCTTTCGTCATCGAGCAACGTCGCCAGGCTCTTTCGCGATTCGGCGAGCACCGTTTCGTGGGCGGCGACAAGACGGTCCAGATTTGCAGAGTATCGCTCCAGTGCGGTGACCATAGGCGCTATGGCGGTACGTTCGTCCGGCCATGAAAACTCGAAAGCTCTCGCGAGATCATCAGGACGTGGTAGCCGCTCATTGAATAGGTCGCGGCGCAGCCGAAGCAGCGATGCACGGACACTCGAATCGGTCGCGCGTGGAACAATACGGAACAGCGCGTCATTCGCCGAAGCAGCACTCTCCCGAACATTCGAAGAGGCCAGAACGAGGTCAGCGACACCGTCCCTGAGTTCTGACGAAGTGAGCAGCTCCAGATGCGTCATGGAGAGAGCACTGAGCCTGGCGACGAACAATGGAGAGACCGAGCCGTTCACCGACGATGCAGACACGGAACTCCCCATGGAGAAGTCTGAAGGCGCCGGCGCAGGGGAGGCGCCGGCGCCTTGGTGACAGGCGTTCGGAATCACCAGAACCTCTTCAACAGACCGCCTCACACGACGTGGAGCAGACCGAGCAGGTGTAACCGTTGAAGTTCGTGTGATCGCAGGTCGGCTCGGTGTCCGTGGGAATGCATGTGGCCTGTGCGATCACATCCGCGCGCTTTCCGGTGTGCACCGCAGGCTTGAATGACTCGATCCGCAGGTCTTTCTGATCCAGTTGCAGTTTTTTCATGGCCACGGCCTCCTGTTGCTGGTGTTCTCGAACAATTCATGTCGTTCGAGCCCGCACGCGTGCGCGGTTCGGCGAATGTAAATTCACGGGGACTGCCTGCAATCACTATTCGCGACGTGATGCGCAGCCGCGCGACACAACCTACGCATTCGCGACAATGTCTCGCTGGAGATCACTTTCAGTCGCGAAGAATACGATCACCTTTTCACAGTCGACCGTATGTCATGACATTTGCGATATCCAAGGCCAGACATTCCTTCAAAGAAGATGCGAAGATGAGAAATGGCCACGGGTCATTGGTGCTCCACGGCGTGTCTCGGGAGGATGATCCCCCCGCAAGTCGAGATACGACTCCAGGACGCTAAGCCATGCCGGTGATCGGAAGCCTCAGACGTCCTCTCGCTGTTACGATCGCAAGAGCCCGCGCCGTCGCGCCGAGCTCCTGTTCCACAACCGCACGCGCGTGGGCTCCAGCCGGTTGCCACGCGTCATCGAGCAGCCACCGGCGCAGCGCGGTGCTCAATGAGTCGATGTCCACGGGCGATTCCGCGCCACCGGCAGCGAGCAGCAGGCCGGCCTCACGGCTCATATCGTGACGGGGCCCGAACAGCACCGGTACGCCGTAGGCGGCCGGTTCGATGACGGAGTGCAATCCGGCCGAATGGAAACCGCCGCCGACGAATGCGGTGTTGGCGAGCGCATAGAGGTCGCCCAGGACGCCAACCCGGTCGACCAGAACGACATCCACGTTTTCGATGGATAGGTCATTTGCCTGGCGATGTTCGATGCCAGGCTCTCCGTCCCGCTCGATGTCAGGTTCGATGTCGCGTTCGATTGCGGAGAGTGTCGACAGGGTCAGTCCTCGTGCCGCAGCCCAGGCGATGATCGGCGCGTTGTGTTCTGCGGTGGGCTCGTGCGGTGCGATGATCAGGCGTGCGTCGGGTTGTGCGGCGCGTATACGATCCCAGGCCGGCAACAACACGGCTTCATCGGCGGGCCACGTCGATCCCGCCACCAGCGTGGGGCGATGGCTGGCCAATGTCTTCAGCAAGGGGCTTTCTCGGTTCACCTGCTGCGCGCGCTCCCACACCTGATCGAATCGCGTGTCGCCGGTGATGTGGAGCGCGTCGCGTCGCACGCCCAGTTCGACGAGACGTTCACCGTTGGCCTCGTCGATGGCGCCCACGGCATCGAGCGCGTGATATGCGTCGTGCAGCAACGCGCGCGCGAATCGGCCTCGACGACCGGAGGCCGGCGCCACCGTGCCGCTCAGCAGAATCACCGGCACACCAAGTGCGGCTGCGCGCTCCACCAGCGTCGGCCAGATATCCAGCTTCGCAAAGACGAGCGCCGAGGGGCGGAGCGCGTGCAACAACCGGTCGGCCGCGTCACGCGTGTCGAACGGCAGATAGTCGCTGAAGTCCGCGCCGATCGACGAGGCGAACCGTTCGGCGCTGGGCGAAAAGAACGAGTACGCGAGTTGCACCGACGGGTGTTGCGCACGAAGCGCGTGCGCCACGGGACGTGCTTGCAATCCCTCTCCGACCGATGGGGCGTGCATCCACACCAGCGGGCGTGAACCGTCACGGTGTTGCGCGGCCAGCGCTTCCCATCGTTCGATCACTCCGCGACGGGCACGCAGCGTGCGAACGAGCTTGTTCCCGTCTCCGGCGCCCAGGGCCAGGGTTTCCCCCACGACCGGACCGGCATGGGTGGCGAGCGATGCCGCTCCGGCATAGAGAGGACGCAACAAGGGGTGCATCGTGGTGCGCGCGACGGGAGATGCCGACGATGGATGCCTACGATCTCGGATCCGACCGGGACGGGTCCACGGCGCGGCAGGCGGGACCGACGATCGACTCAGCGGGTGGCGCCGGGCCCTGCCGACTGTCCGGCGGCCATGCGCTTGCGGAACAGCACGAGCGCGGTGTCGACGGCCTGTGAGAAGTCCGCATAGGGCAGAGCGCCCCGCACCATGAACTCGCCGATCACGAAGGACGGTGTCGATTCCACCCCGGCCTTCTGGGCCTGCTGCAGGTCGGCTTCCACCAGCGAACGGATGGCCGTGGACTGCCGGCAGGTCTCGAATTGTGTCATGTCGAGTTTCTGCTCGCGTGCGATGCGGTTGAGCAGTGGGGTCACGTCGTTCATGGTGCCCACGGTACGCTGTGCCGCGAACAGGGCATTGGAGAACGGCCAGAACTTGCCCTGCGCGGCCGCGCACATCGCCCCTTCCGACTCCGCGCGTGCGTGCGGATGAATGGACGTGAGCGGCAGGTGCAGGTAGGCAAACCGCACCTTGCCCGTGTTGATGTAGTCCCGTTCGAACCGCACCATCGACGAATCGTGCCACATCTTGCAATACGGGCACTGATAGTCGGAGATCATGACCACCCACATGGCGCCCGGCTTGCCAAGCAGACGGCCCTCGTCGGCCCGCAGCGTGAGCGCGGAGTCGGCCCCCGTCGGCACGAAGCCAGTGGAGGTGCTGGTGGCGCCGGATGTAGCGGGCGCTCCCGCCGCTTCCGGCGCGGCGTTGCTCTTCTTGTCGCCGGACTCGGCGCTGGCGCGATCGCACGCGCTGGTGGCGAGGCTCAGGGCGCCGAGGAGAAGGGCGAGCAGGCGGGGGGAACGAGGCATCCCTGAAGGGTAGTGGAAGAGGAGGAAGGGGACCACGGGCACGGGGGGAACTACGGGGACTGGGGAAACGGGAGCTGGAACTACGGGAGCTGGAACCACGGGAGCTGGAACCACGGGAGCTGGGACCACGGGAGCTGGGACTACGGGAGCTGGGACTACGGGAGCTGGAACTACGGACACCCGTGGGTCCCCCGTTTTTCCAGCCACCGTGGTGCCGTGGTTCCCCGTCGGTCCAGCTCCCGTGGTCCCAGCTCCCGTTTCCCCAGCTTCCGTAGTCTCAGCTCCCGTGGTTCCAGCTCCCGTAGTCCACGCAGTTCTCCCGGATGATATCTTCCCCAAGGTGATGATCTCTTTCCGACGGTTCCGGGTCGCGCTGCTGGCGGGCATGGTCGGGGTGGCCATGGCCACGCAGGGGCTGCCAGGGCAAACGCCCCTGCCGCAGCCGGTCGGCTATGTGAACGACTTCGCCGGCGTGATCGCGCCGGCGGCGCGGGCGCAGATCGACTCGCTGGCGCAGCGCGTGAACGCGGCCACGCGGGGAGACATGGTGGTAGTCACCCTGCCGGATCTGGGCGGCCGGCCGGTGGAGGAGGTGGCCCTGCGCCTCGGCCGTGAATGGAAGGTCGGCGCAGATGTGGCCATCGGCGATGCGGCGCGCAATGCCGGGGTCATCATTCTGCTGGTGCCCAAGGAGACATCGGGCGACGGGCGAGGCTACTGCCGGATCGAGACCGGGCAGGGCGCGGAGGGGTTCCTGACCGACGCCACGGCGGGCGCGCTGTGCCGGGCCCAGACCCCGCTCTTCCAGGCCCGCGACTATTCGACGGCGCTGGTCCAGCTCTCGGCGCAGGTCGCCGACCGGTATGCCCGGGCGTTCGGCGTGACCCTGGACGGTCTGCCGATTCCGCCGCGACAGGCGTCCCGGGACAGCGGGGAGGAGTCGCCCTTCGCGATGATCGTCCTCCTGGTCATCATCGTGATCGTGGTGAGTTCGATGAACCGCCGCCGAGGCTGCGTCGGGTGTATTCCTTTGCCGATCCCCGGTCCGGGGTTTGGTGGTCCGCGCCATGGCGGCTGGAGTGGTGGTGGGTTCGGCGGTGGTGGCGGAGGCTTCGGCGGGTTCGGTGGCGGCGGTGGCTTCAGCGGAGGTGGCGGTGGCTCGAATTGGTAGCAGGATGACGCTGGACGATCTCGTGCGGCAGTTGCAGCACGTGCATGGTGACGCGCTGCATGCCGTCGTACTGTATGGATCGACCGCCAGCGGCGAAGAGGTGGCCGGCCACTCGGATTTCAACGTGATGCTGCTCGCCGAGTCATTGCCGTTGGCGCATATGCGGGCGTTGGGGCAGACCATGCGGGGCTGGCAGGAAGCCGGCAATCCGCCGGTGCTCGAACTCACGCTCGACGAATGGCGCGCCTCCGCGGACATCTTTCCGATGGAGTACGCGGACATTCTCGAGCGTCATCGCGTGCTGTTCGGAGAGCTGCCGCTGGACGGGATCACCGTGAATCGTGCGGACCTGCGGCTGCAGCTGGAGCAGGAGGCCATGGGCAAGCTGCTGCGGCTCCGACGCGGCGTCATGGTGGCGGGCACCGATGCCGGCCGTCAACGTGATCTGCTCCGGCAGAGTGTGAGCACACTGCTGGTCATCTTCCGGGCCGTGTTGCGACTCGCCGGCGAGGTGCCGCCGAAGGACGGTCAGCAGGTGATCGACGCCGTGGGGCAGCGCTGCGGCTTCGACGGAACGCCATATCAGCGTGCGGCCGCATTGCGTCGGGGCGCGACCGTGGCCGATGCCGAGCTCGAAAGGGTACTGGAGGGGTATCTGGCCGGTATGACCGCTCTGGTTCGTTATCTCGATGCGTTCGACGCGCCGCCGCGCGAACGCTGATCATATTTTTTCACGACAACCTCCGAGGAGCATCCCGATGATTCAGGCCCTGTTGCACGAGCCGCTGCGCCCCTTCCATCGTGTGTCGCGCGCGGTCCGGCGTGCGACCCTGATGCTGCCGTTGGCGCTTTCGCTGAGCGCGTGCGGTTACAACACCATCCAGAGCTTCGACGAGCAGGCGGCGCAGGCCAAGCAGAACATCGATGCGCAGCTCCAGCGGCGTGCCGATCTCATTCCGAACCTCGTGAACACCGTGAAGGGCTTCGCGAAGCAGGAAGAGACGGTGCTCACCCAGGTGACGCAGGCGCGTGCGGGACTGGTGGGCGCTCTGCAGAAGCCGGGCGGGTCGGATCCCGCGGAGCTGGCCAATGCGAACCAGCAGCTCACGACGGCTCTGGGGCGGCTCAACATCGCCATCGAGGCGTACCCCGAGCTCAAGTCGAACGCGAATTTCCTGCAGCTGCAGGACGAGCTGACGGGCACGGAAAACCGCATCGCCGTTTCGCGCACGGACTACAACGCCGCCGTGCGTCAGTACAACGAATACATCCGCAAATTCCCGCAGGTGTTGACCGCGAAGGTGACCGGCGCGAAGGCGCGGGAATACTTCGAGGTGACCGATCCGGCGTCGCGGGCGGCACCGACGGTGGATTTTTCGAAGTAAGGACGGCGCTGCGCGCTTTTGTATCAAGAGGGAGCAGGAAGGAGCTGGTCAGGATGGAGATCAATAGGACAACCGTTGTCCTGTACATCTCCTCCCTGACCAACTCCCCCCTGCTCCCTCTTGAAATAAAAGCGGGGCGCCGCCGCAGGCGGCGCCCCGCCATCCTCAACCCCTACATGCGGTTCTTTTCGTACAGCAGATTCCGCGGCGCGATCTTCCATTCGTACCAGCGGGACACCGGCACGCCGCCATTGACGGCCGGGTCGGCACGTTGACTCTTGATCTTCGCGCGGATCTTCATGCCGATGATGTCATTGCCATCGTTCGTGGTGTCGGCATCGATGCCACTGTACGTGGGATGCTCACTCCCACTGATGAAGAGCAGTCGCGCCTGGAACTGTTCGACTTCGTTGGCCATGACCGCGCCGATGGGCTGCCCGCTGGCATTCAGCTGATCCGCGCGCATCAGCTGCTGTTTCAGGGGATCCCGCCAGTACATGATCATGTTCAGCTTCTGGATCGACGTCCCCGAGCGCATCAGCAGCAGACTGTCGAGTCCCGATGGACGATTGACGACGGAGCTGGTGTTGAGGAAGTTGACCCGGAACAACGTCGCCGATCGGTTGGTCACGGAGGTGAGGAGCAGCAGACGCCGGGTCGATCCCACCTGCAGTTTCACCAGATCGCCGGCCTTGAGATCGTAGCCGCCGCTGACTTTCTGGAAGTCGATGCAGGTGGCGCCGCAGGTGCCGCCGACCGGATAGGTGGGGAGCGTGTCGCCATCGTTGTAGATGGGATACACCGGCGCTTCATCAGGAGAGAACGGCACCGACAGCACGGTGATCGTATCCCCCCGGGTGTCCATGGACGAGAAGACGGGCGTGCTGGTGATGGCGATGCCGGCTTCCTGGACATCGCGGGCCAGTGAGAGGCCCACGAAACGGGCATCACGATCGACCGTCTCGCGCACGGTCCAGTTGCGCCGCGTCTTCCAGCTTTGCATGGAGAAAGAGGTGGCGCTGGCGATGACCACCATGGCGACGGTCATGGAGATCAGGATTTCCGCGAGCGTGAAGCCGCGACGGGTACGCGTGGATCGGCGCATCAGGCCTCCCCGGAGAGACCGTTGCCGCGGAACATCAATGTGGTCAGCAGCACGGGTTTGGACGCGCGCGGAAAGTCCACGCGTACTTCGATGCGGATGAGATTCTGGCGCAGTTCCGTGACGGTCAGGGTGCGGCGATAGGCACCGGACGCGCTCACCGCACCGTCGCCATCGAGCCGCACCGCCGATTCGGTCTCGATGAGCCAGGGGTCACGGGTGCGCACCTGCTCCACATACGCGCGTGCGATGGCGATGGCATTGGTGCGATTCTGCGCGACGGTCTGCAACGTGAGCGTCTGCGAATTGGCGCCGGCCAGCGACATCAGACCGACCGTGAGCAGCACGATGGCCACGATCATGGAGATGAGCGTGAAGCCGGCGCGACGCCTCCTGTGAAGGCGCCCGCGCGAAGCGCCGCGCAACGGTGCGCTCATTCTGTGTGAAGAGCGGATCACTTCCAACCTCCTTCCGGGCTCCAGGTCCAGAATCGTGTATTGCCGGACGGCGCCACCGAGATGGCCACGACGGCCAGTGGCTCGGCATCGGCGGTGAGGTAAACGACACCGGACGTGCCCATGGGTTTGACCAGACCGCGGGAGTCGAACTCCACGCGGGCGCTTTCGAAGGTGATGGATCCGCTGCCCACATCGTCGGGCAGCTTGGGAGCGGCACCTTGCCCGAAGGAAATGCCTTTGGGCAGTTCCCGCTCGCCGAATCCGCGCAGCGCCTGCCACTCGGCCGCGGACTGAGTGATCGTGCCATTGCCATCGTGATCGAGATAGCCGCCATACCGGTGCAGATCCGCATCGAATGCGACGCGCGCGAGCTGTCGGGTGGACAGCGCGCGCGTGCGCGTCACATCGATGTCCTGCGCCATCTGCATGCCGGCGAGCTGCAGCTCGGTGCTGCGCGCGATGCGGAAGCGGGGCGCCATGATGGCCATGATCACGCCGACGATGGTGACGACGGCGAGCAATTCGAGCATGGTGAAGCCCGCGCGGCGGCGGGCTGTCTCACGAGGCATGAGGGATAGGCCTCAGTAGAGGGGACGGAAGGCAGTCTGCAGCACCGTCCCCACCGAAGGCGTGCCGGGCGGCAGACGTTCGGGGAAGCGGAAGTTCACGTCGAAGCTCCACTGACGCGCCGGAGGATCGTAGTAGGCCCGGTTGCTCCAGGCGTAGCGATTGGCCACGCGGCTCTGGAAGAGCGAGACCAGCGATCCCGTGTACCGGAAGACACGGTCGCTGCCCCAGTTCTCGAGAAAGCGCGGGAAGTTCTCGAGTCCTCCACCGTACTGCGGTGAGCTGCAGCCGGCACGGGCATAGTCGCAGGTGGTCGCCGAGTGTCCGGCAAGAATGGCGGCGTTCACTTCCGTAGCCCGGGCCTTTCGTTTGGTGAACGTCGTCTGCAGGATGTCACACCATCCATCGGGGTGCTTGGCTGTCGTGCACCGATAGTCCCCGTACGCGGACGTGGTGTCCATGTTCGGATTTCCGATGGGCGGATTGGACAGGAAGGTGACCGCGTCGCCCATGATGGCGGCGGGCCGCCACACATCACCCACCTGGGAGTTCCTGTTGTAGTCACCCAGCACATAGACGGGGCGATTCGTCGCGATGGTCAGACCGCCGGTGTCCGCGAGTGTTCTCGACTTGGGCAGTCGGATACCGTTGCGCAGCCGGATGGCGACGTAGTCATAGTTCGCATGGCCGGCGCCGCCCTGGATCTCGAAATACATGATCCCCGGGGACCGGGACGTCGGTGCGGAATCGCTCCAGACGCGCAGCATGCCGATGTCCACATCGATCAGATCCGCACCGATGCGCTCGCGGCCTTCCTCGAATGCGTTGGGCTTGGCCTTGAAGATCTTCTTGCACATCGTCGAGTCGGGCAACGCCAGTCCACCGGTGCGTTCCTGCAGCATGAACTTGCAGATATTGCCCGATGCCATGCCGGTGGCATTGACGGTGATGTACCAGTCGGCCTTCCACGCCATCTTGACGGCCTGCACCATCGGGTCGTCTCCGCCGGCCTTCGGCTCCACCAGCGCGATCGGTGGCACATTCGCCGGCAACGGCAGCTTGAGCGGACGCACGCCGTGGGCATTCGTCATCAGACGGCCGTTGAACTTCTGCTCGCTGCGTGTCTTGAACGCGGGACCGGAGAGGCTGCGCGAATCGAAGTCCAGCTTGACCGCCGTGCCCGCGTTGTTGTTGATGTAGACGCCGCTCAGACGATCGTTCTTGTCCTTGCGCTGCCAGAATGCGCTGTCGGGCGTGGTCAGATTGCTCTGGAAGGTGACGTTGTTCGACGAGAGGTACAGATTGCCGTTCGTATGCACCCATCCGGCGAAGGTCATCACCTGACCCGGCAGAATCTCCAGGTCCTCCTCGTAGAACACACCGAACTGGAAGAGCGGGATGGTCTGGGCGTTCACCGAGAGCACGGCCATGGCGCGGCTGCCCGCCGAATCGCGCGCGGTCACCTGGATGTCGATGGGCTGGTTCAGCGAATAGAGGCCGGAAAATGGCCCGGATGTGATCGTCCGGGTGACCGGTGTGCCCGTCGTGCGCGTGGTCTGCGTGATGGCATAGCCGGGAATCTCCGGCGTCTGGATCGACGCGATGTCGGCGCCGTTGATGATGCCGTCCTGCATGGCGGCGTCGAGCTGCGACATGATGTCGTCGGCACCGCCCTCGGAGGCATAACTCACGCGCGCGCCACGGTAGTCCGCATCCGATGTCCGGGAGATCGTCGTCACGGCCGAAAGACCGGCGAGAATGATCACCGAAAACATCACGAGGATGAGCAGGACCGCCTCGAGCGCGAACCCCCGACGATCACGAATGACCGGACGTGTCGGGAGCGGCGTGGCGGGTGATGGGGTGGACCGATACGACATGACAGCGTTCTCCAAAGGTGGCGGCTGATGGCTGCACACCACGAGAACGAATATGGCCGACGGCTGCAACACCGATGCTGGCCCTGCATTCCACGACGAAACAGTGGGGTGTCACAATGAAATGGAGTGGTGTCACAAAAGGAGGGCGCTGCGCGCTTTTGTATCAAGAGGGAGCAGGAGGGAGCTGGTCAGGATGGAGATCGATAGGACAACCGTTGTCCTGCAAATCTCTTCCCTGACCAGCTCCTCCCTGCTCCCTCCTGATACAAAAGCGCGTAGCGCAATCCTTATACCGCTGCGGGCCTCGGGAACAACCCTTCTCCCTTGCTCACCCGCCAGCCGCCCACGTCGAGGCTCTCCAGTGCGGCGAATGTCTGCGCTCCGATCTCGCCGGGGGCGCCGAGCTGACGCCAGAGCTGCGCGGTCTTCTCCGGCATGAAGGGCGCGAGCAGCAGGGTCTGTCGGGCAATGCGCCGGATCAGCGATGCGAGGATCACTTCGAGTTCCGCCCGACGTGCGGTATCCTTGGCCACCGTCCACGGTGCCGTGGCGGCGGCGTATTCGTTTGCCCGTGCGGTGAGACGCGCCGCGGCGGCCAGCCCTTCGTGCAACTGCCACCCCTGCTCACCGTGCATGGCGCGGTGATAGGTGGCGATTTCCTCCGCGTCCGCCCGCTCGGCGTCGGGCGTCGCTGCCACGGGCACCACGCCATCGCAGTACTTCTCCACCATGGCCATCGCCCGACTGGCGAGATTGCCGAAGGCGTTGGCGAGATCCGACGTATACCGCTCCTCGAAACGCTCCCACGAAAAGTTGCCGTCGCCGTCGAACGGCACTTCACGCAGCAGCACATACCGGAAGGCATCCGCCCCGAAGCGGTCCACGGCTTCACCGAGATCGAGCTTCACACCGGCGCTCTTGGAGAAGCGCTCACCGCCCAGCTGAACGAACCCGTGGGCCCACACCTGCTTCGGCAGCGGCAATCCCGCCGCGTGCAGCATGGCGGGCCAGATCACGACGTGGAACCGCGTGATGTCCTTGCCGATGATATGGAGATCCGCCGGCCAGCGGGTCTCGTACCCGGCATCGGGGAATCCGGTGGCCGTCAGATAGTTGGGCAGTGCATCGAACCACACGTACGTGCCCTGTGTCTCTCCTGTGGAGAGCGGCAGGGGGAATGGCACCGCCCAGTCGAGCCGGGCGCGTGAGGCCGAGATATCCTCGAGACCCTGCGCGAGCAGGCCGAGAATCTCGTTGCGTCGACTGGATGGTTCGATGAACGATGGGTTCGAGGCCAGCAGGTCCTGCAGGAACGCCTGGTACTTCGACAACCGGAAGAACCAGTTGCGTTCCTCCACTTCCTCGAGTGTACGCGTGGGGTGCAACACGCATTTCCCGTCGACGATATCGGCGTCCTGCTTGAACGACTCGCAGCCCACGCAGTACATGCCCGTGTAGGACCGCTCGTAGAAATCGTCCGGATTCCGTTCCGCGATGCGACGGATCAGCGTCTGCACACCGACCTTGTGATGGGGTTCGGTCGTGCGGATGAACTGATCGTACGAAATGCCGAGCCGGGCCCACATGGCCTGAAAGCGCGCCGCGATCGTGTCGGTGAATGCCTGCGGTGCCACGCCCTCCTTCGCGGCCGTCTGCTGCACCTTCTGCCCGTGCTCGTCCATGCCGATCAGCAGATGGACATCGTCGCCGCAGAAACGGCGATAGCGGGCAATCACATCGGCGCCGATCTTTTCGAGCGCATGGCCAAGGTGCGGATCACCGTTGGCGTAGTCGATGGCGGTGGTCAGGTAGAAGCGAGACATCTTTGAAAGTTAATCGGCCTCGCCGTCTTCGCCCTCGTCGGCCTGCTCCGGATCATCCGTCGACTCGCCGGTCTCGGCACGCCGCCGCTCTTCCGCCGCGCGCAGGCGGCGGCCGCCGCGCCGTCCGCGCCGTCGCTTGCGCCGGGGCGCGTCGGCAGCGGCCTCCGCTGGAGCGTCCGCGTCCGCGGGCGCGTCGCTTTCGTCGCCCGTGTCTGGCTTCACCTCACGCTCCGCCCCCGCCTCGGTCTCCGCCTCGGTCTCCACCTCGGGAGACGCCGTCACGACCGCACCGTTCTCTGCCGGCCTGGCCGGCCGGTGCAGATGTTCCGCCGACACTTCATCCGCAAAATCTGACGAGGCGAGAAGGACGGTCTCAAACTCCTGTGTGTCGAGCATGGACATCGTGCCCGCGTCGAGCGCCCCGGCCAATGGCGACGCATGCTCCATGGTGGTGGAGAGTGTCGACGCGTCGAACCCGTCCACTTCCGCGCGCAGTTCGGCCAGCGTGATGACCCGGCTGTCACCTTCGGACGTACGCAGCGTCACCCGTTCGTGGAAGATGTCACAGGTGATCACCTTCTCCTCGCCACGGGAGGTGTTGAGGATCTTCCCTTCCTTGGGGAATTTGCGACGGCTCAGCACGTAGAACTCGTGCTCGTAGCGCAGGCAGCACATGAGACGGCCACAGGCGCCCGAGATCTGCTGCGGATTGAGCGACAGCCGTTGATCCTTGGCCACTCCGAGATTGACCGGACGGAGATCGGGCAGCCAGGACGACGAACAATACTCGCGGCCGCAGCGGCCCACGCCGGAGAGCCGCTTGGCTTCGTCGCGCACGCCGATCTGCTTGAGTTCGATGCGTGTCTTGAAGAGGGCGGCGAGATCGCGCACGAGGGCGCGGAAATCCACGCGCCGTTCGGCCGTGAAATAGATCGTGAGCTTGCGACGATCCCACTGCCATTCGGCGTCGGTGAGTTTCATCACGAGCCCGTTGGCTTTCACGCGTTCCATGGCCGCGCGCCGCGCCTGTTCGTTCTGGGCGGTCAACTCGCGATCGATCTGCTCGTCGTCGCGTGTGGCCAGACGCAACGCGCGTCGGGCCGGCGGCGCCGTGCCGCAGCCATGCGCGCAGCCGCGACAGCGGATGTCGGCCAGTTCGCCGGTCGAATGCACGCGTCCGAGATCTTCCCCACGGTCGGCATCGACAATGACCGCCGCCTTGAGTGGCGGCGGCGTCTCGCCGTCCCAGGAGAAGAACTCCTTGCGATTGCCGCGGAATGCGACTTCGATGAGGTGCGCCACGGCTCTGTCCTACCGCGCGCGATGCGCCAGGTTCACTCGGTGAACTGCCCCATGCGGAGGAATTTCTCGCGGCGTCGGCGCACGAGTTTGTCCGGCTTGAGACGACGCAGTTCTTCGAGATTGCGCGTGAGGGTCTCACGCAGCGCCCGGGCGGTGGCGGCATGATCCGCGTGGGCACCGCCCACCGGTTCGGGGATCACCTCGTCGATGACCCGCAACTCCACGAGATCGGCGGCCGTGACGCGCAGCGCAGACGCCGCCTTCTCACGCATCTCCTGGCTCTTGCCGTCCTTCCAGAGAATGGCCGCACACCCTTCCACCGAGATGGTGGAGTACACCGAATTCTCGAACATGAGTACCCGATCGGCCACGCCCAGCGCGAGTGCGCCGCCGGATCCCCCCTCGCCGATGATGGTGGCGATGATGGGCACCTGGAGCTGGCTCATCTCGAGCAGATTGCGCGCGATGGCTTCGCTCTGTCCGCGTTCTTCCGCGCCCAGTCCGGGCCACGCGCCCGGTGTGTCGATGAATGTGAGCACCGGCACCTGGAACTTCTCGGCCAGCTTCATGAGCCGGAGCGCCTTGCGATACCCCTCGGGGTGCGGCATCCCGAAGTTGCGCTTGAGATTTTCCTTGGTGTCGCGACCGCGCTCGTGCCCGATCAGCATCACCGTTTCTCCCTCGAGGCGCGCCCAGCCGGCCATGATGGCCGCGTCCTCGCGGAACAGGCGGTCGCCGTGCAACTCGATGAAATCGGTGAAGGCGTACCGGATGTAGTCGGACGTGAACGGACGACGCGCCATGCGCGCCACCTGCACCCGCTGCAAGGGCGTCAGATTCTGATAGATCTGAACCCGCAGGTCGCCCAGTTTTCTCTGGAGCGGAGCCAGTTCCTCGGCCACGTCGAGTGAGCGGTCGGAGGCGAGTCGCTTCAGTTCCTCGATCTGTTTTTCGAGTTCCGCAATGGGACGCTCGAACTCGAGAACCGGGGCAGCAGCCATAAGAGTCCTGAAAGAGTGACGCGGCTTGAAAACGGCTCGTCAGCCACCGGTGCGCACGAGGCGCACCCGGTCGGCGCCAAGCAGCGCGCGAAGATCCGAGAGAATTGCCGGGGATGCCGTCACGGTGAGTGACTTGGACCGGAAGCGCACGGGCTTCCCGTTGCCATCACGCCACCGCACTTCGAGCGGAGCCGACCCTTCGTGGGCTTCCACCCGGGCGCGGACATCCTCCATCACCGCCGGTGGCAGATCGAGACTGGAACCCAGATCGATCGCCACCGCCAGATCACCGCTGGCCCGCAGCTCCGCAAAGCGCGTGACCTCGTTCACGATGAACGTGGCGTTTTCGACGTCCTGATCCTTCCGGGAGTAGCCGCCCTTGAGGAGCAGCGGCACGTCGAGGCGAACACGTTCGGCGATCACCCCCCACGCTTCCGGAAAGACCAGTACTTCGGAAGATCCGGAAAAATCCTCGACTGTCAACCGGGCGAACTCGGCTCCGTTGCGTTTGGAGATCTGCCGCTTGATCGATGTCACCACCACGCCGATCGTGACTGGTTCCGCCGTCCAGGTGCCGAGCTGCGATACGGTGTGGCTGGCGAAGAGTTCGCACTCTGTTCGGTGTGGCTCGAGCGGATGGCCGGAGATGTAGAAGCCGAGCAGCTCCTTCTCGCGCTGCAGCCGCTCGCTTTCCGTCCAGGCCGGGATGTTCGGCAGCGCTGCCGGCTGACGGCCGTTGCCCGACGGTGTGTCGGACGTGTCGCCGAGCAAATCCCCGAACAGCGATCCCTGGCCGCGTTCCGCCTCCTCCTGCTGCAGGGCGGCCTCGCTGATGGCGTGATCGAGCGCCGCGAGCAGCTGCGCGCGATGCCCCCCGAGGGAGTCGCACGCGCCGGCCGCCACGAGGGCCTCGAACACCCGTTTGTTGCAGAGGCGCAGATCGACACGGCCGCACAGATCGTGCAGCGATGCGAATGGCCCTTCGACGCGCGCGGCCAGCAGGGAATCGATGGCGCCCTTGCCGACGTTGCGGATGGCACCGAGCCCGAAGCGGATGCGCTTGTCGCCCACCACGGTGAAGCGCCACCCCGATTCGTTCACGTCGGGCGCGAGCACCTCGATACCCATTTCGCGCGCTTCGGCGATGTACTTGATGACTTCTTCCGTCTTCCCGATGTTCGACGACAGCAGTGCGGCCATGAACTCGGCCGGGTAGTGCGTCTTGAGGAAGGCGGTGTGATAGGCGACGACGGAGTAGGCGACGGAGTGTGACTTGTTGAACCCGTAACGCCCGAACGTTTCGATCTGCCCCGCGAGTTCCTCGATGATTTTCGGATCGTACCCGCGCGCGATCGATTTCTCGGTGAACTTGCCGAGTTCCTTCTTGATGAGCTCCGCGTCCTTCTTGCCCACGGCCTTGCGCAGCACGTCGGCTTCGGCGAGCGAAATGCCGGCGAGCACCTGTGCGATACGCATCACCTGTTCCTGGTAGGTGATGACGCCGTAGGTGTTGGACAGGATGGGCTCGAGTTCCGGCAACGCGTACGCCGTGGGCTCGTCGCCACGCTTGCGCCGGATGTACACGTTGTGCATGCCGGCATCGAGCGGACCGGGGCGCAGCAACGCATTCGACGCCACGAGGTCGTCGAAACGGTCGCAGCGCATGCGCTTGAGCACGTCCGTGGCCAGCGGCGATTCGAACTGGAACACGCCGCCCGTGCGTCCCGCACGCAGTACCTGGTAGGTCTCCGCGTCGGTGAAGCCGCGCTCCTCGAGCTGCACGTCCCGGCCGGTACGCTCCTTGATGTTCCGGAGCGTATCGGTGATGACGGTGAGTGTGGTCAGCCCGAGGAAGTCCATCTTGAGCATGCCGGCCTTCTCGAGCGCCGTCATGTCGTACTGCGTCACGATGACGCGTTCGTCACCGTCGCCGCCGGCACCCTTGGACGCCTGGGTGCAGATGGGGACGAATTCATCGAGCGGGCCGGGCGCGATCACCACGCCGGCCGCGTGCACGCCGGTGTGCCGCGAGAGGCCCTCGAGCTTGACCGCGAAGTCGAGCAGTTGCCGGTACCGCTCGTCGTTCTGGTAGAACGACTTCACTTCGGGCACCTGCTCGATGGCTTCCTTCACCGTCAACGAGAAGTTCGGCGCATTCGGAATGAGCTTGGCCAGCGCGTCGGTTTCCGCCGGAGAGAAGCCCAGCGTGCGCCCCACGTCCTTGATGGCGGCGCGCGACTTCATGGTCCCGAACGTGACGATCTGACCGACGCTGTCCTTGCCGTACTTCTGCCGCACGTACTCGATCACTTCCCCGCGGCGCTCGAAGCAGAAGTCCACGTCCACGTCGGGCATGGACACGCGTTCGGGATTGAGGAAGCGCTCGAAGAGCAGATCGAATTCCAGCGGACACACGTCGGTGATGCCGAGCGAATACGCCACCAGCGAACCGGCGGCCGATCCACGCCCGGGCCCCACGGGAATTCCCCGATCACGCGCCGCCTTGATGAAGTCGGCGACGATCAGGAAGTAGCCGGCGTATCCGGTGCGCGTGATGACGTCGAGTTCGTACTCGAGGCGCTGCCGGACTTCCTCGTTGAAGGGATCGCCGTATCGCCGTTTCGCTCCCTCGGTGGAGAGCTGTACCAGCAGGTCGTTCTCGGTGGCGACCCCCTCGGGCAGCGGGAACGAGGGCACGTAGTACTTCTTCGCGAACTGCACGTCCACCGTGTCGGCGATGGCCAGGGTGTTCGTGAGCACATCCTCGCGGCCCGGGAAGAACGAGCGGATCTCATCGGGACTCTTGAAGTACAATCCGTCGTCGTACTTCATGCGATCGCGGTCGTTGCGATCCTTGCCGAGCCCGATGCAGAGCAGCACGTCGTGCGCGTCGTGATCCTCGTGCTTCAGGAAATGGGCGTCGTTGGTGGCGACGACCGGCAGGTTCAGCTCATCGGCGAGCGACAGGATCTTCGCATTGAGGATGGGCTGTCCTTCGCTGGTGTGGGCCTGGACTTCGAGGTGGTAGCGCCCCTTGAACAGCTCGGCGTACCACGCGGCGGCCTCACGCGCCTCGTCGAGCCGGTCCTCCATCAGGTGCGTGGCCACTTCGCCGGCCAGACAGGCGGAGGAGACGATCACCCCTTCCGAATACTGGGCCAGCAGCTCGCGATCGATGCGGGGCTTGGTGTAGAAGCCCTCGGTGTACCCGAGCGAGGTGAGCTTGACCAGATTGCGGTAGCCCACGATGTCGCGGGCCAGCAGCACGAGGTGGTAGTACGGCTTCACTCCCGGCGCGGGGCGTCCACGCTGGCGGCGGTCCCCCGGCGCCACGTAGGCTTCCATGCCGAGGATCGGCTTGATGCCGGCCTTTTTCGCCTTCTCCTGGAACTCCCAGGCGGCGTGCATGTTACCGTGATCGGTGATGGCGAGCGCAGGCATCTCATAGTGCTGCGCGCGCTTGATCAGATCGTCGATACGATTCGCGCCGTCGAGGAGCGAATACTCGGAGTGGCAGTGCAGATGAACGAACGACATGGATCAGGAATGATATCGCAGCACGGGGAGGTGCGGCAGGACTTGTCAGGAGCGGATCACATCGTCCGGCGCGCGTGGGGACGCTGGGCACGGCGCGCGGCCGGCGGGTTGGCGGCGGCGCTGGTCGTGCTGCTCACGCTCACGCCGATGGGATGTTACATCTCGCGCGCCGCCTACGAGGAGGCGCGCATCCTCGCCCGGCGTCAACCGATCCAGCGGCTGGTGGTCCGCGACAATACGGACCCTGCCTTGCGTGCCAAACTGGCATTGGTGCTCGCCGCCAGGCAGTTCGCCGTGGATTCGCTCGGGCTCGAGGCGGGCAAGAGTTTCACGACGTACTCCCCGCTCGATCGCGACACGCTGGTGCTGGTGGTTTCGGCGGCGTATCGCGACCGGCTCAAACTCAAGACCTGGTCGTTTCCGGTGGTCGGGAGCTTCCCATACAAGGGGTTCTTCGATTTCGACGAGGCCAAACGCACCGCGGCCCAACTGCGTGCCGAGGGGTTCGATGTCAGCCTCGGCGCCTCGAGCGCGTTCAGCACGCTCGGCTGGTTCAACGATCCGCTGGTGAGCACCACTGTGCGCCAGGATTCGGTGACCCTCGTGAACACGGTGCTGCACGAACTGCTGCACAATACGTACTTCGCCAAGGGCAAGGTCTCGTTCAACGAGTCGTTCGCGTCATTCGTGGGAGGACGTGGCGCCGAACACTTCTTCCGCATGCTCGGCGACAGCGTGCTGATCCGCCGCGCGCAGGACGACTGGCAGGACGATCTGGTGCTGGGCGCCTTCTGGGGACGCACCGCGCGCGAGATCGACAGTGTGTTCTCCGCGCTGCCTGACTCGGCGACCGCTGCGCGTATCACGGCGCGTGATTCCGTCTACGCGCGGGCACAGCGACGCCTGGTCGATTCGGTCGGCCCGCTCCTGCGCGGCTACCCACCGGGCTGGTCAGGCCGGGTGGTGCTCGACAACGCCGTCCTGCTGGCCCGCCGGGTGTACGCGGATGGTTTGGACCGATTCGACTCGGTCTATGTCGCGTCGGGGTCCGATCTGCGGCAGGCGATCTCGCGGATCATCGCGGCGCATCGGGATTCGACGGCGAGATCAGATAACAGATGACTGCGTTGCCGCGGATTGCGCGGATGGGGCGGAAACAGCACGGATAACTACGGGAACAACATTCTTTGTTGACCCGTTGTTCATTTTGTTCAATTTGTTGCTTGACCGTTGTTCATCCGTGCTGTTTCCGCCCCATCCGCGTGATCCGCGGCAACGCCGTTCTCTGACTATCTGAAAGCTCTCACCGGGAGCTTTCCGGAAGCAGCACAAACCGCGCCCGGTTGGTCTCGACGAGATATCGCTGCGCCGCCGCGGCCAGCTTGTCGACCGTCAGCCCCGCGATCCGCGTTTCGTCTTCGATCGGACCATCGAGCGGGTCGCCGTTTTCGACGCGACCGCGGATCAGGTTCACCCAGTACCCGTTCTGTTTCTTCGCCACTTCGAGTTCGCGGCGCTGCTGTTCACGCACGCGCTCCACCTCGGCCGCCGAGGGCGGGACGCGGCGCAGCGAATCGAGTTCCTGCTCGACAGCCTTGAACATCGGATCGGCGTTGTCGGGCGCGGAACCATAGCTGATGGCGATCTGCCATTCCTGCCGGAGACGACGGGAAAATGCCGTGCTCACGGAGACGGAATAGGTGCCGCCCAATGCCTCGCGCAACCGGTCCAGCAGACGCATCTCCAGTACTTCACCCACCGACGACAGCAGATAGGCCTCTTCCCGTGACCAGGGAGCCGTGCCGGCTAGCAACACCGCCGTCTGGCTCTGCGGAGCGATCCCCTTGTGCACGGCCTTGTCGATCTGTCCGGTGAATTGTTTCGGCCCCACGTCGCGCGGCGTTTCATGACGACCGCTGGCCGGCAAGGATCCCAGCCATTGTTCGACGAGGGGTTTCAGGATGGCCGGGTCTACGTTGCCGACGAAGAGGAATGTGAAATCGCTCGCGTCCCCGAAGCGATCGCGGTAGATGGCGAGCATTTCCCCGAGATCGAGTTCGCCCAGCATGTCCGGTGTGAGCGGACGCACCCGCGGATGACCACCGGCGAGCGTCACCTGCACCGTGTCGGAGAACACCGCGCCGGGGTTGGCGTCCTTGTTGCGCAGCGCGGTTTCCAGTGGCGGCAGCAGCGCCTGGAACGCCGCGGTGTCGGCACGGGGCGATGTCATGCGCAACCACGTCAATTGCAGCAGCGTTTCCAGATCCTGCGGAGAGGCGCGTCCCGACAGATTCTCGCTGAGATCGCCGATGCTCGTGTTCACGCTGGCCGCTTTGCCGGTGAGCTTCTTGACGAGATCGGGAAGCGCGAACGCCCCCACGCCACCACGTTCGATCACGGTGGGGGTGAGCGATGTCTTGAAGACATCACGATCGCTCACGAGACTGGCGCCACCGGGACTCCATGCGCTCATGACGATCTGATCCGCGTTGAAGTCGGTGGGCTTCACGAGCACGCGGACACCGTTGGCAAGTGTCCAGTCGGTGACCCCGAGGGTGGCGATGTGTTTTTCGCTGGTCACGCGTCCCGGGGTCGGCAGCGTGGGCACGAGCGCCGCGTCGGAAACCGTTTCCACCCAGGGCGCGATCTCGGCCGCGACGAGGGTACCGAAGACGCGACGCACCTCGGCTTCCGTGGGAACGACGAGACCGTCCTTGTCGGGCACCGTCACCGTGACCACACGATTGGCGGCGCCGCCACGCGACTGCGCGAGGGCGTTCACTTCGGCGAGCGTGACGCCGGGAAGCAGCTTCTGCACCACGGCATACTCGAACGCGATGCCGGGAATCCCGTCACCCGTGAGATAGTGGTTCACGTATTCGTCCACGAACGCCCCCGAGGGGGTCTTGTCACGCTCCGCATGGGCGCGCTCGTAGCCGCGCAACATGTTGGTGCGGGCCCGATCGAGTTCGGCGGCGAGGAATCCATGACGCTGCACCCGTTCGGCTTCGGTGAGAACGGCCTGCAGCGATTCGACGACCTTGCCTTCCCGCGCATTGGCGTCGAGCGAGTAGTAGGCGCTGCCACGCACGAACGTGCCGCTGCTTGCGCCCGCGTTCACGAACGGCGCATCGGCCCTGAGCGCGAGTTCCGTGAAGCGCTGGTTGATCATGCGGTCGTAGAGATCGTCCAGCAGATCGTTGCGCAGATCGCCGACGGTGCGCGTGGGGGTTCCCGGCCGTTTCCACAGCACGCCCACATTCGAGGATGTCAGTTCCTTGTCGGTGGCTATCGTGACGAGCGTGGAATCGTGGCTGGGCACCGTGGCGAGCAGTCGTGCGCGCAGCGCAGTGCGTTTGGGGATCGGCGCGAACGTGGTGCGGATGAGCCGTTCGAGACGGGCAGGATCGGCATCCCCCACGGCGATCACGGCCATGAGATCGGGTCGATACCAGTCGCGCCAGAACCGTTTGAGCGGTCCGGGATTGGCGTGCTCGATGATGTCCGGCTTGCCGATGGGCAGACGTTCCGCGTACCGCGAGCCGCGGAAGATCACGGGGAACTGTTTGTCGCGCAGCCTCTCACCGACCCCAAGTCCATCCCGCCATTCGGCGAGCACCACGCCACGTTCGGCCACGACGTCGAGAGAGTCGAATCTGATGCCGCTGGCGACATCGCCGAGGAAGCGGAAACTGCGTTCGAGGATCCCGGCGCTGTCGGTGGGCACGGGCAGGATGTAGACGGTTTCGTCGAAACCGGTGTAGGCATTGAGGTCGGCGCCGAACCGTACGCCGATGGACTCGAGGTACTTCACGATGTCGTTCTTCGCGAAGTTGGTCGTGCCGTTGAACGCCATGTGTTCGACGAAGTGCGCCAGGCCGCGCTGGTCCTCGTCTTCCAGAATGGAACCGGCGTTCACGACGAGCCGGAGTTCGGCACGCTGCTCGGGCTTGCTGTTACGGCGCACGTAGTAGCGGATGCCATTGGGCAGTGTGCCCACGCGGACAGCGGGGTCCACCGGCAGCACCGCATTCAGCGCGAAGGAGTCGCGGGAAACAGTCCGGCGCGCCGGGGAGGCCGTCTGTGCCTCGGCGGTCGCGACCGAGGCAAGCATGACAGCCGCAAGGCATACGGTCCGCAGCATGGAACTGGGCATTGCGTGGGGCGAAGGGGGACCCGGATGGGTAACCTTGCAAGATGTGTCTGCCGGCCGGGCAATGGCAGGGGACACCGGTCTTTGCATGGGGCGGCAGGCCGTGAACGGCGCCCTGCGGGCGCGATACCAGCAGGATGAACAACAGGATACCTGCAGGATGAGTTCGGAGGCGTTCTCGGGGTCTTGACCGATGATCAATTGAGGTACAAAATACAGTACATAATTCTGTACACGACAAGATCGAGGGCTGCCTGATGCTCGCCAAGGACATCGTACCGCTGACCGAACTCCGTTCCCGTCTGAGCGAGAATTTTCAGCGGATTCAGGAGACGGGTCGGCCACTGTTCGTGACCACGAATGGCCGCACGGCGGCGGTGGTGCTGAGCCCGGAAACCTACGATGCGATGCGGACGCTCATCGATGAGATCGGCCAGAGGGAACTGGCCGAGAATCTCGCACTGATTCGAAAGGGCAGGCGGGACTTCGAAACCGGGCGTGTTCGCGATGCCCGTGAAGGCATCCGGCAGTTGGCTGAACGGCACGGGATCGATCTTTCGAGATGACCTACCGCGTCCTCTATGCTGAACAGTTTCACGAGAAACTGAATGACCAACTGACGTATTTCGCGGACCAGGGTGTACCCGAATCTCGCGTATCCAATTGGCTCCGCGGGTTGCTGTTCCAGATGGACAGCTTCGAACGGAATCCGGAACGTTATGCGGTCGCCGAGGTGGAAAGTGACATTGAGGGGATCGAACTGCGGAGGTTGGTCTACGGAGACTATCTGATCCTCTACCACGTCGAAGAGAATCTGAGGGAAGTACAGATCTACGGTTTCCGGCACGCTGCCCGGCTTCCCTGATGCCACACCAGAAATGATCCTGCTGTTATCCGCTGTTCATCCTGCCGGTATCGCCGCCGCAGGCGGCCCCTCATGGCGTGTGAGTGACCCAGTGCCGGCGGGTCGCCGCACAAGCCGCCCGCCCTACCCCCCAAACTTCCCGCGCAGCAGCGCGCGCAGATCCACCACCGGCTCCATGCGGGCGAGTTCGTGCGCACCGGGCAGCAGCAGACCGGGCACCTCACCCACCGTGACGCGCTGCATGGTCTCGCGCACACCCGGATCGAGAAAACGGGACAGCTGCGAATACGAAAAATCGGCGCCGGTCCGCGTCGCGTAGCTGTGCAGCGGATACGTCACGTACAGCTCGTTCCGCGCACGCGTCATCGCCACATACAGCAAACGACGCTCCTCGTCCACCTGCGCATCGTCCACGGCGGCGCGGGCCATCGGGAACACGCCATCGGACGCGTGGATGACGAACACGACGTCCCACTCCTTGCCCTTGGCCGAATGCACCGTGGACAGAATCAGCGCGTCGTCTTCATCGGTGCTGCCCACCGCCAGATCTTGCGTGTTCGACGGCGGCTCGAGGGCGAGTGTGGCGAGAAACTCGGTGCGATCGACATACCCGGCGGCGATGATCTCCAATTGATCGAGATCGGCGAGACGCGGGGGCGCGTCGTCGTACGTCGCTTCGAGCAACGGGTCGTACAACTGCCGCACGAGACGGATCGTTTCCGATGGATTGTGCGGCCGGTCGCCGCGTTCCACGCGCGTCATGCCGTCGAGCAGCGCCCCCAGCGCGTGCAGACCGGGACGGGCCCGGGCGGGGGCTTTTGCGGCGCCGATGACCATGGGGGCCCAGGCATGTTGCGCCAACAGGTCGATGACGTTGCGCGCGGTGGCGTCACCCACCCCGGGAAGCAGACGCAGCAGCCGGTACCAGCTCACTTCATCGCGTGGATTCTCGAGCAACCGCACGAAGGCGAGGATGTCCTTGATATGGGCGGCTTCGAGGAACTTGAGGCCGCCCCATTTCTCGTACGGAATGCGTCGGTTCGCGAGTTCGATCTCGAGATCGGCCGAGAGGTAGCCGGCACGGAACAGTACCGCGATTTCGCGCAGCGGTGTGCCCTGCTCGTGCAACTCCAGCAGACGATCCACGACGAATGCGGTCTGCGCGTTCTCGTCCCGCACGGTCACGAGCCACGGATGTTCGCCGTCCACCCGCGTGGTGAAAAGCTGTTTCGAATACCGTTCCATGCTGCGCGAGATGAGCACGTTGGTGGTATCGAGAATGTGCGGCGTGGAGCGGTAGTTCTGCTCCAGGGTCACGATGCGCGTGCCCGGAAACTCGTGCGGAAAGTCGAGGATGTTGCGGATGGTCGCGCCGCGAAAGGCATAGATGCTCTGGGCATCGTCCCCGACCACGGTGATGTGCCCGCTGGTGCAGAGGCCGCGCAGGATACGCGACTGCAGCGGGTTCGTATCCTGATATTCGTCCACCAGCACATGGTCGTACAGCGCCCGCATCTGCTCCGCGATGGGCGGGGCCTGTTCCAGCAGCAGGGCCCACGACAGCAGCAGGTCGTCGTAGTCGAGGAGATTGCGTTCGCTCTTGCGCCGCGTGTAGTCGGCAAAACAACGCTCGATGTCGCCGGTCCAGGCCTGGAAATGCGGCCACTGCTCGGCCAGCAGATCGGCCACCGGGCGATCGGTGTTGACGTGGCGCGAATAGACGGTGAACAGCGTTTCGGCGCGGGGAAACCGCGGGGCGGAGCGGGGCGCGTTCTTGAGGTCGCCGTAGCCGAGGGCGGAGCGGGCGAGTCCCATGAGATCGGCGGCGTCGCTCTGGTCGAGGATCGTGAAGTCGGCGGGGAGACCGGCGGCGGGGCCGAAACGACGGAGCAGCCGGTGGGCCACGCCATGGAACGTCCCGCCCTGCACCTGATGCGAGGCGGAGCCGACGAGCTGCTCGCAGCGGGAGAGCATCTCCTGCGCCGACCGCCGGGTGAAGGTCAGGAGCAGGATGCGATGGGCGGGGATGCCGCGTTTGATCAGGGCGGCGACCCGATAGATGAGCGTGCGGGTCTTCCCGGACCCGGCCCCGGCGACGATGAGCAGGGGGGAATCGCCGTGGGCGGCGGCGTCGGCCTGGGCGGGGTTGAGGGGGGCGGTGGGCATTGGGGTGGAAATTAGACAACGGGGACTGCGGGGGCTGGAACTACGGGAGCTGGAACTACGGGAGCTGGAACCACGGGTGCTGGAACTACGGTGCCTGTCCTGTGACGCTGTTGCGGGTGAGGCGTCCCTCCCTCTGTACCGGTGGACCGGAGGAGGGGCGGGGCAGAACGTGCTTTCCGGCGCCGAATCGCCAACCTGGCGGTGCCTCCTCAGACCCACCACCCGGCACCCGAAATCCGACGGTTCATCCCGAATCCATCCCCACAACCCCCCACCGGATTGTGGATAACTGGCCGAAAACGGGTTTTTGTGCCACCATTGTGACTGCCATTACAGGACACCAGGGGTTCCGCTGCTTGACCGTGTTGCGGATCACCCCTAGTTTCCGCGCTTGCTATTGTCGCGAGGAGTGTGTGCGTCACCCTATCCCGGAGTGACGCGCGCACGGTGCGCCGCAGTAGAAGCAGGTGTGGGGCTCGTGCCCCGGCGGAGCTTGGACCGTCCGGCGGCGTGAGTGCAGGGCTGTCGTGTGGCGGGTTTCCCGCCGGATGACAGGCAGGACATGACGGGCATCGCGTCTTTTCGCACGACTTCGATACTCCCATCGGCCGCTCCCCGAGTCGAGTTCAGGTCCCCTGTGAAGTGCACGTGATGAGACGCAGGCCGAGCGGCCGGCGTCTGTCACAGCAGAACGTTGTCGGCGGGCACCCGACCCTTCGACGGCAGCTACCTCCACTACCTCGCAAGAGGGGGATGAATGCAACTCTTTTCTCGGAACAAGACGCTCGTCGCCTTGAGCTTGGGTGCCCTCGTGGCACTCGGTGCTTGCGGTGACGACGTCACGGTGACGGAGACTCCGCCACCAGAAACGGTGTCCATCACGCCCCAGAGCGCCAGCATGAACGTTGGCGAATCGCTGAACTTCGCGGTTCTGATCTCGGGCGGCAGCGCAACCGCGGCCCCCACGCTCGCCAGCTGCACGTCGAGCAACACGGCCGTGGCCACGGCCACGTCGGCCGGCTCGGCCTGCCGCGTGACGGCAGTGGCGGCGGGTAACGCGACGGTGACGGCTGCGACCTCCACCGGCAAGGCGGCGGCGGCGTCGATCACGGTGGCGGCTCCGGCTGCGGCCATCAATACGCTGACGGTTTCGCCGACCTCGGCGAGCCTGGCGGTGAACCAGACGGTCACGATCGTCCCGAACGTCAACAAGGCGGCGTCGTCGGTCACGACCACGAACTCCTTCACGTCGTCCAACACGGCCATCGCGACGGTGACGTCCGCTGGTGTGGTGACGGCCGTGGCGCCTGGCGTCGCGACCATCACGGTGTCGGTGCAGGGTTCGGGCACGGGCTACACCACGACCACGCTCACGGGCGCGGCGACGGTGACGGTCACGGCGCTTCCCTCGGGCATCACGGCCCTGAACGTCCAGCCCAGCTCGCTGGTGATGGGCCTGCTCACGACGGCGCAGCTGTCGGCGTCGGTCCAGCAGCCGGCCGGTGCGGCGGCGGCGACGGTCACCTACGGCACGACGGCTCCGTCGATCGCCACGGTGTCGTCGACTGGTCTCGTGACGGCGGTGGCGTCGGGCACGGCGGTGATCACGGTGACGGCCACCTCGGCCGCCAACACGAACTTCGCCGCGTCGACGCTCACGCAGCAGGTGCCGGTGACGGTCTCGCCCTCGGCGAACGTCACGATCCAGACGATCACGCAGGGTCCGATCTCGACCTACTACTCGACGTCGTCGGGTGCGGAAGGTCTCGTCACGTCGGCCAACGCGCAGGTCAACCAGCCGGTCGACATCACGAACGTTCGTGACCAGATCCAGGTGGTGCTGAACCTCCAGCCGAACGGCCAGCGCGTCGACTCGGTGGTCGTGTTCATCGCCAACGCCGATGGCTCGAACCGCCGTCCGGCGGCCCGCCAGCTCTACTCGAACGGCACCGCGAACCAGGGTGACATCACGCTCTTCGTGAACACCGCGGACTTCACGGCGAACTTCGAGACGGGCGCGGCTGACGTCTTCTACCCGAACGGCCAGAAGCTCGTCTCGGCCTCGGTGTTCACCACGCAGGGTACGACGGCGCTGGAACAGCAGAACGCGGTCAACAACCGTCAGGTGCTGAACTTCAACAACCTCGACGGCTACGCGGCTCGTTACACGAACCCGTCGCGGTCGGCCATCCACGCGTCGAACAACCTCACCTGGTGGGGTGGTCCGGGCGCCGAAGGCACTGGCACGTACTCGATCGTCCCGGTCTTCTATACCCCGGGTCGTACGGTTACGCGCATCGACATCGGCCTGCGTGAAGGCCTGAACGGCTCGTCCGCCATCTGTAACCAGAGCGGCCAGGCCGATCGCACCCTGGCGCTCGGCGTCTCGAACGTCGACCCGCTCAAGACGGGTGAAGGCACCAGCTACGAGCGTTACACGGCGCTGCCGTTCAACGGTTCGTACAACAGCGAAGTGGGTCGCATGACCTCTTCGTCGAGCAACACGTACACCAACTTCTCGACGGCCGCGAACAAGGTCATCGAGTGCCGTGGTTACTCGCACCCGGCGTCGGATGCCTCGAACTTCGTGGGCGTCGTCGCGGGTACGGACAACTACAACAACCCGGCGCCGGTCGTGACCCGCGTCGACGGTTACCGTTTCTCGGCGCAGGTTGCGCGTATCCAGGCGAACCGCCTCGACTACGCCGGCCCGACGACCCGTGAGCCGGACATCCGTCGCACGGCCCCGACCACGACGGTGGCGCAGAACGCGATCTGGAACACGCCGGCCGTCACGGGCTGGGTGAACGCCGCGTTCAACTTCCAGTCGCAGACGGCTTCGTCGTCGGACAACGGCATCGGCCTCCCGGCCACGTCGTCGCGCGCCTGGCGTTTCTTCGGTTGCGCCGCGGGCACGGGCGGTTCCGCCGCTGCGATCGACACCGCCTCTGCGGCGATGCCGAACGCGACGGGTGCGGACATCCCGGAATGCTCGAGCGACAACCAGGGTGGTTGGAATCCGTCGGCCACGGCCGCGGGTGACTACAACCTGAAGACGCGTGGACCGTACACGGTGGGCTACACCGAAACGGACGTGCTGGGCAACCTGAGCTACTCGCCGCTGTCGCAGCGCCTCGGCGTCGACAAGACGGCTCCGCTCATCCGCTTCTCGACGGCCTCGGCTGCCGACACCGCGTGGGGCTCGGCCTCGCGTTCGGTGCAGGCGGAAGTGATCGACGAGCGCGCCGGCTTCATCGACAACAACGACCAGGACGCTGTCCTGCGTGTGTCGGCGTCGTCGACGTACCAGCTGCAGCCGTCGGTCTACGGCTCGTTCCAGCACTTCGCGACGCGTGGTGCCTCGAGCGCGAACCCGCAGACGCTGAACCGCGCCAGCTCGAACAACTTCAACTGCATCAACCCGAACAGCCTCGTGGCGATGAACACCTCGTCCACGAATCCGTTCGCGAACACCACGTCGACTGCGACGGGTGGATCGAACCCGGTGACGAACCCGTCGTGCCCGTTCATCAACCAGGGCAACAACGGCTTCTCGATCGGTATCTTCGGCGCGCTGGCTGACGGCTACCGTCAGGCGACGGCCGTGACGTTCGGCAACCCGGGCATCTACGCCTACCGCGCCAAGGTCTATGACCGCGCCGGTAACGTGTCGGAAGTCCTGAGCCGTGCGGTCGCGATCGACAACGGTCCGGCGCCGATCTTCGGCGACCTGAACGTCCCGGCGTCCATCGCCGCTGGCTCGGCCCCGGTCTTCCAGGCCCAGATCAGCGACGACGTCGAAGCGCGTGCCTACAATCTCAGCCTCCTGTGGCCGACGATTGGCAGCCGCTTCATCTACCCGCAGACGCTCCTGAACGCGCGCTTCAACGACGAAGTCGTGACGCCGTTCGCGGGTAACGTGCAGCTCCCGACGGGCGCGCCGTTCATCACGGCGCTCGAAACGACCACCGGCACGGTGCCCTCGTTCTCGAACAGCCCGGCCGCGCTGGCCAACATCACGAACATCCAGGGCACCGGATTCGACGTGAACAACGCCGCCTCGGCCGCGTACACGACGTCGTTCGGCGCGGTCGCGCTGAGCAACCTGAATTCGATCTCGGGTGTGAACGGCAACGCGACGGCGAACAACTACAGCAGCTGGACCGTGCTCAACACGCAGGCGTCCCTGCAGCCGGCCTTCCTCGCCCCCGCGGGCCTGAAGGCGCAGCTGACGGGTAACACCAACGTGCCGAACCCGCCGTTCAGCCGCGTGGAGTTCTTCCGTTACAACGCCACCTCGGGCAACTACGAGTACCTCGGCCAGGCCACGTCGGCGGCCCAGTCCGACCAGGGCGTGATCCGCTTCTGGACGTGGACGCTGACCTCGGATGCCTATGCCAAGACCCCGACGTCGCTCGAGACGACGCAGCGTCAGGTCGCGGTGAACGATCGTATCATCGCCATCGGCGTGCGCAGCAACGGCGCCGGCCTGGCGACCGATCCGAACGGCATCGTCATCGGTGGTGAGGCGATCGCGATCTCCGTCACGGGCCTCCCGGCCGGTGCGGCGGCTTCGATCACCATCTCCAACGGCCTCGGCTACACGCAGACCGTGACGGGCCCGGGCACGTACGTCGTCCCGGCGGCTGGCACGTACTTCGTGACCGGCTCGCAGGTGACGTTCAACAACAACAGCTACTCCGTCCAGTCGGTGACCCCGTCGGGCACGGTTGTGGTCAACGCGAACAGCGTCGGCTCGGCCACTGTCAACTACACGCTGTCCACCACGCAGGTCTCGGTGACGGTCAGCGGCGTCGTCGGCGGCGGTACCCCGTCGTTCACCATCGCGGGCCCGAACGGCTTCAGCCAGACGGTCTCGCAGGGCAACGGCACGCAGAACTACGTGGTCCCGGGTGCGGGCACGTACTCTGTGACGCCGACGGGCAGCTCGGTCCTCAACGGCTACACGCACACCGCTCCGGCCGCCGTCACGGGCCTGAACGTTGCGCTGCCGCCGGCTGCGGTGCCGAACGCTGCGCTCGCCTACACCAATACCACCAACCACATCCAGTTCAACGTGTCGGGTCTCCCGACGGGTATGAACCTGCCGAGTGCGGCTGGTTGCGGTATCGGTTCGATGGCCAACGGCAGCAACCACTTCCTGGTTGGCGCCAACGCGAACTGCACGCTCGCGGGTAACCAGAGCGCCTACGTCGCGGCTGACACGGCGTTCTACAGCACGACGTTCGCCAACCCGTACGCTGCGGCCGTCACGGCCTCGGGCTTTGGTACGAATGGCGCGCCGGCCTACAACGTGGCCTACACGAAGCAGAGTGCACAGATCACTGTGAACCTGGTGACTGCGGGCGGCGGCTCGAACAACCTGCCGAACGGTATCCCGTACACGGTGCGGTTCACGAGCTCGGCCTACGCAGCCACGGGCGGCTTCCGTGACTTCAGCGGCACGACCGGTACGCCGCTGGTCGTCCATGCTCCGACGGGCACCTACAACGTGTCCATCGCGATCACCCAGGTTTCGGGTGGCCAGACGTGGACCGGTACCACGGGTAACACGACCGCCTCTGGCGGTACGGGTACCAACAACATCACGACCGCTGGCTCGAACCTCGTGGTCCAGAACATCGTCATCTCGAATGCCCCGGCGACTGCCGCCGACATTCAGGCGACGGTGAACTTCGGCCTCACTGGTCCGACCGGTACGCCGTGATGATGGAAACGGTGGTGCTCTAACGGCCACCGTGCAGGAATGAGTTGGGGAGGCGTCCTTCGGGGCGCCTCCCCTTTCTCTTTCCCTCCATCCCAAGTGAGGAGTGGACGGAGTCGACGGCTCCCCGGTGGCGTGGTACAAAATCGCTGGCTCTCAATCGGTCGTTTTCCGATCGGGAACCTCCGCCCTACGAAAGCGTACCCAAGCTCACTATCTTTCTTTGTTGTGCGCGGCAGATCTCCTGCGCGTCAGCTCCCATCATCCGGCAAAAACCGTTCGTCACGTGATCCATATGAAACCTGCTCTTGTCCGTTCTCTTTCCGTGTTCACCGCGACCCTCACACTCAGTGTACTGGCCGCCTGTGGTCCTTCCGATATGGTCGGCAAGGAAAAGCTCGGCCCCGTCAATACGGGTATGACGATGGCGGATGTGGATGCCGTCATTGGCAAGGGCATGATCGAGCCCCTGCAGCCGGGCGACTCCCTGCGTCTCCACAATGGCTATCGCACCCAGGTGTTCCTCACCCAGGGCGAGCGCTATACGGTCGTGTGGTACCGCGACACGCCCGGCAGCATCGAAGACGAAATCAGCCGCACCACCGAGACGCCGATCCTGTTCAAAGGCAATCAGGTGCTCGCCAAGGGATGGTCGGATTTCGATGCGAAGGCGGAGGAGCTGAACATTCCGAATCCGTATCGTTCGCGCGAACGCCTCGACTCCATTTCGCAGGCGCAGTCGAAGCACTGAGCCGGATCGGTGACACCGCGATAGACAACGCCCCCGCGTCCACAGGATGCGGGGGCGTTGTGATGTCTGGGCGGACTGTCGATGTAGCAGTCGATATCGGGGTGACCGTTGAGATTCATCACGGGAACCCACCATGGTGACCTCGTCCAGATACGTCACCGCACTCGAGCACATCCTGTCGGTATCCTGTCGGTATCCCGTCGGCATCCCGCTGTTCATCCTGCTGGTATCCGCCCCGCAGGGGCGCCCTCGATGCCTGTGGTGACACACGAATCCGTGAGGCGCTCAATCTAGGCAAGCGGGATCGTCGAACGCGCGCCGCATGCACAACAGCCCCGCGGAGAGAGTCCGCGGGGCTGTTCCCAAGACCGGGTCGCTTCTTCGAAGTGACTCAGTTCAGGGAGTTCACGGCGTCAGGGTGATCGAGGCCGAGGCCTGTGTGAGCCCGGGATGTGAGGTGCTCGTGATCGCGAGGCTCTGTGTTCCCGCCGTCGTGCCGGCATACCACTGCACCGCCGCACCGCCGGAACTGTCAGTGGTCAGCAGGGACACGGTCTGTGGCACGGACGGGTGCAGGCTTCCCGCAGTCGCTCCCGGATTGAGCAGGAACTGAATGGAGACGCCCGCCATGTTGACGTTGTTGTTGAACGCATCCTGCAGTCGCACGGCGACGGCGCCCTGCCAGTTGCTCGCCGCGGTCACCGTGGAGGGAATGCTGCTGACGATCACGATCTTCGTCGGCGCACCCGGCGTCATCGTCGCCGTGAACGTCACCCCGCTCAGGCCAGACACCTGGGCCACCACCGACACGATGCCGGCGGTCGTGGGCAGCGTCCAGCTTCCCAGCGTGGCCACACCGTTGGTGTTGGTGGTCTGCACTTCACCCGTGATGGTGCCGGAATTGGAGTTGCCGAGGCTGAACGTCACTTCGGCACCGGCAATGGGGTTACCCGAGGCGTCGGTCACACGAACCGAGGGCAGCGTGGGCACGGCCTGACCGAATGCCACCACGATGTTGCCGAGGCTCTGGGTGCTCACCGCCTGAATCACGGACGCCGCGCCAGCCGTGGCCGTGGCCGTGAATACCACATCGGACAGGTTCGTCGCCCGGGCGATCAGCGTCTGGGTGCCCGCCGTACCGCCAAGCGTCCAGCCGCCGACCGTGGCGATACCGGCGTTGTTGGTCACGGCGGTGGCGCCGGTGACGGTACCGTTGCCGCTGCCGATCACGAAGGTCACGGTGATGCCCGAGACGGGGTTGCCGCGATTGTCCCGCAGGACCACTGAAGGCGGCACCGGAACTGCCGTGCCGACCGTGGCCGTCTGCGTCGTGCCGGACACGGCATTCATGGACACCGGCGTGCCCGGCGTGGCCGTGGCGCTGAAGAGCACGGGGTTGCCGGTGATCGTGCCGGAGGCCTGGACGGTGGCGCGCAGCTGGTTGCTGCCCACGTCGTCACCCAGCGTCCAGCCGCCCACCGTGGCGATGCCCTGCGCGTTGGTGACCGGACGACGGCCCACAGCGGTACCGCCGCCGCTCACGACTTCGAACAGCACTTCCACGCCCGCGATGGGGTTGTTGAAGGCATCCGAGACACGAACCGCGGGTTCGGTGGCGACGGTGCGTCCCACCACCGCCGACTGGTTGTTGCCCGCCGAGATGGCGACCTGGGCCACTGCACCGGCGCGGGCCGAGGCGGTGAACACCGCCGGGGTCAGCGAGCCGACCGTCGCGGTCAGCGTGTAATTCTGGACGGTGTTGCCCAGCGTCCAGCTGTCAGGCGACGCGAAGCCGTTGGCATCGGTGTTCTTGGCCGCGCCGGCCACCGCGGAGCCACCCGAGCCCGTGAAGGTGACCGAGACACCCGACACCGGGTTGCCGCCGGCATCCGTCACGCGGATCTGCGGCACCGGAGTCACTGCCGTCCCGACCGTGCCGGTGATGGTGGTGGCGTTCTGGGCCGTCACGGTCGCCGCGGCGCCCTGCGTGGCCGTGGCGTTGAAGGTGATCGGGTTGCCGGCCACGCCGTTGTAGACGGCCAGCGCGGTGAGGCGATTGGCGCCCACCGACGGGCCGAGCTTCCACTCGGTGACTGCGGCGACGCCCTGGGCGTTGGTGGTGGGACCGGCGCCCGACACGGTTCCGCCGCCGGCCGCCACGGTGAAGAACACCGAGACGTTAGGGACGGGGTTGTTGTAGCGGTCCTTGAGGACGACTGCGGGGGCGGTCGCGACGGCGGCACCCGCCACGGCGGTCTGATTGTCACCAGCCTGGACGGCGATGGTGGCCGGGGCGCCGGGGTTGGCGGTGGCCACGAAGTTCACGTCACCGGTCACACCCTGGGCAGTGGCGGTGACGCGCTGGGCGACTACCTGCTGACCAAGGCGCCAGGTCGTGCTGGCGAGACCGGCGTTGTCCGTGGTATCGATGGCCGGCGAGACGGACCCGCCGCCTTCGGCCACCGCAAACGTGACCTGAACTCCTGCCACGGCTCCACCACCGGCGTCGGTGACTTTCACCGTGAGCGGACCGACCGTTTCACCGACCGTACCCGTCAGTGCGGGGGAGGTGACGGACGTTATGACTGCTGGAGGCGGAGGACCGTCGTCCTTACAGGCGCTGACGGCCAGCAAGCCGAGCAGCGGGAGAGCGAGGCGGGCGATAGGGCGCATTGGAAGGCGGTTGGGGGGAATGACGCCAGCAAGGGGCCGACACACTGTGCTGCTATGACCCACGCTAGCACGCTGACAGTGCGTGGTAAAGGTTACAATCGGGGACGTGATGTGTATCGATGCCCGATGTGTAACGCAGCGCACATTCAGGTGCGTTGAGCGGGATGCATCACAGTCTGATGGAGACCCGCCGATACGCGGGGGCCCTATGCAATACCCGGTGAAACGGTGGTGATGTCACACGGAGAGCCTCGGCTCTGGTGTTGGGCTTGAGAGGTCCGAAATCAGTAGGTCAGAACTGAGACGGCGATCGAATGATGAGAAATCAGATGACCTACGAGATGAGAAGTCCGAGCACTTCGTCCGCGGGTAGGGTGCTGACGCGAGAGCCCGGCGTTTTGCGGGGCGCTTCACGCCCCGAGGGGCCCTGCGGGCGCCTGGGCGGTAGCCGGTGGCGCGCACGAACGGTCGTCGCCGCAGCGCTCAGATTTCTGAACTCGTGGTTGTCTGATCTCTCATCTTTCGATCGCCGTCTCAGTTCTGACCGGCTGATCTCTGACCTCTGACCCCGTCTGAAGATCTGAGGCCAGACCAGAGGCCCGAGATCATCCGCCATCAGTCCTCATTTTTCCACGTTGATCGTCACGCCGCGCTTCTGCAGTTCCTGCACGATCAGTTGCGCGTTGGCATTGCCTTCATCGGCCAGGCGCTTCGTCGATGAAGCCAGCGCGTCGAGCGCCTGTCGCACCTTCGCCGCTTCCGCGACGGATGTTTCCTGGTTGCCGGTGATCGTCGCCAGCTCGCCGCGTTCGCGCACCAACTGCACGGTCTGGAAGGCGAACCAGACCACGAGCGCCGTCGACAGCAGCATGAGCGGCGCGAAAATCGAATACTCGACAGGGTTCGTGTGGCGACGGCTGTGTGACACCGCGTCCCGGGCGACGGGCTGGATGAGCCGTTCGGACAGGTCCGTCCCTTCTTCGGCAATACTGGGCATGGTCATGTCCGATCAGCGCGTGGAGGGGGAAGGGGCGGGAGTGGACTTGCCGGTGGTGCTCCCGCCGGCAGGTCCGTTGCGTGTCACGGTGATGCCGTTGGCGGTCAGCAGGTCGAACACCCGCTGATCGTTGCTGCGGATGGCGAGTTCGGCGAGTGCCTTCGCGATTTCCGTCTGCAACACCTGCAACTGCGCGGCCTGCTGCACTTCGCCTTGCCGCACATTGATGGCGAGCTGCGCGCGTCGGTTGGCCGAGAACAGCACGCCGTTCGTCACCGCCAGTGCCAGCGCGAGGCCGGCCATGCCCATCAGTGAGAGATATCCGCTTCGGGTCAGCATGATGAGGACGGGATCAGAGAGTGTTGGTGGTCGCCGCGCGCGAACGCTTCCACTTCCAGCCCAGCACACACAGGCCGATGGCCAGCAGCACCACCGTGCTCGGCTCGGGCACTTCGGAGATGGGCGGCATGGCGGTCACGGTGCCGCGGATGGTGAGCTGCAGGTTGGACAGTTCGTCCTGGTAGCCGCTGGCGTTGCTGCCGAACCAGGCCAGGGTGATGGTGTGGCTGAATGATCCCAGGGTGTTCGTGTCGAACAGCACGCCGAGTCCATCGAACGTGAGGCCGGCGCCAAGTCCGGAGAACGCGTCGAAACCACTAAAGGCGAACACACTGAGGCCGAGTGGATCGAATGCGCCATTCAGTTCATCGGCCGGCCCGGTGACGGCATTCTTCACGCCGAGGAGAGTGGACAGCGGCGTGGTGCCCTGCTGCACTGATCCGAAGTCGAGCACGAAGCCGTTGTTGAGGAAGCTGAGCAGGCCGGCACCGCCGGTCTTGGTGAAGGCCGCGTTCGCGTAGTTGTTGACCACGCCTTCGAACGTCACCGTCTCGCTGCCGAGTGCGAGATCGGTCATGTCGTCGTTGTGGCTGCGGAAGTTCACCGCAGCGCTGCCGGTGTACGAGCCGGCCGTCGACGTGTTGAGACCGACCGTGAGGCTCGAGGCATTCGTGTTGCCGGCAGTGACGCCGCTGCCCAGCGTGCCGCCCACGGTGAACGCGCCACCACCACCGGTGATGTCGCCCGTGAGCACATCGTTGAGACCGGCCACCGCGGCGCCGTTCTTCACGGAGACGTTCCTGGCGGCCACCGCATCGCCCACGTGTACGATGCCGAAGTTGACGGTGTTGGTGTTGAGTTCACCCTTGGCTGCCGCGTACACCTTGCCGTTGAGGGCGACGGAACCGGATGCGAGGGTTTCGTCGGCGGCCATCGTGGTGCCAGCGCCGCTGGAGACGAGGTTCACCACGGCGTTGCCGCCGAATGCGCCGGCGGTACCCGTATTGAGTGCCACCTGGAGTGCGTTGCTGGTGGCCTGCGCGGCCAGACCCGTGATGGCGCCAGACGTGGTGAAGCCCACCGGCGTGACACCGCCGAAGGATGCGTTGAGTCGCTCAGTGTAGACGTCAGGCGACACGTTCGTCACGCCGATGCTGGCCGTGGGCGCGACATCACCGACGCGGGCCACGAGGTTGACCGGTGCGCTGTTGACGGAAGGATTGGCCAGACGGTACACCGCGCCGGACACGTTCACATTCTGCGAGGCGAGGGCGAGCTGACAGTTGGGCGCGCAACCGCCGATGTTGCTGGCGTCCGACACGAAGCCGATGGTGGCGGTGCCGTTCACCGCACCGGCGGTGCCGGTGTTCATGCCCACCTGCAACGCGCCTGCATTGGTCGCACCGGGCGCGAGCAGATTGAATGCGCCGCCGGCCGTCACCGGGCCGTTGCCGGTGATCGTCGCGTTGAGCGCGGCCTGCTGGTTGCCCGTGGCCTGGTTGGTGACGCTCACGAAGGCGGTGGGTGATGTGGCGTTCTGACGCACGTTGCCGAGGTTGACCGACGCCGTGTTGACGACGGGCAGGGCCTGATCGACGACATTCGCCACGGCCTGGATGTTGCCGTTCACGCCGAACTGCGAACTGCCCACGGCCAGCGTGCCCAGCCCGTTGCTGACGCCATTGACCGCACCGGCGCTGTAGTAGTTGACCGCGATGTTGCCGGCCACACTGCCTGCCGCCGATGTGTTCACCGACACCTTCATGGCGCTGTTGTTCGTGGCGCCGGCCTGCAGTCCGGAAATCGAACCCGAGCCATTGATGAGCGACGATCCGGTGCCCGTGGCGCTGCCGAAGCTCACGTTGAGATCTTCGACGAAACCGGCCGGTCCGGTGGCGCTGTTGGTGATGCTGAGGACTTTGCTCACCGACTGGCCGACCTGCACGGTGCCGAAGTTGAGCGGCGTCGAATTGAGTTGGCCCTGCGCGGCCTGGTAGACATTGCCGTTGACCGTGACGGTCTGGCTGCCCACCGACTCGGCGGCGAGGCCGCTGGTGCCGGTGCCGTCGGTGGCGTAGTTCACCGCGACCGTGCCGGTGCGCGCGCCGGCGGCCGAGGTGTTGAGTGACACACCCATGGCCGAGTTGTTGCTGGTGCCGGCGGTGAGCAGCGAGACCGAGCCGCCGTTGTGCGCGGCGTTGCCGGTGGCGTTGCCGAAGGTGGCGCTGAGCTTTTCGGTGAAGGTGCCGGTGGGCGCGGTGTTGGCGACGGCGATGTTACCGGCGAGCGTGCCGCCCACGCGGGTGTTGCCGAGGTTGACCGTGGCGGCCGTGCTGCCCTCGGCCATGTTGTAGGCCGCGGCGCCGCTGGCGAGCACGATGTTGAGCTTCTGATCGGCGATGTTCTGGAAGTTGCTCTGCAGATTCACCGCCTGTCCGCTCATGGGCGCGAGTACGCCGGCGGTGTTCGCGGTGAAGTTGACCGCCATGTTGCCGGAGTTCGTGCCCACGGCGACGGGGCCGTAGTTGCCGGCGGTGACACCGGCGCCGGAGAGACGCGCGTCGGTGATGTTGCCGCCGTTCACGGCGGTCTGGATGGCGCCGCGGAGGTCTGCGCCGTTGGTGCCGGTGTTGGCGATCTGGTAGTTGTGCGTGGACGTGCCGACGCGGACGTTGCCGATGGTGAGCGTGGCGTTGTTGGTGGCGCCATTGGTGACGGCCGCGCCGGTGATGGCCTGCGCCGCATCACCACCGGCGAGAATCTGTCCGGTACCGTTGACGCCGGCGCGTCGGTTGAAGCTGTTGCCCGAACCGGCAGCGACGTTGGTGTAGTCCTTGGTGATGGTGATGTTCTGATTGTTCGTGTTCAGCGTGGCGCCGGCGGCGCCCATGGCGAGGTGAGCCTGCGTGGTGGGGCCGGTGTTGGACATGTTCAGCACGCCCGCGGCGTCGACCTGCAGCTTGCCCGTGCCGGTGACGGCGGAGTTGAGCGTCAGCGTGCCGTTCTGCGCGCGCAGAGTGCCGTTGTTGGTGACGTTGATCGGGGAGACGGTGATGAGGCCACCGGCGTCGGAGGCGATGGTGCCGTTGTTGATGAGGGAGCGATCGGCGCCGTTCCCGATGCCGATGGTACCATTCTGTCCGCGGATGGCGGCATTCGTGCCGATGGTCAGCGTCGTGTTGTTGCCTTCGAGACGCACCGTATTTCCGGAGCCGGTGTTGCCGAAGACGATGGCGCCCGCGCCACCCAGCGTCTGATTGCCTTCGAACTGCAGCGTACTGTTGCTGTTGACGTTGGCAGTGCTGCCGGCGGTGAGCGTGAGGCCCGTGGCGCCGTTCACGCGGATCTGACTCTGCGACGTGGCCAGGTCGAGGGCGCCATTGACGGTGACGTCGTTCAGGACGTTGCCTCCGTGGTAGGCCGCGGTGAAGCGACCCCCACCGGTGGTGTTGATGGTCCCGCCGGTTACGGTGGCTCCATTCATCCTGATGACGCCGTTGTCACTGACATTCATCGTGCCGGTGGGGCCGTTGTTCACCGTGGTCGCCAGGCTGAGGAGGCCGCCGTTCTTCGCCTCGAGGGCGCCGTTGTTCGTGAATGTGGCCGACTGCAGGGAGATGGTCCCATCGGCGACATCGGCCGCGATGCGGCCGTTGTTGATCACGATACGGTCAGCACCGTTCCCAAGCCCGATGGTGCCACTGTGGCCACGGATGGCGGCGTTCGTGCCGACGGTCAGCGTCGTGTTGTTGCCTTCGAGACGCACTGTATTTCCGGAGCCGGTGTTGCCGAAGACGATGGCGCCCGCGCCACCCAGCGTCTGATTGCCTTCGAACTGCAGCGTACTGTTGCTGTTGACGTTGGCAGTGCTGCCGGCGGCGAGCGTGAGGCCGGTGGCGCCGTTCACGCGGATCTGACTCTGCGACGTGGCCAGGTCGAGGGCGCCATTGACGGTGACGTCGTTCAGGACGTTGCCTCCGTGGTAGGCCGCCGTGAAGCGGCCACCCGACGTGGTATTGATGGTCCCGCCGGTCACGGTGGCCCCATCCATCCGGATGACGCCGTTGTCACTGACGTTCATCGCGCCGGTGGCGTCGTTGTTCACCGTGGTCGCCAGACTGAGGAGGCCGCCGTTCTTCGCTTCGAGGGCGCCGTTGTTCGTGAAGCTGGCCGACTGCAGGGTGATGGTGCCGCCGGTGACATCGGCCGTGATATGCCCATTGTTGACCACCACGCGATTGCTGCCGTTCCCGATGCCGATGGTGCCATTCTGTCCGCGGATGGTGGCGTTCGCGCCGATGGTTAGTGTCGCGTTGTTACCGTCGAGCCACACATAGTTGCTGGCGCCGAAATCGCCGAACACTACGGCGCCCGCCCCCTCCAGTCTCCGATTGCCTTCGAACTGCAGGATGCTGCCGTTATTGATGTTGGCGGTGCTGCCGGCGGTGAGCGTGAGCCCCGTGGTGCCGTTGACGCGGACCATGCCCTGCGTCGTGGCCAGATCGAGTGCGCCGTTGATGGTGACGTCGCTCAGGATGTTGCCGCCGTGGTAGGTCGCCGTGAAGCGCCCACCCGAGGTGGTGTTGATAGTGCCGCCGGTCACGGTCGCCCCGTTCATCCGGATGACGCCGTTGTTGCTGGCGTTCAGCGCACCGCTGGGGCCGTTGTTCACCAGGGTGGCCAGATTGAGCATCCCACCATTCTTGGCTTCGAGGGCGCCGTTGTTCGTGAAGCTGGCCGACTGCAGGGTGATGGTGCCGCCCGCGACATCGGCCGCGATGTGGCCGTTGTTGACCACCACGCGATTGCTGCCGTTCCCGATGCCGATGGTGCCATTCTGTCCGCGGATGGTGACGTTCGGACCGATGGTCAGCACGGCGTCGTTGTTGTCGAGCCACACATAGTTGGCGGCGCCGTTAGTGTTGCCGAACACGACGGTGCCGGTGCCACCCAGGGTCTGGGTGCCGCGGAAGCCCACGATACTGCTACCCGCGCTCGTGCCGTTGATGTCGATGGTGGCGTTGCTCAGCGTGAGTCCGTTCTCCACCCACATCTGACTCGGGGCACTGGTCAGGGCCAGATCCGCGTGCCCGGCCAGCGTGACGCCGTTCAGGACGTTGCCGCCGCTGTTCGAGAAGGTGATGCGACCGGTGCCGGCCGTGAACAGCGTGCCGCCATCGATGCGGGCGCTTCTGATGTCGACGACGCCGCCGTTGCTGGTGGTGCCAGACGCCGTCAAGAAGCCACCTGTATTGGTCAGGGTGGCGTTGCTATAGGTGAAAGTGGAGCCATTGTTGGCATAGATGGTGCCGGTATTGACGAGATTCACCGACCGGGCGAAGAGTGCCCCGTCGCGGAATTCGATGATGCCATTGTTGGTGGTGAAGTTCAGTCCCAGTCCACCGTCCTGTTTCAGGATCTGCGCGGAGGGGCCGCTCAGGACCAGCGAGGTGCCGCTGGCGACGGTCACGATGGGATTCGGGTCGTTGAACTTGAGCGTGCCCTGAATGACGTATTCGCCACCGGACAGCGTGCCAGCGCTGAGGTTGCCGAACGTGCCGGTGTTGAGTGTCACGCCGGTGCCGACCACCAGCCGGGCGACCGGTGAGCCGCCGCCGCCGAGCGCGGGCGACAGGGTCAGGCCGCTGAGCGTGATGGTGTTGCCGGGGGCGCCGGTACCGACGTCGAAGGTGACCTGCCTGACGAAGGCCTGTCCCGTGACGCCTGGGATGGTGACCGTGTAGGTGTTGGCCCCGTTATTGGGGAACAGGTCGCCTCCGAGCAGGCCGGTCCAGTTGGCAGTGGCGTTCCAGTTGCCGCTGCCGTTGTAGGTCCAGGTCACGGCGGTCTGCGCCTCGGCCGTTGTGGCCGTGGTACCGGCAAGGGCGGCGGCCAGCAGGGAGAGGACGGCCATCCTCTTCAATTGCACACGTACGGACATCTCGGCTTCCTCGGGACGGAGACGGATCTGGGCTGGTCGGCGGAGGACCGCCCAGTTCACCGTACGAACAGGCGCAGCCGGAAAAGGAAGTCCCTCATTTTGGGGTGGGGGCTGGGCTCTGGGGTCTCGCCTCGGGGGGCTGGCCCTCCGGCCTCAGACCTTCAGACGGGGTCAGAGGTCAGAAATCAGCCGGTCAGAACACAGACGGCGATCGAATGATGAGAGATCAGACAACCACGAGGTCAGAGATCTGAGCGCTGGCGGTCGATGGAGTCGTGTGCGCCACTGGCTTTCGGCCGGGCGCCCGCAGGCCCCTCGGGGCGCACAGCGCCCCGCAAAACGCCGGACCCTCGCGTCAGCGCCCCACACGCAAGCGAAGTGCTCTGACCTCTCATCTCGTAGGTCATCTGATTTCTCATTCCTCTATATCCGTCTCAGTTCTGGCCTACTGATCTCTGACCTCTGACCCTGTCTGAGGATCTGGGGCCAGACACCAGACGCCAGAGCCAGAGGTCAGCCCCAGACGCCAGAGCCCAGCTCAGATCATGCCTGCCGCGTGCAGTGCGTCCACTGTCCACCCGTCCTCGGGAACCAGCGAAAACACGTCGCCGAACGCGGCGATCACGGCGGAGCGGACCGCTTCGAAGGTGGGCGGCTCGGCGCCCATGGCCGCGCGCTCCCGCGCCACGGTGCTCATTTCCACGCCGTCGATCCCACAGGGGACCGTGTAGCGGAACGTGGAAAGGTCATTGTCCACATTGAGCGCCACGCCGTGCCAGGTCACCCAGTCCCGGGCATGTACGCCGATCGATGCCAGCTTGCGCTTGCCGGCGGCATCCTCGCGCCAGACGCCGGTCTGTCCGGGCACACGGATGGTGGGCAGATCGAAGGGCAGCAACGCGCGCATGATGGCTTCCTCCACCTGGCGCAGATACCAGTGGAGATCCTTGCGGTGCCGCTTGAGATCGATGATGGGATAGACCACGAGCTGACCCGGCTCGTGAATGGTGACGTCGCCGCCACGCTCCACCTCGCGCACCTGAATGCCCCGGGCTTCGAGGTAGTCCGCGCTGGCCAGCAGATGGCCGGGCTTGGTGCTGCGCCCCAGTGTCACCACCGGCGGATGTTGCACGAGGATCAGCAGATCCTCGGCCAGCGCGCCGCCGATCCGTGCGGCAGCGGCGCGCTTCTGCAATGCCCAGGCTTCGTCGTAGGGCGTGAGGCCCAGGTGGAGGACGAAGAGTTTCGGGCATTGGGTTCGGGTGTTCTCCCGCAAACCCGCAACCCCAAACCCGTCACCGCTGTCAGGCATGCAACATCTTGCCCAACGAATCCAGCACCGCTTCGCCGATCGCTTCGCTGAGCGTGGGATGCGCGTGCATCGCGAGGTCGATCTCTTCCACCGTGAATTCGTTTTCGCGGGCGACGACGAGTTCGTGGATAATCTCCGTGGCGTGCGCGCCGACGATGTGCGCGCCGAGGATTTCACCGTACTTCGCATCGCGAATGATCTTCACGAAGCCATCGGTTTCGCCGCTGGTGCGGGCGCGACCGTTCGCACTGAAGGGGAACTTGCCGACCTTGTAGTCGAGCTTCTGATCCTTGCAGGCCTGTTCGGTGAGTCCGATGCTGGCCACTTCCGGATGACAGTACGTGCAGCTGGGCACGTTCTTGTAGTTCACCGGGTGTGCGTGTTCGCCACCGAGCAGATCGGCCAGCACGTGACCCTCGCGGGAGCCCTTGTGCGCGAGCATCTGGTTGCCGGCCACGTCACCGATGGCGTAGTAGCCGGGCGCACTGGTTTCGAACTTGTCGTTGATCTTCACGAAGCCGCGTTCGGTCTTGGCGATACCGACGGTCTCGAGGCCGATCTTCTCGACGTTCGGCGCGCGACCGGCGGCCACGAGGACCTTCTCCACTTCGATGGTCTGCGTCTGACCGCCCGATTCGACCGTCAACGTCGCGCCGTTCTTCCCGACCTTCACGTTCGAGATCTTCGCGCCGGTCAGCACGTCGATCTTGCGCTTCTTGAACGCCTTCGCGAGTTCGGCGCTGCAGTCGGCGTCTTCGAGGGGCAGGATGGTGGGCGCGACTTCGATGATCGTGACCTTGCTGCCGAACGACGCGAAGACGTCGGCGAATTCCACGCCCACGGCGCCGGCACCGACGACGGCGAGCGTGGCGGGCGCCTTGTCGGTCACCAGCACGTCATCGCTGGAGAGGACGACGTTCTTGTCGAGTTCGAGGCCGACCTGCGGCAGTCCCTTCACGCGCGAGCCCGTGGCGATGACCACGGCCTTCTTCGCGTCGTGCGTTTCTTTCTTGCCGTCGGCACCGGTGACGGTGACCTTCTTGCCTTTCTCCAGGACGCCTTCGCCGCGGATCCACTGGACTTTGTGCTTCTTGAACAGGAACTCGACGCCCTTGGAGTTCTGCTGGCTGACCGAGCGCGAGCGCTTCATGGCGGGACCGAAGTCGAACTTCACGCCGTCGATGGTGATGCCGTGTTCGGCCGCCTTGCCGATTTTCTGGGCGAGGCCGGCGCTTTCGAGGAGCGACTTGGCGGGGATGCAGCCCCAGAGCACACAGGTGCCGCCGAGCGCTTCCCGCTCGATGACAGCGACCTGGAGACCGAGTTGAGCGCAGCGGATGGCGCAGACGTAGCCGGCGGGGCCGCCGCCGAGGACGATGACGTCGAACGAAGCCATGGAAGTCAGGGAAAGACGGTGAATGCCTCCCCCAAACTAGCGCCCGTGAAGCAGAAGTCCGAGATGGGGGCCGGTGGCCGGGCTCTGGGGCTAACCTCCGGACTCTGGCCTCAGATCTTCAGATGGGGTCAGAGGTCAGAAATCAGCCGGTCAGAACTGAGACGGATATAGGGAGCAGGAAGAAGTGGTCAGAGGTCAGAGGTCCGAGCACTTCGCCGGCGGGGTGGGTACTGACACGAGGAATAGGTGTTTTGCGGGGCGCTTCGCGCCCCGAGGGGGCCTGCGGGTGTTTGGGCCGCAGGCCCGGGCCAGCGGGGCCGGTGGCGCGCACGATACCCTCGACCGTCAGTGCTCAGACTTCTGACCTCGTGGTTGTCTGATCTCTCATCATTCGATCGCCGTCTCAGTTCTGACCGACTGATCTCTCACCTCTGACCTCTGAGAGTCAGAACTCTGGTGTCTGAATGGTCCGGACTCCATCGCTGAACACGACGTGCACGCGTCGGCCCGCCGTGTGAACTTCCCGTCCGCTTTCCCGCACGAACCCGAGGATCTGCCCGGATGCCGCGTCGCGGACGAGGGCCATACCGTATGCGCGGTTGCGCCAACTGATGCGGAGCTGGCGGCCTTCGGTGGTGAGTGAGGCCTCCGGATCGTCGCCGGCCATCACGCGGGCTGAGGGGGCAGCCTGCGCGCCGGCCAGGCCGGGCGCTCGAGCGGAGCGCCGGATGGCCGAGCGGGTGGGAAGCCGGACATCGCTGACGCGCACGCTCTGCAGGCGCGCTTCGAGCGTGGCGGACCAGGGGACGACCACAGCGAACTGGCGTTCTTCATGGCCCGTCGCGTGGTCCACGAGCGCCGCTTCGATGGGAAGCTGGAGGAGCGAGGCTCCCGTTTCGTCCAGGAGATCGAGCCGGTGAGTGGGCACGGCGGCGGCTGGCGTGATGGGCGCCGAGATACGGAACGCGGGCTCGAGCTGAATGGCGCCGTTCACCACGCGTCCCCAGACCAGCAGGCCGTCCGTTGGCCCCGAAGGCGTCGTGGACCGGGCGGAGGCCACGAGATTGGTGTTGTTGCGGTACTGCAGGACCGCCGACCAGCTGTAGTCGCTGACCCAGGTGTTGTCGCAGTAGCTCATGAGATCCGTGGCCGTCGGAGCCACGAGTGTGTTCGTCAGGCTGTTCCAGCCCCAGTTGCCGATGATGCCGTTGGGGTACGGGTAGGACGGATCGCCTGCCACGCCGCAGGGCGCATGTTGCCTGGAGAAGTTGTGTCCCCACTCATGGGCCGCCACCCCGTCGCCACTGGGCAGATAGTCCCATCCGATCGCGGAGCGGCCCGGCACGTATCCCAGCCCGGCGATGCCGCTGGTGTAGGTGACCTTGAGGACGCCGTAGTAGTGCATGGCCGACGGCGCGCCATCGGCCGCGCGCAGTGCGTTGAGTTCACTCAGCACGGTGAGCCAGGCCCCGTTGTCGTCATTGGCCTGCAGCGTGGTCTGGCTGGACGTGAAGGGAAGCCGGACATCGGAGGCAATGTCCCGGATGGGCCAGAGTTGCCGAGCGGTGGCGAGGAACTGCTGGCTGTTGGCGGCGGATACGTTGCCCGTGCGGGTGCCGGTGACGATGGGTACGAACCGCACGTTGAACGTGGGCACGGTGAGCACCGGCATCGTCTGCGGAGTACCACCCGCGGGCCACACATTGTCGGACCGGTCGGCGTCGGAGAGCGAGTCGGCGGGATCGAGCTCCACCAGCATACGGAGCGAAGGCCGCATGTTGGCGGCGGGTATCCGCACGTTCCACGTGGAATTGAGCGTGCCTTCGGCCGTGATCGTCCGCACACTGGCTTCGGGTGCCGTGATGGTGCTGGTCTGCAACAGCGTCGGACCATCGTAGAGGCGCACGCGAACATCGGGACGCCCGCTGTTGGCACCACTGGCGGTCACGAACACCCGCAGCAGCGCTTCACGACCGGCCACCAGCGGCACGGCTCCATCGGGGCGCTGAATGGCCTGCGTGAGGTGGACGCCCGCAATCCGATAGTTGAGAGCGCCACCACCACCACCACCTCCTCCTCCGCCGCCGCCAAGCGCATAGGTGACCGTGGCTGGTGCGGCCACATTCGATGCGGCGACCGTGACGACCTGCGAGGCGGGTGACGGCGCATACGTGGCGGCGCCGACGGCGACTGAAGCGGCGGAGACCGTGTAGCTGCCCGGCACGAGTCCGGTGTAGGTCGTCGTACCGGTGGCGGTGCGGGAGAAGCCTGACGGACCACTGATGGTGACCGCACCGGCCACGCCATTGGGAAGACCCACCACGGCGAGTGCGAGGGCGCCGCTGTTCACGGCGTACCGCACGCCAAAATCGAGCGTCTCCCCCGGTCGTACGACGGAGTCGCGCGAAGCCGGGGTCGGAACATATGTGCCAAACGGTGTGGTCACCGGATTGGCGGTGAGGCGCCACCGGCCAGGCGTCACCGGCGCGAGCTGTTGTGTCGCGATGATGGAGTAGTGTTCGCCCGAGGGCCCGGTGAGTGAGATGGACGCGTTGTAACCCGCGGGCAGCCCGGTGACCGGGATATCGATGGTCGCGGGCAGCGATTCATACTGGAGCGAAACGACGACCGGCGTCGCGCTCGCCACGATGTCCACGGTCCGGTTGTTGAGGACGACGCCATACGTTTCGCTTCCCACCTGCACAGGGCGGGCGGCCACGGTGTAGCGTCCGGGAAGCAGTCCCGTGATGATGCCCGGGCCGTTCAGCGTCTTCGCATAACCATTGGGACCGCTCACGTTCACATCACCGGCCACGCCGTCGGGCAGGCCGCGCACTGTCAGCGCCAGTGAACCCGACGCGAGTGCGTAGGTGACGGTGGCCTTGCTCGACGTGCCGGTGGTGATGACGATGTTCTGCGACGCCGTCGTGGGGGCGTACCGATCGCCGTCGGCCACGATGGCGCTGGCGGTGAGTATGTAGCTGCCCACCGGCAGTGAATCGGCCGTGCCCGTGGTGGTGAGTGTGCGTGTGATGCCGTTGCCGGAAAGCGTGATGGCACCCTCCGCCGAGGACGGCAGACCATTCACGGTGAGCGCGAGCGTTCCCACCTGTGCGACGTAGGTGATCGTTGCCGGCGCGGCGGTGAGAGACGCGACCACGTCGACTTCGAGCGTATCGGCCGGGGCGCGGAAGGTGACGCCTTGCCGCACCACGTTACTGGCCACGAGGCGATAGTGTCCGGGTTCGAGCCCGGTGATGGTCGTGGTCCGGTCGACCGTGCGCAGGGTCCTGTCGGGCGCGAGGATCAGCACCTGGCCGGGCAGTCCGGCTGGCAATCCAGCCACCACGACGGCGAGAGCGCCGGTGGCGATGGTGTAGCGGACATCGACCCGTGCGGTGTCTCCGAAGGCCACGACCGAATCGAGTGCCGCACGTGAGGGGACGTAGCGCGCACCATCCACCAGGACCGCTTCCGCGGCGACACGCCAGGCGTCGGGTGTGTACTGACCGGAGGCGAGTTGCGGTGCGGTATGCAGCGCCGATTGTGTGACCGGCGTGCGCGTGCCGTTGGGGGGTGTGATGAACACTTCGGCCTTGGCCGATGCGGGCAGCCCCCCGATGTCGAGTGCCAACGCCGACGGCACCGCGCGATAGACCGCGACCGCGGGCGAAGGCGGGCCTCCCGCCGGCACGTCGACCTCGAAGGACGCCGGCGCACCGGCGAATGCTCCGGCGACTCCGCGCGTGTTGCGCACGCTGACCGTGTAACGACCGGAGGGGATATCCGTCCACGTGACCGGTGCCGAGGTGCTGCGTGAGAAAGTGGACCCGGGGTAGGGACCGACCACACTGGCCTGCAGGGCGACCCCATCGGGCAAACCGGACGCCGAGATGGCGAGGATGCCGGACGGGACCGGTGAAGGCGTGACGGGCGCCGTGGGAGTTGACGGCATACCGGGCGAACCGCTGCCTCCGCCATCGCCGCTGCCTCCGCATGCCGCCAGCAGCAGCGTGCCCGCCAATGACGCGATCAGTGCCTTGTTCAGTGCCCGGGTCCGTGTGCTCATCGTGCCCGTCGCGCCCATCAGGCTCAGGGCACGATACCGGACCTGGTGCACAGCAAACACGGCGAATGAACGCATGACCGAACGCACGACAGAACGCACGCGGGAATGCGTATGCGAATCGTGACGCGCTGGCGGGGAGGCGGGCGACGCAGACAGAGCAGGCGGCATGGCAATGGGAAATGGTCTGTCCGAAGACGACCGGGATGCACCGACGGGCACACCATATCGGCCTGCGTCATCGCCAAGTCAGTTCATTGCGTCATTTTTGCACCATGATGCGGCGGGAACGCACACCGTCCGACCAGGTCACCCGCATTCGTGCGGTGTCCCGTGGTGTGACGTTCGTGCCACGGATGAAACCGCGCACCGCACCCGTCCGCGCATCCTGCAGCAGTCCCATGACCGCGGATCCCGCACGATGTCCGATGGTCGCCACGATCGGTGAACGGACATCCTGAACACGGATCGTCGTCAGCGTGGAATCGTAGGTCGCGGCCCATGGCAGAACGACGGCGAAGTGTCCATCGTCGGCTCGGCCGTGATCCACCCGTTCCGCGGCAATGGGATATCGCTCCAGCACCTGTCCTGCGTCATCGAACAGTTCCACGAGGTGTGTGGGTGCGAGCGCGCGGGGCGTGACCGGCGCGTCGACATGGAATGCGGGTTCGACCACGAGGGTGCCGTTCACCACGCGGCCCCACACGAGAAGACCGTCACCCGGCGTTGCGGTCAGCGCTCTGGCGGTGCCCGCGGTGCTGTTCTGTCTGAACGTCAGTGCCCGGGTGTAGCTGTATTCCGATACCCATGCCGGTGAGCAGTAGCTCATGATGTCGGGTGTGTTGGCGGGTTGCAGTGCATCCCCGGCATTGTTCCAGCCCACCAGTCCCGTGGCGGCTCCGATGTTGGGATAATTCGCGTCGACATTGGGCGGGTCTCCGCAGGGCGCATGCAGACGACCGAAGTTGTGCCCCCATTCGTGAGCGGCCACGGTGCCCACGTCTTTCCGGTCCCATCCCACGGCCACGGGGGTGCCCACCAAGGCGAGGCCGAACATGCCCTCGGCATACGACGGATGCACCACGCCATAGTAGTGTGTGGGGGCCGGTGCGCCATCGAGCGTGCGCAAGGCGCGCAGCTCATTCAGCAGCGCATTCCACGCCCCATTGGCATCGGTGGGTTGCAGCGACGCCACCGAGGGTGTGAAGGCCGCCCGTACATCCGCGCTCACCTGCGCAATCGGCCACAGCGATCGGGCCACGGCGAGATACCGTTCCTGTGTGGCGCTCGTGATGTCACCCGTTGCCCCATCGAGCACGATGGGCACGAACCGCACGGTGAAGGGGGGCACCGTGGTCACCGTCAATGCGCGGGGCGATGCGCCCGCGGGCCAGAAATTGTCACTGCGTTGGGCTTCCCCGATCGTACTGTCCGGATCCACCTCCACCGATATGCGAAGCTGCGGGCGCATCAGATCGGCCGGGATGCGCGTGCGGTAGGTGGACGTGAGCACACCATCGAGCGGCACGGTGGGCACACCGGAGTCGGGTGGTGTCAGCAGCAGCGTGGCGATGGGTACGGTCCCGTCGAACAGCCGGGCGCGCGCCAGCGGTCGCAGCGTGGTGCGACGGTCGGCGCGGATGAACGCCCGCAGCAGCGCGTCGCGGCCCGTGATGAGTGGAATGCCATTGTCGGCACGCTGTACGGCCTGCGTCACCACCACGTTGTCGATCGTGATGTTGATGGGTGTGGTGACTTCCTGATACGCGAGTGCGAGCGAATCGCGTGCTCCGCTGGTCAGTGTGCGTGTCACACTCCTGGTGGCCGGCGTGAACAGTCTGGTCCCCACGGTGACGGGCTGCGGGGTGATCGTATAACTCCCCACGGGCAGTGCCAGCACCTCTCCGACCGTGCCCAGACGATCCACCTGCAAGGGGCCCTGCAGGCGGGCTGTCGGCCGCGTGGCGGTGGGAGCGGACGCCTCGGGGGGAAGACCGGTTGCCGTGAGCAACAACGCGCCGAGCACGTTGTCGTAGTGCACCGCGAGCGTCGTGGGGGTCGTGGACGCCATGACCAACACCTGAAACGCGCCGGTGCCTTTGAACGCGGTGCCGCCGGCGTTCACCGAATCGATGGCGATGGCATAGGTCCCCGGTGGCAGATCGCCAAAAATCACACTGCCGTTGGCGACACGGGACAGTCCGTTTCCGGAGATGCGCACCGAGGCGGGCACGCCACCGGGCAAACCATCGATCTGCACCGCGAGCGCCCCCGTGGCGACGCTGAACCGTGCGCGATATCGCAGCGTGTCTCCGGGCAGCAGCGTGGTGTCGATCTGCGCGGGCTGCGTGGCGTACGTGAAACCACCACTGCGGACGTCATTGAAACGCAACGTATAGCGGCCGGGTGTGACCGGTGCGATCAGATCGCTCCCTGTGAGGGTCCGGGCGAACCCACTTGGCCCGGTAATGCGCACATCGGCATCCGCACCTGGCGGCAATCCTTCGATGTTGATGGCCAGCGCGCCGGTGAGTTGCCCGGGGTCGACCGGCGTGCGCTCGTGACAGGCGCTCAGCAGCAGCACTGCCAGCACTGCGGCGGCCAGCCATGCACCGATCGGCGCATCCATCGACGCCCCCATCGATGTGCCGGTCGATAGGCCGGTCGATGGGACTTTTCGTGTGACGTACCACACTCCGCGGACGATCGCAGACACGAACGCCCCGACCGTGCGCGGGGGCGCAGCATGTCGGGGCGTTCGGTAGTCGACCATCGGCGGCATCCTGAAGGCAGTTCCCGAGTTGCATCCGGAGGTCTCCGTGCGATGATCAGCGCGGGATCCGGGGGGACGGGGGACCGACCGACAGGGGCTGCCGGTCAGAAAAGCATCATCAGCGGCGATTCCAGCAACTGCTTCAACGTCTGAAGGAATCGTGCCCCAACGGCGCCGTCAATGATCCGATGGTCGCAACTCATGGTCACCCGCATCCGCTCACGCGGCACGAAGGCGTTGCCATCCCAGACGGGCTTGGTTTCCGTGGTGCCCACCGCGAGAATCGCGGCTTCGGGGGGATTGATGATGGCGGTGAACTGATCGATGCCGAACATGCCGAGATTGGACACCGAGAATGTGCCACCCGAATATTCGGCCGGGGTCAGCTTGCGCTCCCGGGCCTTCCTGGCCAGCTCACGCGCATCGCGACCGATCTGGCCCAGTCCCTTGGCCTGCGCATCGCGGATGACGGGCACGATGAGGCCGTCGTCCGTGGCCACCGCCATGCCGACATGTGCGGCGGCAAAGTAGCGGATATGATCGCCCATCCAGTGCGCGTTGCACTCGGGATGACGGGTGAGTGCGATGGCCACGGCTTTGATGACGATGTCGTTGATCGACACCTTGAACGCATCGCCGGCGGCGACCATCTGTTCGCGCAGTTTGGCCACGTTCGTCATGTCGATTTCCGACGTGAGATAGAACGTGGGGACGGGGCCGATCGACTCGCCGAGGCGGCGGGCGATCGTCTTGCGCATCTGCGTGAGCGCCACGTCCTTGTATTCGCCGTCGATCTGGATGGCGGGCGCTGTCGAGGCTGTGGGCTTCGTGCCGGTGCTCGGCGCGGCCGTGGGAGCCGCCGCCGTCGTGCCTGCCACCGGCGCGGCCGCAGTGCCCGCGGCTTCGATGTCCCGACGGATCACCCGGCCGTTCGGACCGGAGCCGGCGATGGCCGCGAGATCGAGTCCGCGCTCGGCGGCCAGACGGCGCGCGAGCGGAGAGGAGCGGACCGCGGCGCCTTGGGCTGCGGTGGCCGCTGTTCCGGGTTCCGGGTTTGGGGCTTGGGGGGGAGCCGCCGGAGTGGCGGGTTGCGCGGCTGCGGGTTGTGAGCTCGCCGGGGCTTCGGGTGCGGGCGTAGCCGCCGCTGGAGCAGCCGGAGCGCCGCCACTCGTGAACGCGCTGATATCCTCGTCAGGCGCGGCAATCACCCCGATCACGGCGCCGATGGGACTGGTCGTTCCATCCTCCACGAGACGGGCGCGTAACACGCCATCGCCGCGGGCCACGAGTTCCATGATCGCCTTGTCGGTCTCCACCTCCGCCAGTGTGTCGCCGCTCTTCACGGCATCACCGACGTTCTTCACCCACTTCACCAGGCGCCCTTCCTCCATCGTGGGGGAAAGCGCCTCCATCATCACTTTCGTCGCCATGTGGCCGCCTGGTCAGTCGATGTAAAGAACCTGTTTGACGGCCGCGATCGTTTTCGGCACGTCGGGCTTCGCTGCTTTCTCGAGACTCTTCGTGTACGGCATCGGCGCGTCGGCCTGATGCACGCGCACGACCGGTGCGTCGAGATCGTCGAAGCAATAGCGCTGCACGTAATCCACCACCTGCGCACCCACGCCGCACAACTCCCATCCCTCTTCCACCACCACCGCGCGGTTGGTCTTCTTCACCGACGCGGCGATGGCCTCGACATCCATCGGCCGGACGGTGCGCAGATCGACCACGTCGCAGCGGATGCCGTCCTTGGCCAACTGATCGGCGGCCTGCATCGCCACCAGCACCATCTTCCCGTGCGTGATGATCGTGCAGTGATCGCCCTCGCGCTTGAGATCGGCCTTGCCGAGCGGGATGATGTAGTCGTCCTCGGGCACCTCGCCCTTGGTGTTGTACAGCATCTCCCCTTCCAGCACGCACACCGGATTGTCGTCGCGGATGGCGGCCTTGAGCAGCCCCTTCGCGTCGTACGGTGTGCCCGGCGCGACCACCTTGAGGCCGGGGATGTGCGCGAGCCACGATTCCCATGCCTGCGAGTGCTGCGCACCCAGTTGCAGCGCCGCCCCGTTGGGACCGCGGAACACCATGGGCATGGGGAACTGGCCGCCCGACATGTACAGCATCTTGGCCGCGGCGTTCACCACCTGATCGAGCGCCAGCAGCGCGAAATTCCACGTCATGAACTCGATGACGGGGCGCAGGCCCGCCATCGCCGCGCCGACACCCACGCCGGCAAATCCGAGTTCGGTGATGGGCGTGTCCACGACACGCATCTCGCCGAACTCCTGCAGCAGTCCCTTCGACACCTTGTAGGCACCCTGATAGACCGCCACTTCCTCGCCCATGAGGAAGACGCGGTCGTCGCGGTGCATTTCTTCGCGAAGCGCCTGATTGAGCGCGTCGCGGTACGTGATGATGGCCATGGTCGTTGCGCTCTCAGCTCGTGGTTTCGACGAGGATGTCTTCCATGAGCGCCTCCAGAGGCAACTCCGGGCTCGCTTCTGCGAAGTCGATGCTGTCCTGCACGATCTTCTTGATCTCTTCGTCCATCGCCGTGATCTCGGCCGCGGTGATCTCGCCCGCGTCTTCCATGCGCTGGCGATGCAGCGCGATGGGATCACGCTTGAGGTATTGCTCGAGCTCTTCCTTGGTGCGGTAGGTGCCGCTCACCGCGTCGGACATGGAATGTCCCATGAAGCGGTAGGTGCGGATCTCGAGCAGCGTGGGCATGCTCTCCTTGCGCGCGCGCTCGATGGCCTCCGTCATGGCCTTGCGCACCTCGAGCACGTCCTGGCCGTCCACCACGTCGCGCGGCATGTCGTACGACGCACCGCGCTTGTAGATGTCGTGAATGGACGATGCGCGCTCGAGCGCCGTGCCCATGCCGTAGCGGTTGTTCTCGATGATGAACACACACGGCAGCTTCCACAGCGCCGCCATGTTGAGCGCTTCATGAAACGCGCCCGTGTTCACCACCGATTCCCCCATGAAGCAGGCAATGACCTGATCGCCACCACGATACTTGATCGCGAACGCGACGCCGGCGGCGATGGGCACATGTCCGCCCACGATGCCATGTCCGCCCAGGAAGCCGAGCTGCTTGTCGAACATGTGCATCGAACCACCCTTGCCCCGGGCGCAGCCGTCCTGCCGGCCGAAGAGCTCCGACATCACCGCGCGGGGCGTCATGCCGCGTGCGAGCGCCTGACCGTGGTCGCGGTAGGTGGTGATGATGTAATCGTCGGGGCGCAGCAACGAGATCACACCGGTGGAGACGGCCTCCTGACCGATGTAGAGATGGCAGAAACCGCCGATGCGGCCAATGGCATACATCTCCGCGCACCGCTCCTCGAAGCGGCGCTGCAGGAGCATCGAATAGAGCAGGTCACGGTGCAGTGTCCGCTGATCGGCGCGCTGGTCCGGGCGCGGTGCCGACGCGGTGCCCTCCGATTTGGAGGGCACCGGGGTGTCCGATTTTTTCTTGGCTGGCATCTGGAGAGGCCGTGGTGGGATGTGCGACGCGTCTGTCGGGTGAGACGCGCGTCAGGCGAGCGCGGCGGCCTGGACCTGTTCCCAGGCGTGATAACTGGAACGCACGAGCGGGCCGCTTTCGACATGGCGGAAGCCCAGCTGCATGCCGACCTCGTAGAACCAGCGGAACTCTTCCGGCGTGACATAGCGGTCGAGTTCGATGTGGGAGTCGGACGGGCGCAGGTACTGACCCAGGGTCAGAATGTCGACGTCGACGGAGCGCAGATCCTTCATGACTTCCACGACTTCTTCGTTCGTCTCGCCCAGCCCGAGGATGATGCCCGTCTTCGTGGGAATGTCGGGCGCGATCCGCTTGGCGATGCGGAAGATCTCGAGCAGGCGGGGATACCGGCCGCCCGGTCGCGCCTTCTTGTACAGACGCGGGACGGTTTCGGTGTTGTGGTTGTAGATGTCCGGCCGCGCCTCGAGCACCGCACGGATGGAGTCTTCGTTTCCCTGGAAATCGGGCACGAGGACTTCCACCGAGCAGCCCGGAAGGCGCTGATGGATCTGCCGGATGGTCTCGGCGAAGATGTACGCGCCGAAGTCGGGGAGATCGTCCCGGTCGACCGAGGTGATGACGGCATGCCGGAGGTTCATCTCGGCGATGGCCCGGGCAACACGCGAGGGTTCCTCGATGTCGTAGGCCGGGGGACGTCCGTGCGAGACGGCGCAGTAGGCGCAGTTCCGCGTACAGACGCTGCCGAGGATCATGAAGGTGGCCGTACCGTGCTGCCAACACTCCCCGATGTTCGGGCAATGCGCTTCTTCGCACACCGAGTGCAGGTTGAGCTCCCGCATGAGGTGTTTGAGGCGGATGTAGTTCTCGCCGCCGGGCGCCTTCACCTTGAGCCACTGCGGTTTCCGCTCGGGGAGCGGATCGCGGCGGTGGCGCCCCATGATCTGAACGAGTTGCTCGGCCATTCCTTGCCAGCGTGTGGCCTGGAGGGACGGAAACCCCTCCGGGACGTGAACTGGTGAAGCTAGTCCGTGGCCCCATCCGGGGAAACAGCGGAGTAACCTTTTATCGTAAAATAGACAGAATCACAGGGGTGAGGAAACTTGTCCCGGCGGATAACGTAGTGTCAACGAACTTCTTCACGCGCTGAGGCGCTCATGCTTCGCACTCTGTTTTCCGTCGGGATCATCGCGCTGATCGGCCTGGTGGCGCTCAAGCTCGTTTTCGGGCTGCTCGGGCCGCTGGTGGCGCTGTTGTTTGCTCTGCTCTGGCTCGCCCTGCGCATCCTGCTGGTGGGCGCGGTGGTGTATTTCGTCATCCGCATCGTGAGCCCGGCCACGGCCGAGCGCATCGAGAGGGCGGTGCGGGGATAGCTGCGGGGAGCGGGCTCTGGCATCTGGCCTCCGATTTTCAGACGGGGTCAGAGGTCAGAGATCAGTCGGTCAGAACTGAGACGGCGATCGAATGATGAGAAATCAGACAACTACGATGTCAGAGATCTGAGCACTGGCGGTCGAGAGGATCGTGCGCGTCACTGGTACCGCTGCCGGCCGCCTGCAGGGTCCCCGGGGGCGCGAAGCGCACCGCAAAACGCAGAACTTTCGCGTCAGAACTCAACCCGCGGACGAAGTGCTCGGACTTCTGATTTCGTTGTTGTCTGATCTCTCATCATTCGATCGCCGTCTCAGTTCTGACTGGCTGATTTCTGACCTCTGACCCTGTCTGGAATCAGATGCCAGAACGCGTGGCCCCCGCCGCCCCGTCACTCGAAATCGCCCTCGGGGCTGCCGTCCTGCTCCGGTCCGCCTTCCGATTCCCCGTCGCCACGTTCGCGTCGGCCCCGTGAGCGTCGGGCGCCGCCCCTCCGTCCGCGCCGGCCACGACGCCGAGGACGCTGTCCCAGGTCCTGCGTGAGCTCCTGCTCGTACTCCTCGGCCAGCCCGTCCACCGCGTCGTCTTCCACGTCATTGGTGGCGGCCAGGTCGGCATCGTCCCCGTCGCCGGCCGGGCTGGGGATGTCACCGTCGGTCGCGCCTTCTTCCCCGTTGCCGGATGCTCCACGACGGCGACGCCCCCGACGGCTGCGACGATTGCGCCGACGCTTTCGTGGGGCGTCTTCCTGATCGCCGTCGGCATCCATTTCGGCGTCCGCTTCCGCGTCGGCATCGAACTCGTCGAGCGCCCCCGCATCCATGGCGTCGCTCGGTTCCTCCCCGGAACCGTCATCCACGGGCCGGTCATCGGTGACCGCACGCTTCGCGATCGCGGCAGCGGGAGTATCCTGATCGTCGCCCTGCGTTGGGAACGCATCGGTAATCGGGGCGTCGGATTCGACGGGCTGGGCATCGGAGGCCGCTGAGGACCGATCGCGACGAACGTCGCTGATCTCCCGGTTCTCGCGGGCTTCACGAACATCGAGGACCTGTTCGAGCCGGTCCCGCCGTGGCGGTGGCGGCGCGAAGGGGTCGTCCAGTTCGAGGGCGGCATCGGCAGCCATGCGCGGCGACTCGTCGCGGCGTCCGGAACGGGTCGTTGCCGGCCGCTCATTGGCGCGTTCGGGCGTGCGCTCGATCCCACGCTCCGTCCTGCGCTCGGAGACTTCCTGTGGCGCCCGCTCGGCCGGGCGGGGCTCGGTGGTGCGTTCCTCGGCCTTGCGGGCCCGAGGCGCCCGCGGAGTCCGGGGCTCGCGTGTGGGCGGCTCCGCAGGATCGATGAGGGGGAGATCGGCAGCAACGACCGGCCGCTGCCGTTCCGCCGGGCGCTCGCGGCGCGAGGATCGCTCCGAGGACCGGTCTGCCGACCGCTCGGTTGGCCGCTCCGGACCGCCTCGATCGGGGGCAGCCGGGTCGATGGCCTCGCGCTCCCGGTTCCGCTGACGTTCACGACGTGATTCCGGCGGGGGAGCGCCGTCCAGTCCGCGGGTACCCTCACGCTCGCGCACCTTCTCGCGCAGCCGTTCCACCGACAACTCGGGTTCGTCCCGTCGATCATGGCGACGGTCCTCACGCCGGTCTTCCCGGCGACGGCTGCCCCGCTGCTCCTCGCGGCCGCGACGGTCGTCGCCCCCTTCGGTCTCCGAGCCCACCACGGCACGCCGCCGGCGCGCCTGCCAGGCCCACTTGAGCACCGCGAGGCCATCGCGCATGGCCACCCGGCGCGTTTCCCGCATGCGCACGCCGTACGTGGGTTCCATGGGCACCGATTCGACCCGCCGGGCATACGGCGCCAGATGCAACAGCAGATCGGCATTGGCCGTCCAGCTGTCGCCACTGAGGAATGGCCCGTTGCCGGCGGCTCGCAGGGCATCCCGCAACGCGGCAATGCGCACCAGACGCATGGACGCCGTCAGATCACGCACCTGATCCACCCGGACGAAGGGACGCATCGCCCAGTGCGCGGCCTTGAACAGGCGCTTCACCGGCACCGGTGCGTCGGCCACCACGGTGCGTTCACCCACCACCAGATCGGCGCCGCCCTCGAAACGACGGGCGAACTCCGGCACCATGACCGGCGGATCGGTGAAATCGCCCTGCAGCAGCAGCACGGCGTCACGCCGCGGATACCGCGTGGCCTGCGCGATATGGCGCAGCAACGCGTCCGTCGCGCCGGCATACCCCAGATGCTCCCGCCCGCGCAGCACCTTGACCGGCATGGCGCGCTCGTACTGCTCGGCCACCTCCGCCGTTTCGTCGGTGCTCGCGTCGTCGTAGACGACCACCTCGTATTCCCGGGGGAATTCGGCGAGGACCGTGCGGAGCCTCCAGAGCAGGACGCCGATGGTGGCAACCTCGTTGTGTGCGGGGATGGCGAGGTAGAGCACGGGACCGGTTGCGGGGACGGAGATGCCCGGGAGAAACCCTGGGCGTGGGCGACAGGTCGATAATAACAGCAGAGGGCCGCCGGTGGTGCTGTTCCACGGTTCGGACAGGCCGTGGCCCTCCCGCGCCGCGCGGGTTCTCGTACTTTCCTCCCATGTTCGACGAGCTCCGCGACGCGCTTGGCGCGTTCTCCCACCGCCTCGACCCCGACGAGCGCCGCCGCGCCACCCACGGGATGCGCGAGGCCCTCGTGCATGCCCGGCTGGCGCTGAAAGACCTGACGGCGGCCGTCGGGGCCACCAGCACCCGCCTCCAGGCCGAACGCGCCGAACTGGAAACGGTCCGGCGTCGCCTGGGGTATGCCGCGGAGATCGACGATCACGAGACCGTGGCCATCGCCGAGCGGTTCGCGACGCAACATGCGGAAAAGGTGGCGATGCTGGAGACGAAGTTGATGGCGCAGCAGCAGGAACTCACGGTCACCGAACGGGAGTACGAAGCCATGCGCGTCGAACTGCGTCGGGTGATGTCGGGATTGCCGGCGCAGGACGCCGCCGCCTCACCCGAGGCTGCGGCGGCCCGTGAGATCGACGAGTTGCTCGGGGACATGCCATCGGCAGGACCTCCGGGCAGCGCCGCGGGCACCGCTTCGGGCGCCACCGCGCCGCCGCGCCGCAGCCGTGCCGAACGGGAGGCCGATGCCGACGCCCGTCTCGCGGATCTGAAGCGTCGCATGGGGAAGTGAGCCGAACACCCGTGCCGATGGTCTGTGCTCGTCTCTCCTTCGCCTCGCGCGGCACGTTGTGTGCGGCGCTGTGTACCGCCGTGAGCGCGCTCTTCACGCCGCGGGATGGCAGTGCGCAGAATGCGCGCCCCGATTCCGCGCGCCCCCGTCCGCGCCCGACGTCGAGTCAGGGGCGTCTGGCGGTCACGGGATGCTCGGGGCAGCCGATCAGCGATATCGTCATTCTTTCGCAGCCACCGTTCAAGGACCGTCTGCCCGCGCAACTCGAGTGGGGGCGGACGCTCGCGCGTACACTCCACATGGAGACCCGCGACGACGTCATCCGCAGATTCCTGCTGTTCAAGATCGGGGATGCCTGCAATCAGATCAAACGGGCGGAATCCGAACGCATTCTGCGTGCGCAGCCGTTCATCGTCGATGCGCGCATTCGTGCTTACGACGACGAGAAGGGCGGTGTGCGGCTCGAAGTCGAGACCCGCGACGATTTCACGCTGATCCTGGAGCCGCGGGTGCGCGCCTCGTCGCCGCAATTCCGCGGTATCCGGCTCGGCGATGCCAATGTCAACGGATCGGCCAAGCTGGCCGCGGCCGAATGGCGGGACGGGTTGGCGTACAACGACGTGTGGGGCGTCGAGTACAGCGACTATCAGTTCGGCGGAGGACGCAACGAACTGCATGCGGTGGCGCGTCGCAATACGTTCGGCCAGCGTCTGGAACTCGAGGTGGTGCGTCCCTACTACACCGACCTCCAGCGATTCGCGTGGCAGGCATTCATCGGCGGCACGCGCGATCCGCAACGCCTGTTCCGCTCGGGGTATCCCGACAACGCCGTGAACGTGAGTCGACGCTACAGCAATCTCAGTGCGCTGGCGCGCGTGGGACCGGTGGGTCGTCTCAAACTGATCGGCCTGTCGCTGACACGCGAACAGACGCACGCGGATTCGAACACGATCATGCTCACGCCGGAAGGGGTGCGACCCGACACGATCAAGGCGGCACCGCTCGATTTCCGTCGGCAGAATGTGGCGCGGGTGAATCTGCTGGTCGGCATGCGCGCCATCCGTTTCGTGACGGTGCAGGGCTTCGATGCGCTCACGGGTACGCAGGACGTCCGCGTGGGCGCCCAGGTGGGACTCGTGGGTGGACAATCGGTGCGTCTGGGGCCGGACTACGACAGCGATCGCTTCTTCTCGTCGAACATCTACATCGGCGCGGGCAACGAGCAGTGGTTCATGGCGGTACAGGGCATCACCGAAGCCCGCTACGATCTCGAGGCGCAACGCCTGCGGAACATCATCAGCAGCGGTCATGCCGCGTGGTATTTTCGCCCCGCCATTCGCCAGACCACGATTCTCGAAGCCAATTGGGCGACGGGACGGCGCATGCAAAGCCCGTTTCAGGTGTCGCTGGCCGACCCGGATGGCGGAGTGATGGGTCATCGCGCTTCGCGGGACCCCGGTGCCCGCCGCCTCGTGCTGCGCGGCGAGCAGCGTCTGGTCGTGCCCACGCGCTTCAATGTGGCGGACATGGGCCTGGCCGCCTTCGTCGAAGCGGGACGACTGTGGGCGGAGCGATCGGTCCCCTATTCGGTGGACTCTCCCTGGCGCGGCGCGGTGGGAGTGTCGGTGCTTGCCGCCGTGCCGCCGCGGTCCCGTCGTCTCTGGCGCCTCGATCTTGGCGTGCCGGTCTCGAGCGATCCCCGGCGGCGCTTCGAGATGCGCATCACGAGCTTCGATCGGAGCCGCACATTCTGGCGCGAACCCAACGATGTGACGATCTCGAGAGAAAGGACGGCGCCGTCCAGTTTGTTTACCTGGCCCTGAGGAATGCGGATGGGCGCCGAAGGCGCCTTTTATATCAAGAGGGAGCAGGAGGGAGCTGATCAGGAAGGAGATCGATAGCAACAGCTATGAATCTCCTTCCTGGCCAACTCCTCCCTGCTCCCTCTTGAAACAGAAGGCGCCTTCGGCGCCCGTCCTCTTTACTCAGGCTCCCGTTTCGTCCCGCACCCCCGCCATCATCCTCCGGATCGGCACGATCATGATCCCCAGGATCGCCGTCGAGATGAACAGCGCGATCGCCGTGCCGCTGAACACCGCCGGCGTCTGTTCCAGCTTGCTGGGGTCCACATGCCCGCCGACGAGACCGGCCACGAGATTGCCCACCGACGCCGCGAGGAACCAGATGCCCATCATCTGTCCCACATACCGGCGTGGTGACAGCTTCGTCATCGACGACAATCCCACGGGACTCAGGAACAGCTCGCCGGCAGTCTGGAAGAAGTAGCTCGCAATGAGCCACCACGGCGCAACGAGGACCGTGCCGCCGCTGGCGAGCACACGATTCGCGGCGAAGACCATGAGCAGGAAACCCACCCCGGCGAGCGCGAGTCCGATCGCGAACTTGGTGGGACTCGACAGATCGATCTTCCGCGCGGCGAGCACGCCCCACATGACGGCGAACAGCGGCGAGAGCAGGATGATGAACGCCGAATTCACCGACTGGAACCATGTGGCCGGCATCTCGAAGCCGAACAGATTGCGATCGGTGAAATCGTTCGCGAACAATTGCAGCGACGTGGGTGCCTGCTCGAACGCGGCCCAGAAAATGGCGGCGAACACGAAGAGCACGAAGATCACCGCGCTGCGTTTCTTCTCCGCGACGGTGAGGCCGCCGAAGGCGAAGATGTAGGCGAAAAACGCCACGGCGAGTCCGACGAGCACGAACGTCATCGCCCCGCCCACGGCCAGCGGATCGATGGTGATGATGCCGAGCGCCGCCAGCGCGAACACCAGCGCGAGCACGGCGAGTCCGCCCAGTGTGGTCTTCTTCACCTGGCTTTCGCGACGCGCCTGTACCGTGGGGTCGGGATCGCGCACGATATCGCCACCGATCGTGCCGAGCAGCCGGGGCGCGAAGAGCCAGAAACCGATCAGGCCGAACGCCATGCCGATCCCTGCGGCGCCGAACCCCCAGTGCCAGCTCACCCGTTCACCGAGATATCCGGTCACCAACTGCCCGATGAACGCACCGGTGTTGATGCCCATGTAGAAGATCGAGAATCCGGCATCGCGGCGGGCGCCGCCTTCCGGATACAGATCGCCGACGATGGCCGAGATGTTCGGCTTGAGCAGTCCCGTGCCGAGCACGATCAGAATGAGACCGAGGAAGAAGAACGGTTTGCCCATTCCCTCCCCCGCGAAACCGGAAATGCCGATCGCCAGATGGCCGCAGGTGATGAAGACGGCGCCCACCAGAATGGCCCGACGCAATCCGAGCCACCGATCGGCCACCCATCCGCCGGGCAGCGACGCGAGGTACACGCAGGCTGCGTAGATGCCCACGATGGTCGACGCCTGCGTGCGTTCGAATCCGAATCCACCCTTGGCGAGGGCGGCCGACATGAACAGCACGAGCAGCGGCCGCAGCCCGTAGTAGGAGAAGCGCTCCCACATCTCGGTCGTGAACAGCAGACCGAGTCCCTTGGGATGACCGAAGAACGAATGGTCCTGACTTGGTGCGACGGGAGAAGTCACGTGGCGGGGACCGGAGTGGAAGGTTCCTTGAGGCAGGCGACGAAGTGACCGGGACTCTTCTCTTCGAGCGGAGGCACGAGCTGGGTGCAGGCCGCATCCTTCAGCGGATGGGGACACCGCGGATGGAACACACAGCCGCGTGGTGGGTTGGCGGGTGACGGTGGGTCGCCGGGAAGCAGGATACGTTGCCGCGCGGCACCCGGTTCCGGAACCGGCACTGCGGAGAGCAGGGCTTTGGTGTAGGGCATTCGCGGCGTCCCGAACAACGCCCGGCGCGGCGCCAGTTCCACGATACGACCCAGATACATCACGGCCACACGATCCGCCATATGCGCCACCACCGCCAGGTCGTGCGCGATGAAGAGATAGGCGAGGCCACGATCGCGCTGCAGATCCTGCAGCAGATTCACCACCTGCGCCTGCACACTCACGTCGAGTGCCGACACGGGTTCGTCGCAGACGATGAAGCGCGGCTCCACAGCCAGCGCACGCGCGATGCCGATGCGCTGTCGCTGTCCACCGGAAAATTCGTGCGGGTAGCGCGCCGCATACTCCGGACGCAAGCCCACTTCATCCAGCAGACGGGCCACGCGGCGATCGGCCTCCGCGCCTTCGGCCAGGTGATGCACGATGAGCCCTTCACGGATGGCCGCACCGACTGTCATGCGGGGATTGAGCGATCCGTAGGGATCCTGAAACACGATCTGCAGGTGCCGGCGCATGCGCCGCAGGGCTTCTCCACGCAGCGCGAGCAGATCCGTACCGTCGAAATGCACGCTGCCGCTGGTGGGTTCGATAAGACGCAGGAGCGTGCGACCGGTCGTGGTCTTGCCGCACCCGGATTCTCCCACCAGCGCCAGCGTCTCGCCGGCCGCCACATCGAACGACACATCGTCCACGGCTTTCACCGCACCCGTCACCCGCTGCAGCAGTCCCGTACGGATCGGGAAGTGTTTGGTGAGATGACGAACCGAAACGAGAGGCGCCGCCGTGCTCATGCCGCGCCCTCCACGATGGCCAGACGACGTTGCGGCTCTTCGACCAGATGACACCGCGCGGTGTGTCCCGGCGCGATGGACAGCAACCGCGGCTCCTCGCGTGCACAGCGGTCGAAAGCATGCGGGCAGCGATCGCGGAACGTACACCCGCTGGGCAACGCACCGGGCGGCGGCACACTGCCGCGGATCGTGTTCAACCGGCTCCGCTCATCGCCCAGACGCGGCATCGCGGCCATCAGTCCTTCGGTGTACGGATGTGTCGGCGCGGCAAAGAGCGCCCCCACCGGAGCTTCCTCCACCACCCGACCGGCATACATGACCAGCACCCGCGACGCCATCTCGGCCACCACACCGAGGTCGTGCGTGATGAGCAGCAATCCCATCCCCGTACGCTCCCGCATCGTGCGCAGCAGATCGAGAATCTGCGCCTGGATGGTCACATCGAGCGCCGTGGTGGGCTCGTCGGCAATCACGAGCTTGGGGGACAGCACCAGCGCCATCGCGATCATCACGCGCTGGCGCATACCGCCCGAGAGTTCGTGCGGATACTGCCTGGCGCGTGCCGCCGGATCGGGAATGCCCACCTGACCGAGCATGTCCACGGCACGCGCCCAGGCCTCCCGCGCGCTGCACTTCGTGTGCACCCGCACCACCTCGGCGATCTGATCGCCCACGGTCAGTACGGGGTTGAGCGCGGTCATCGGTTCCTGGAAGATCATCGCCATCTGTCGTCCGCGAACGGAGCGCAGGGCACGATCGTCCATGCGCAGCAGATCCTGACCATCGAAGCGGATGTGCGAACCCGTGGCGATACGTCCCGGCGGTGGCACCAGCCGCAGCAGCGAGAGCGCCGTCATCGACTTGCCACACCCCGATTCCCCCACCAGGCAGACGGTTTCACCGGCAGCGACCGTGAAGTCCACGCCGTCCACGACGCGGACGTCGGCCGGGGATGCAGGGAACGCGATGCGCAAGGCCTGCACATCGAGCAGAGCGTCGGGGGAAGGAACAGTCACGTCCGGGGAACGGAGTGGTGGGCAGAAGGCGGGGGAGCCGCAATATCTCGAAGATCTCTGGCAACGTGCGCCGGGGCGAAGCGGTCGCGCAAGACGTCTCCCAGCACATTGCACAGAAGGACGGCCCCCACGGTGGCCAGGCCCGGGAACACGGCAATCCACCACTCGGTGTCGAACGATCCTGATCCGTCGTGCAGAATGGTGCCCCAACTCGCGGTGGGCGGTTGAATGCCGAGTCCCAGGAAGCTCAACCCGGCTTCGAGCGCGATGGTATTGGCCACGGCGAAGGTGCCCGTCACCGTCAGAAGGGGCGCGAGATGTGGCAACAGGTGGCGTCCGAAGAGACGGGGACCGCGTACGCCCATGGCGCGTGCCGCCAGCGCGAACTCCCGGCTCTGCAGCGCGTCGAGTTCGTCGGTGACCTGTCGTGCGGTGGCAAACCAACCGGTGAGGGCCACCAGCAGCACCAGTCCCGGAACGGACAGCGGACCCAGGAACGCGGTCACCGTGAGCAGCACCAGCAGACGTGGCACCGACATCGCCACGTCGATGGCCCGTCGCAGCGCGGACGACAACACACGCGGTGCAAAGGATGTCAGCGCGCCGTACACCGTGCCAAGGACGAGACTCAGCAGCACCGCCGCGGAGGCGAAGCCCAGCGATACCCGTGCGCCATGCAGCACGCGACTCAACAGATCACGCGAAAAACTGTCGGTGCCGAAGGGATGGGCCGACGACGGGGGCACGCTGCGCAGCGCAAGAATGTCGAGTTGCGCGTCCGGTGGATACGGCGCCAGCCATGGAGCGCCGATGGCCAGCAGCGCGAGCGCCGCCACGAGCAGCCAGATCAATCCACGTGGACGTGCAGACATGTGGATCCGTCGACGCAGCGCCGTCGGTGAGATCGTCGTGGTGCTCATGCCGCGCCCATGCTCATACGCATGCTCACGCGATTCGCTCCGCGACCTGTGCCGCCGTGTGCCCGGCAGAAAGCCCGGGCGCCACACGCAGTCTCGGATCGGCCCGCTCACGCAGCCACTCCGCCAACCAGGCGCCGAGTGCCGTGAGCGTGCTTCCCAGCACCACACAGGCTGCCACGACCGCATAATCGCGCGCCGAGATCGCGCGCAACAGGGCGTACCCGAGTCCCGGCCAGTTGAAGATCTGCTCCACGAAGACCACGCCGGCGAGATAGGAGGGCAGCAGAATCCCTCCCAACGTGATCACCGGCAGCAACGAGGCGCGCCAGGCGTTGCGCAGCACGCGCCGGCGTCCCAGTCCGCTGGCTTCCGCCGTGCGTACGAAGGGCAGACCGACGGTCTCCTGCATGCTGGCACGCTGATAGCGGGCGAAGGTGGCGATCCCGATCGACGCCACCGATGCCACCGGCAGCACGAGATGCCGCAGCCGGTCGAGGAGCCGTTCACCGGGCGACAGATATGCGTACAGCTCGCTCGTGACGCCCGTGGCCGGCAGCAGGTGCCAGGTGCGCGCGAAGACCAGCAGCAATGCCATCGCGAGCCAGAACTCGGGAATCGAGTAGATCACCAGCAGCAGCGTCGACGTGACGCGATCGCGTCGTGAACCCGCCCGCGCGCCCTGCCAGGCTCCGATCCACAATCCACCGAGCACACTCAGCACGAAAGCCGGCACGATCAGCATGAGCGTATTGGGCAACGCATCGCGCAGCACGGCGGACACGGGCCGCTGCTGCTGAATGGACCACCCCAGGTCGCCGCGCAGCAGAGCGCCCAGCCATCGCAGATACTGCGTGCCGAGCGGTTCGTCGAATCCGTACAGCGCCCGCATGCGGGCTTTGACTTCGGGCGGGACACTCTCGCCGAGTGCCGAGGCAGGATCGCCCGGTGCGAGATGCAGGCACAGAAATGCCAGCGTGGCCGCCGAGAGAATCACCAGCGCGCACTGCCAGGTGCGTGCGAGCAGGCGTGACGACACGATCAGCGGGACGCGGCCGCGAGTCCGATTCGATCGCGATCGATGCGCTGTGCCGGATCCACCCGCCAGTCGGCCAGATCCGCGTACCATCCATCGGGACGCAGCGGCGGCACGATGAATCGTTTGTGCAGCGCCACCGGCGCCCGCTGATCCACCAGCCAGATGGCCGGCGCATCGTCCACGATCTGCTGGAAAGCGCGGGCCCAGTATCGGTGACTGGCCGCCGGGGCGAAGCTGGTCAGGGCACTGTCCACGAGCGCATCGAAAGCCGGATTGCGATAACGCCCCACGTTCCCCGATCCCTTGCTCGTCCACGTCTGCCTGGTGCCTCCCAGCCCGGGCACCACCGACCAGCCGCCCATGTAGGTATCGAACTGCCCGGTATCCGATCGGGTGGAGAAGGTGTTCACCTCGAGCACGAGCGGTTTGGCCTCCGCACCCACGGCGCGGAACTGCTCCTGCAGCAGCACCGTCAGACTGCGACGGCCCGCGCTGGAACTCGGCACCAGCATCTCGAACGACAAGCGGCGTCCTTCACGTTCGCGGATGCCGTCGCCGTCGCTGTCACGCCATCCCGCGGAATCGAGCAGCGCGCGTGCATGCGCGGGATCGTGAGGCAATTGTGTGAACGCGGTGGTGTCGGGAATGAGTGCGCGCGGCGCCGGACCGAGCGCCACGGCGCCCAGGGAATCGAAGACGTTGCGCACGATGCCCGCCCGGTCCACCGCCATGTGCAGCGCCCGACGCACCGCGGCGTCGGCGAAGAGCGGGTGCGGCTGGGAGGGATTGCGGGGATCGCGGAAGTTGAAACCCAGGAAGAGGTATTGCAGCGCGCGATTGTCCACGAGTCGCAGCGAGGGCGTGCGCGCGATCTGCCCGAGATCGCCCGGTCGGATGTATTCGAAGAAATCGGCTTCCCCCGCGAACAGCTTCACCGTCGCGGCACCAAAATCGGCCGCGATGCTCCAGATCACCCGGTCGAGCATCGCGCGTCCACGGGGATTGGCCGTGTCGGCCACGATCTCCACCCGCTGGCCGGCTTCCCAGTTGGCGAAACGGAAACGTCCGCTGCCCACCGGCTTGCGCGCGAAGGGCGAAGCCGGGAGATCCTTCATGGGAATGGACGCGAGCAGATGCGACGGGAGGATGTACATGAAGTACGTCGCTTCCTGGAACTGCTGCGGCGTGCGGCGCTTGAACCAGAACACCGCCGTGCGGGCATCGCGCACGGACACCGAATCGATATTGCCCAGCATCGCGCGGTTGTTCACCGCGAGCGAGTCGGAGGTGTACACGCGGAACGTGTAGCGCACGTCCGCGGCCTCCACCGGCTGTCCGTCGTGCCAGCGCGCCAGCGAGTCGATCGTGAAGGCGATCGACAGGGAATCGTTGGCCCAGGCCCATGAGGACGCGAGACGCGGACGGAAGCCGCGATCTCCGAAGGTCTCGAGTGTCGGCCCGATCTCGGCGAGTCGATCGAAGATGGCATTGATGACCGCGGCATCCTGATTCGCGTCAGACACCGGCGGCAGCAGCGTCGTCGGTTCCGCCGGCATCGCGATGATGAGCGTGCCCCCTGTTTCGCCGGCCGCCACGCCACCACGATCGGCGTCACCACAGCCGACGAGCATGGCGAGCGAGGCGAGCAGGAACAGCGGACGGCGCGAAAAACGGACCGGGAGCATGGCGTGCGGGCGGAGGCGGGGGCAAAGGACCACGTACGACACGACGATGGAGATAACCGAGATATCTACGATGCGAAGTGTACGTCAGCGGCGCCAGAGTCGATCACGATCGAGGAACGCGACACGTCGCGTTTCGATCTCTTCGAGCAGCGACGCCGGAGGCATGAAGTCCGTCACGACCGCATCGGCATCCGGCTCGGAGCGCCCTCCGGCAGGCATCGATCGCAATCGCCGCCGGACCGCCGCGTCCAGGGCCTCCTGCAGTTGCGTTTCATCATGATGGGGCAGGAGTGTGCACAGGGCGGCCGCGGGTGGTGCTGGTGGCAAGGGCTGCACGGCCGCCCGGCTCAACAGCGCCTGATCGTCCTGCAGCAGAACGCTGCCGTGCTGCAGATAGTGTGTCCCCTGCCGCCAGACGGCACTGCCGACGAGTTTGCGGCCCGCCACCACCAGCTCGCCTTCCGCCGGCATGTCGAAGCAGACCGGCCCGTCGGGGGCCACGGGTGGCTGTGCGCCGGCCCGCGTCACCGGTACGCCAAGGTCCTGCAGGGCACCACAGAGAATGGCGTTGATGGCGTCATACGCGTCCCGCCAGCCCAGGTCCTCGTCCAATGCGCATGTGACGCTGTAGGTCACTTCCCGGGCATGCAGCAACGCCCGCCCGCCGGTTGGGCGGCGTACGGCGGTCAGCCCCAGGTCGGCGAGACGGGCCTCATCGAAACGTCCCTGCACACGTTCGTTGCGCCCGAAAGAGATCGTGGGGGCCGACCAACCATACCAGCGCCATACACCCACGCCTGGCGTCACCATGGCCATGAGCGCGGCATCGGTGGCCATGTTGTGTGGACCATCGGCGGCGGCGTGGGGCCAGACCGACCAGGCACGCGGGAGGACCGTTCGGCGGAGGGACATTCCGGTTAAATTAGAGAGGCTGCGGTAAAGTCGGTCGCCGCGGCCCAGCCGACAACGCTGCTTCCCGCTGCTTCCATCGGGCGTGGCCGCGAGGCCCCGTTCGCTCCTGAGGATGGTCATGGCCCTGCGTACCATCTCGTCCGCGTCTACGACGGGCGATTCGTTCATTCCGCGTCATCTGGGTCCCAACGCCGCCGAGCAGAAGGCGATGCTCGTCGCACTCGGCTACCCGTCTCTCGATGCCTTCATCGACGCCGTCGTGCCAGAGGCGATCCGCTTCCGGGGCACGCTCCAGACCGGAGCCGGCCAGACCGAGGCCGAGGTGCTCGCCTCCCTGCGGGCCATGGCCGCCCGCAATCGTATCTACCGGTCGTACATCGGCATGGGCTATTACGGCACGCACACGCCCAATGTCATCCTCCGCAACGTGATGGAGAATCCGGCCTGGTACACGGCGTACACGCCTTATCAGGCGGAGATCGCGCAGGGGCGACTCGAAGCGTTGCTGAACTACCAGACGATGATCGTCGATCTCACCGGCCTCGAGATCGCGAATGCGTCGTTGCTGGACGAAGGCACTGCGGCAGCCGAAGCGATGGCGCTGGCCTTCGGAGCCCGCGGGAATGCCAGTCGCAATCTGTTCCTGGTGGCGACCGATTGTCATCCGCAGACGATCGCCGTGGTGGAAGCCCGCGCGCAGGCCCGGGGTATCGAGGTCAAAGTGGTCGACGCGACGCAGATGGTGTGTGACGACACCGTGTTCGGCGTGCTGCTGCAGTATCCGGGCACCGACGGCGCCGTGGTGGACTATCGTGGGCTCTGCGAACAGGCGCATGCCGCGGGGGCGATGACCATCGTGGCCAGCGATCTGCTCGCGCTCTGTCTGCTCACACCGCCGGGTGAATGGGGCGCCGATATCGTCGTCGGCAGCTCGCAGCGGTTTGGCGTGCCCATGGGGTACGGTGGCCCGCACGCCGCGTTCTTCGCCACGCGCGATGAATTCAAGCGGTTGCTGCCCGGGCGCATCATCGGTCTCTCGCGCGACGTGGAAGGCACACCCGCGCTGCGCATGGCGCTGCAGACGCGTGAGCAGCACATCCGCCGCGAGAAGGCCACCAGCAACGTCTGCACGGCGCAGGTGCTGCTGGCCGTCATGGCCGGCATGTACGCGGTGTATCACGGCCCCGAGGGGCTCACCGCCATCGCCGAACGGGTGCACGGTCACGCCGTCACGCTGGCCGCGGGTCTCGAGAAGCTCGGGTTCGCGATCATGCACGAGAACTACTTCGACACGGTGCGCGTCGAGGTGGGCACGCATGGGCAGCAGGACATTCTCGCCGCCGCCGAAGCGCGGCAGATGAATCTGCGCGTCCTCGAACCGGGCACGCTCACCATCTCGCTCGACGAGACCACCACCGCAGCCGACATCGCCGATCTCTGGGCGGTGTTCAACGGCAATACGGCTCCCGACTTCGGCTACGATGACATCGCCGCCGGTATCGATGTGCGGTACGACGAGCGCTTCCGCCGTGTCTCGCCCTTCCTCACGCATCCCACGTTCCATCGGTATCACAGCGAGACGGAGATGCTCCGCTATCTCTACTCGCTGCAGGCGAAGGACTTCTCGCTGGTGCACGGCATGATCCCGCTGGGCTCGTGCACGATGAAGCTCAATGCCACCGCGGAGATGATTCCTGTGACGTGGCCCGAGTTCGGACAGCTTCATCCCTTCGCGCCGCGTACGCAGGCCGAGGGCTATGCGCAGATGTTCCGCGAACTCGAGCACGACCTGGCCGAGGCGACGGGCTTTGCGGGTGTGTCGCTGCAGCCCAACGCCGGTTCACAGGGTGAGTACGCGGGATTGCTGGTCATCCGCGCCTATCATCACGCCCGCGGCGACACGCATCGCACGGTGTGTCTCATTCCGCAGTCGGCGCACGGCACCAACCCCGCCAGCGCGGTCATGGCCGGTTTCTCGGTCGTGGTGGTGAAGACCGATACCGACGGCAACATCGATGTGGCGGATCTCGAGGCCAAGGCCGAGCAGCACGCGGCCAACCTCGGCGCGTTGATGGTGACCTATCCCAGCACGCATGGCGTGTTCGAAGCCAGCATCAAGGACATCACGGCCATCATCCACAAGCATGGTGGCCAGGTGTACATGGATGGCGCCAACATGAACGCCATGGTGGGCATCGCGCGCCCGGGCGATCTCGGTGCCGACGTGTGTCACCTCAACCTGCACAAGACGTTCTGCATCCCGCACGGCGGCGGTGGCCCGGGCATGGGCCCCATCGGTGTCGCACCGCAGCTGGTGCCCTTCCTGCCCACACATCCGGTGGTGCCGGTGAGCGGGGATCAGGCCATCGGGCCGGTGTCGGCGGGGCCGTGGGGCAGCGCGAGCATCCTGCCCATCTCGTACGTGTACATCAAGCTGATGGGCGGCGAAGGACTCGCGCTGGCCACGAAGATCGCGATCCTCAACGCCAACTACATCGCGAAGCAGCTCGAGGCGCACTACCCCGTGCTCTATCGGGGGCAGAACGGTCTGGTGGCGCATGAGTGCATTCTCGACACGCGCGGCGTGAAGGCGGCCGGCATCGAAGCCGAGGATCTGGCGAAGCGTCTGATGGACTATGGGTTCCATGCCCCGACGCTGTCCTTCCCGGTGGCGGGCACGCTCATGGTGGAGCCCACCGAGAGCGAGTCGAAGGCCGAGCTCGATCGCTTCATCGAAGCGATGATCGGTATCCGCGGCGAGATCGCGGCGGTGGAGCGTGGTGATGCCGATCGTGAGGACAACGTGCTGAAGAACGCCCCGCATACGGCCGCGCACTGCACCAGTGACACCTGGACGCATCCGTACTCGCGTCAGCAGGCGGCGTATCCCACGTCGTGGACGCGCGACCGCAAGTTCTGGCCGGCCGTGCGCCGGGTGGAGAGCGCGTACGGCGATCGCAACCTCATCTGCGCCTGCCCGCCGGTCGAGGAGTATTCGGCGTAGGTGGTGTCGGGAGACGATACGGCCCCCGGTCACGCGATGTGATCGGGGGCCGTGTGTTTTTTGCGGTGTACTCTCGCGGCGTGTGTGGCGCCGCGGTGTGCTGCGGGAACTCAGCCGCCGATCTGCGCCTGGTATTCGTCGGCCGACAACAGACCAGCGTCCCCATCGGGAGCCAGACGCACCTTGATCATCCAGCCGTCGCCGTACGGGTCGGTGTTGATCAGCGCGGGTTCACCGTCGAGACGGCCGTTCACTTCCACCACTTCGCCGGCCACCGGCATGAACAGTTCGGACACCGCCTTCACGGCTTCCACGGTGCCGAATACGTCATGCGCGCCATAGGTGGCGCCCACCTTCGGCAGTTCGACGTACACGATGTCGCCCAGCTCACCCTGCGCAAAGTCGGTGATGCCGATGGCAACGATCCCGCTGTCATCGGTGGAACGGACGTACTCGTGATCCTTCGTATAGCGCAGGTCGGCGGGGATATTCGACACGGTGACTCCACGGGAAAGGGAAAAGCTTCAACCGGTAGTAGTATCCGCTTCGGACGCCCGTTGCGGAAGCGGGCCGCGCGGGGGCAGGGTCCGCAATTGCTCCCAGAGCGCGTCGACACGCTCCTGGAGTTCCGCCAGGGAGCCATCGTTGTCGATGATCCAGTCCGCTCCGGCACGTTTGCGCTCGGCCGGCCATTGGGCATCGATCATGGCCTGCGCCTCGGCGGGGGACAGTCCCCGGTCGCGCACCATGCGCTGGAGCCGCAGGGGTTCGGGGGAATCCACCAGGATCACACCGTCGAAGGCATGCTCGAGACCCACTTCGAAGAGCAGGGGGATGTCCGAAATGACCAGCCGGTCCCCGCGCGACTCGGCAGCCTTCACGGCCTCGGCGCGCAGACGTCCCACGGCAGGGTGCACGATAGCATTCAGCGCATCGCGGGCCACCGGATCGTGAAAGACCAGGGTGCGCATGGCTGCCCGGTCGAGCGAACCGTCGGCCTGCAGCATGCGTGCACCGAAACGTTCGACGATGGCTTCGAGCCCCGGTGTGCCCACCGCGACCGCATCGCGCGCGAGTCTGTCCGCATCGATGATCGTCGCGCCATGCGTTGCCAGCATGGTGGCCACCGTGGATTTGCCCGAGGCGATGTTGCCGGTGAGTGCGAGGTGGAGCATGGTGAAGCATGCGGTGTGGAGTGGCGACGGACCAGCATCTGCCGCTAATCTGCGATGGAAATGGGGTCTTGCATATGGGAGCTGACCGTTCCGTGGTACGATGTCGCTTTCTGCAGAGATCTGTGACTGTGAGTGCTGGATGGACTTTTTCCCTGCCTCGGAGGCGCGACAGATGAAGAAACGATTCTGGCGTATGGGCTTCCTCGTCTTGCTCTCCGTGCTGGCGCAGGGATGTCAGACCGACTGTGTCGGGGTGGATGGGTTGGGTTTCGAGCTCTATCTGATCGATGCGTCCTCTCGACGGCCGATTTCCAGTGGGGTTTTCGCAACGGCTACTGAGGGCGCACGGGTCGATACACTCCAGCTATTCCCCGGTGTGGAGCCTCCCTTTTTTTACGGAGTCGCACGGGAAGGTGTATTTCAGCTCCGTGTGGAAGCAGAGGGATTCGAACCATTTGTGCGGGACAACATGCCTGTCCGTCAAACGGGCGAGTGTGGGTCGTTGGTAGGAAACCGGCTGACCATTCCACTGGTTCGACGTCCGTAGCGGATTCCCTCATGCAAACAACACGAGCCCGGGAACACATTCCCGGGCTCGCTTTACACTCAGCTTTCGACGCCGACTCAGGCCGCGGCCGAGTCCTGCAGTTCGTCGTCGTGATCGGCGATCTGTCGGCGCTTCTCGCGGTTGACGAGCAGCTCCTGGATGACCCACTGCGCGCCGCCACGCAGACGGATCTGGTGCGGGGTGCACCCCAGATACCGCTGACACGTATTGCGGAACGCACTGCCCGACGGAAAGTCGAGCGCGCTGGCCACGCCGTCCGCGCTGCGTGAGCCGTCTTCCAGCATGCTCGCGGCCACGATCAGGCGTCCCCAGGTGAGCAATTGATGCGGCGGCGGCAACTGGGCGCCCTCCAGCCGCTTCGACAACAGGCGACGCGACACCGCGATCAGACGCGCCAGGCTGTCGGGCGTCAGACGCTCGTGCGCGCGCGTCACCGACAACATCACCGCGTCACGCACCACACTGCGCAGCCCCGCCAGATGCGGTTTGAGCAGACTCGACACACTGCGTGCCTCGGCCTGGTCGAGCAGCGCCGCCAGCAGTTGTGGCGTGTCGGTCTCCTCGGCCACGATGAGCACGTCGATGCCGCAGCGACCGGCGTCGAACATGTCGCGCGCGCGCTCACGCGTGACATCGACATACGCCACCAGCGCCGCGCGGGGGACACGAACGCGCAGTTGACGCACCCGTTCGAAGTCCGCACGACCGTCGACGTACAGGTCGAAGACCACGACATTGATCGGCCCACGCTCGCAGGCGCGGGTCAGGGAGGTCCAATCTTCGCACGGAATGAACCGATACCGGTCACGCGCCGCGGAGCGCAGCCGTGCGAGCCGGGGTTCGTGTGCGAGCAGCGTCGCGATTACGCCCATGCGACGATCCGTTCAAAGGGAGTGAAGAGGATTCTGGAAAGCATCACCTTCAGGACGCGGCACCCGCGGGATGCGTCACAGCCCCGGCTCGCCAGGCGAACCGACAGCTCCGTTCCGATCCGCGAACCCCCATGACATCGCGAGCCTCCTTCGGCACATTTCCGGATCTGCCCCCAACGCCGCCCTCCCCCGTGTCCGCTTCCCCCTCCTCCTCGTCGCAGGTCGCAGACCTGATCGGTGCCGCCGACCTGCTCGGCGGCATCCTGCTCGTGCTGGACGATGCGGGCCGGATCGTGGGCGCCAATGCGGGAGCCAGGCGTCTGTTCGGCACCGCGCTGTCGTCTCCCTTTCCGTGTCCGCTCGATGCCGTGCGGCCACATCGACCGGAGCTCGTGGCCTGGCTGGAAGCAAGTCTCACCGGACAGCAGGCTTCGCCGTTCGAGTTCGAAGCCCCGGGGGAGGACGGGCCCACCTGGTGGACATCGGTGCTCACCCAGGCTCCCCGGACGGCTGGCGGTACCCGCCTCTGGCTCTGGCGGGCGCACGACATCACCGTCTGGCGACAGCCGCGGCGCGTGGTGTCCGAACAGGCCTACGCCGCCGCACTGGCCGAATCCGAAGCCCGTCTCCGCGGCGTGCTGAATGCCGGGTTCGATGCCGTGTGCATCGCCCGCGCGGTGCGCGGCCCCGACGGACGCATCGAGGATTTCATCGTTCTCGACGTGAATACCCGCGCCGGGGAGCGTGCCGGCATGACGCGTGACGCCATGATCGGCAAGCCACTGCTGACCGTGTTCCCGCTGAGTCGGGCGTGGGGATTGTGGGAGGAGTGTTGCCGCGTGCTGCTCACCCGCAAACCATTCGAGACCACACACGAAGCCCCGATCGGCGATCAGCAGGTCCGGTGGTTGCGGCGCCTCGTCGTGCCCATCGACGGGGATGCCGTGGCGATCAGTTCCCGTGACGTCACCGATCGTCATCTCGAACAGACCGCCCTGGCCGCCAGCGAAGCCCGTCACCGTCAGTTGTTCGAGCACAACGGCGCCATCCAACTCCTCGCCGACGCCGAGACCTCACGCATCCTCGACGTGAATGCCGCTGCCGAAGCGTTCTACGGCTGGCCACGCGAGACGATGCGCGAGATGTACGTCATCGATCTCGATCCGTCGTCCATCGATCAATGGCGCACGGCGACCACCGGCATGGCGACCGGCACCGGCAAACGGGTTGCGCGGGATCATCGGCTGTCCACGGGAGCGCGCCGGCGCGTGGAGACCTTCCTCGGCGTTGCCGAAGTGGACGGTCGCCGCATCGTGCACATCATCGTGCAGGACATCACCGAGCGCACGCAGGCCGAACGTCGATTGCGGGAATCGGAAGCCCGGTTCCGGGCCGTGATCGGCGGCATGCGCGAAGGCGTGCTGCTGTACGACGACGCGGGCATCATCCGGGTGTGCAATCCCAGCGCCGAACGCATCCTGGGCATCGATGCCGATCGACTGATCGGCGTGGACTCGTCACGTGTGGATTGGCATGCGGTGCGGGAAGACGGATCGCCCTGGCCCAACGATGCGCTGATCGGATTGCTGGCGCTGCGTTCGGGAGAGAGTCAGCCGCAGCAGTTGATGGCCGTCCAGCGCAAGGACGGCGAGACCGCGTGGCTGAGTGTCACCGCCGATCCGCTGACGCGCCCGGGAGAACCGCAGCCCTACGGGGCCGTCGTGGTGTTCACCGATGTCACCGAGATGCGCGTCTCCAACGAACGGTTGCGGGAGGCGCAGAAGCTGGAGGCGGTGGCACAATTGGCGGGAGGCATCGCTCACGATTTCAACAATCTGCTCACCGTCATCACGGGAGCGACGAGCTTCCTGCGGGATTCGCTCGAGTCCACCTCACCGCTGCTGGAAGACGTGGCCGCCATCGAACGCGCTGCCGAACGCGCCGAGGAACTGACGAAGCGCCTGCTGGCCGTCGGACGCCGTCAGATGTTGCGCAAGGAAGCAGTGGAGCTCAATCACCTGCTCGAGGAACAACTGGCTGCCATCCGGGAGGAGTTGCCGGCGTCCATTCAACTGCATTGTGATCTGTCCATCGTCCCGGTTGCGGCGACGCTCGATCGTTCCCGGTTGCTGGACGCGATTCAGACACTCGTGCACAACGCACGCGAGGCGATGCCGCAGGGCGGGTCGCTCACGTTGCGCACCGGCCAGGTGGTGCGGACACATCCGCACGAACCCCCCTCCGAAGCGCTGCCGCGTGCTTTTGCGGTGCTGTCCGTACACGACACCGGCGTCGGCATGGAGGAGGAGACACGCGCGCGATTGTTCGAACCGTTCTTCTCCACCCAGCCGTTCGGCAACAATCGTGGGATGGGACTCGCGTCGGTGCATGGCATGGTGCACCAGAGCCGCGGCTTCATGGAGTGCGAATCCCAACCCGGACTTGGCACCACGCTGCAACTGTATTTTCCGATGGCGACCGTCACGCCACCGGCGCGTCCCGCGGCCACGTCTGTCGGGCGCGATCGCGCGTCCGGCGCCGTGCTCGTGGTGGACGACGATCCGATGTTGCGCGAACTCGGACGTCGCATGATCGAGAAGATCGGCGAGAAGGCATTCACCGCGACGTCGGGTGTGGATGCGCTGGCCTTTCTCGAGAAACGCTCGGCCGAGATCTCGACGGTGATCACCGATCTGACCATGCCCGACATGGGTGGTCTCGAACTCATTGCCCGACTCGCCGAGCGGTATCCCGCCTTGCCTGTCGTGGCGATCAGCGGCTTCGCGGTGCAGGTGGGCGCCAGAGCCACGCTCGACGCCCGCCAGGTGCCGTTCGTCGCCAAACCTTTCACGATGCCTGAATTGGCGCAGGCGTTGACGGTGGCCCGGGCCCGCGTGGCTCGCTGAGCATATCGCGGGCCGTCTGGCCGTCTAGAGCAGTTGCTGCTGCCCTTCGTCGCGTCGCGGCACGATGTGGCAGGCGCGGCAACGGGCTTCGTAGGAATCGGCCGCACCGACCATGATGGTGGGCGATTCGTAGGGCGCCGGCTTGCCGTCGATCAATCGCTGATTGCGACTGGCCGGCGATCCGCACAACACGCAGATCGCGTGCAGTTTGTCGACCATTTCCGCCACGGCCATGAGCTGGGGCATGGCGCCGAACGGTTCCCCGCGAAAATCGGTGTCGGTGCCGGCGAGGATGACGCGACGTCCCCGGTCGGCCAGACTCGACGCCACCTGCACGACACCGGCGTCGAGGAACTGCGCCTCGTCGATGGCAATGACCTGCGCCATCGGGTCGAGGCGCAGCAGGATCTGCGCGGATGAGTCCACGGGGGTCGCCTCGAAGGTCCGCCGGTCGTGGCTGGATACGGCCCACAGACCGGCATACCGATCATCCAGGTGCGACTTGAACACCTGCACACGTTTGCGCGCAATGGTCGCGCGGCGCACACGGCGGAGCAGTTCCTCCGTCTTGCCGCTGAACATCACGCCGGCGATCACTTCCATCCAACCGCCGGCGACCTGGAACCCCCCACTCATCCGTCAATCCTCGGCGTCGAAGTCTCCACCGCGATCGAACGACGGACGGGCCGGGCGGCGCGCATGCTTCATGCGCTCCGAACGTTCGGCCCATTCCGCACGCCCCTCCACGCGCTCGCGCACGGGACGATCGCCGAAGGCGCGACGTTCGTCATCGGCCCGCGGAGGACGACCGCCGCCGCGCATGCCGCCGCGATCGCCCCGATCATCACGACCACCACGCTCGCTGCGCTCACCACGACCCTCGAAGCTGCCACGGGGGCCGCGTGGGCCACCAAAACCGCCGGAGCGTCCACCTGGACGGTCACCGCGATCGCCACGATCACCACGATCGCCACGATCACCACGATCACCGCGCGGTCCGCCGAAACTCCGTCCGCGACCACCCTCACGGCCACCATCCCGGTCGCCCCGATCGAAGCTGCGACCAAAACTCCGCTCGCCGCGGTCACCACGATCACCGCGGTCACCACGATCGAAACCGCGGCCGCGCTCACCGCGTTCGCCTCCCCGTTCGCCGCCACGCACGTCGATGCGGGCACTGAGACGGCGGCCGCGCAACGTGCTGCTCGCCAGCGCGCCCACGGCCTTGGCTGCGTCCTCCGCGCTCAGTTCCACGATGGCGTGCGACTCGAACAGCTCCACCTGACCGATACGATCGCCCGGAATCTCCACTTCGTTGGCAATGGCACCCACGATGTCGCCCACACGCACGCCATCACGCTTGCCCACCGCGAGGAAGACCCGCTGACGGCCCGCCGATGGCCCTTCTTCACCGCGCGAGGCGTCACGTGATGCCTCACGCGAAGGCTTGGCGCCGGCGGCCGCATGACGGGCGCGCAATGCGATGCCATCGCGACGGGCGCCTTCGTAGAGGCGCACCGCGGCGGCCGCGATTTCGAGGGCGTCGTTCGTCTCCAGCAGCGGTGCGAGCAGCGCCAGCTCACTTGCCGTCGCACCACCATTGGCCAGCGTCGAACGCAGCGCGGTGCGCAACTGCTGCACACGCTCTTCCGCACTCGCCTTGCGCACCGCTGGCGTCCAGGCTTCGGCCAGCCCCTCCGTGAACAGACGGAACGTCGGCAATTCCTCGGGCAACAGCAGGGCCACCGCGTCCACCGGACGCATGGCCACCGCTTCCACCAGCGCGTCGTACGACGCGGGCGCTTCCCAGAGCACCGTCAACGCCACGTGCTGTGCGCTGGGTTGACGTGTCACCTGCACACTGGTGCCGTCCACCGACAGGCCGAGGCGCTCGAGGGCCACCACCGCATCGGCGGCGCCGGCATCGGTGCTGGCCACGATCGCCAGTGACGGCGGATCCTGCTCGTCGAGCAGGGCGCGCAGGGCATCCGCGCGACCACCGGCCGAGGTGAGGAGGAAACGTGGCGTGATCGCCAGTGGCGTGTCGCCGACGATCACCGGTGACAGACGGCGTGCCCGCCGCAACTGCGCTTCGATGAAGGCGGTCGTCTCTTCGGTTTCGGTCTCCAATGTCGCCACACGCATCACATCACCGGGCGCGTCACCCAGCAGCGCCTGCAGGGTCTCGGCCCCATTGGCGGCGAGCACTTCGTCGAGTCCGATGATCACCACGACCTGCAGGTGCTGCAGATCGAGCGCCGCATCGCGACGCAGACCGAGGAGGTCCGTGGCTGTACCGGTGACGACGGCCACCGGCCCGGTGGCCAGTACACGCCGGGCCCGCAATACACCGGTGACCGGCACGACACGACCGGCATCGGCACCGAGCAGCCGGCGGGCCTGCGCCGAGGCGGCCAAGGCCTGTTCGAGAGTGGGTGTGATCACGAGGCAGGTGGGAGCAGCGGCATCGCCCGCCTCCCGGCTCCGTTCGATTCCCGGCCGCATCGCGGCGGCCATCATCCGCAAATCCGCTGGGCCCTGCAGCACCACGTGCTGGCTCCGCGTCGCCCCTGGCGACGTCTCTTCCCGTTCCTGCTCGCTCACGTCCCGCTCCTTCAGTTGTCGGTCAGCCCGGCCGCCCAACGGCCGGCATCTGGTTGCGCCCCATGGCGCACACCTGTGAAAGTTACACGGATCCGCCCGCGAAACCCACTCCACTCCACTCCTGGTTTGCTCATGTCACTGGTTTTCCAGCCCTCGCAGAACATCGTCCGCCTCAAGGAATCCGCCACCCTGGCGGTCGCCGCGAAGGCTCGTGCGCTCAAGGCTGCTGGAAAATCCATCATCGACCTCGGGGCCGGTGAGCCCGACTTCGACACCCCGGTTTTCATTCGCGAAGCAGCGGTCGAGGCCATGAATGCGGGCCACACACATTACACGGCTACCGAAGGGGTGCTGCCGCTCCGCGAAGCGATCGCGGCCGACGCCAATCGCATCCAGGTGCAGGGCACACCCGTCACACCCGCCGAAGTGGTGGTCTCGAACGGATCCAAGCAGTCGCTCTACAACGCCTGCGTGTGCTGTTTCGGCCCCGGCGATGAAGTGCTCGTGCCGACGCCCTCCTGGACCAGCTACTACGAGATGATCGAACTCGCGCGCGCCGTATCGGTGCCGGTGTTCGGCGATCCCGCCAACTCGCTCAAGGTGACGGCCGACCAGCTCGCGGCGGCGGCCACGCCGCGCACCCGGGGGCTGATGCTCAACTCCCCGAGCAATCCCACCGGGGCGGTGTATTCGCGCGCCGAACTCACGGCCATTCTGACGCTGGCCGCCGAGCGGGGATGGTGGGTCATCGCCGACGAGATCTACCTGCGCATCGCGTACGAAGGGGGCGCGCAGTCGGCGCTCGAAGTGGCGCCCACGCGCGAGAATCTCATCGTCATCAACGGGGTGGCGAAGGCCTACGCGATGACCGGCTGGCGCATCGGCTGGTCCATTGCTCCCGTCGCGGTGAGCAAAGCCATGACGGCATTCCAGTCGCACACCACGTCCAATCCCTCGTCGATTTCACAGTATGCGACGCTGGCGGCGCTGGCGCGTCGCGACGAAGCCGATGCCGCCGTGAACACCATGGTGCAGGCTTTCCGTGAACGCCGTGATGCCGTGGTCTCGGCGCTGCGCGCGTTCCCCTCGGTGCGTTACGTGCATCCGGCCGGCGCGTTCTACGTGTACGTGAACGTCGAGGGCTTCCGCGGCGCCGACGATCCGGGTGCGACGTTTGCCGCGGCGGTTCTCGAAGAACATGGCGTGGCGGTGGTGCCGGGCAGTGCCTTCCTGACACCCGGCTGGATTCGCGCCAGCTACGCCACGACTCAATCCGTGGCCGTGGATGGCGTGACGCGCATTGCACGGTGTCTCACGCAGTAATTCTTCTTCCTCCTCTATCTCCAACGGCCCGATGATCACGACGATCGTGCTGGTGCAAGCCGACCCGAAGGCCATCCCCGCCTGTGCCACCGCCCTCGCGGGGATCGACGGCGTTGCCGAGGTCTATTCCGTGTCCGGTGCCTGGGACCTGGTGGCCATCGTGCGCGTGCCCGATCTCGAACGGGTGGCCACCGTGGTCACCCTGGAGTTCGCCAATGTGCCCGGCATCGTGCGGACGCAGACGCTGACCGCGTTTCGCACGTACAGCCGCAACGACCTCGAACAGGCCTGGGACATCGGCATCGAGTGAAGCTGGTCGCTGCCTATCCGCAGCGACCGCGTTCGTACTTCCAGGACTCGAGCCAGGTGTCGCCTTCGAAACGGAAGGCATACGTCACCAGCGGGAACTGCGGCAACTGCACGCCGAAGAACAACTCGGCCTTGCCATCGCCGTCGGCATCGAGCGCGCCGAGGAATTTGCGACGCGGCTGGATGCGACTCGACGAGACATCGGTGTACGTGTACGACGGCTTGTAGCCGTAGATGCCCTTGTCCAGCACGACCATGAAGTGATGCGGCCGTTCGGTGATGCGCGTGGCCGAATCGGGGAGCGCCTCGGGGTCATCGTATGTCACGATGATGGTCGGACGTGGTGATGCGCCCGTGGCCACGACGTACACGTTGCGCTTGTAGTTCGCCATGCGAGACAGCGGAATGCCCGCCGTGGGCGCCACGAGGGTGTTCACGGTGGCGAGCACGCCCTGCAGTTCGCCGTCGCTCAGTGCCGCGGCAGCGGGGCGGGCAATGGGCTTCGTGCCACTCGTCAGCAATTCCACGCGCGGATCGAGCGCAACCTGTGCGGCGGGCAATGGCGAAGGGCAGGGCAGTGTGTCGAGGGCGGCACCTTCCCACATGCCCCGCGTGCTGCGCACCGCCGATGTCGGTTCTCCGTACCGGTAAGGGACGAAGCTCGCGCTGCTCTGCAGATAGTCCAGATCGAACGCGCGCCATCCGCGTCCGCTCAGACGCAGTGAACGCAAGCCCTTCTCCCCGATGGTCGCGATGGGGATCACGCGCGGCGTGGCATTGGCGCGATCCACGCGAAACAGCGCCGTCGGCTGGGCCGCGAGCAGTGTGCTGTCGCTCTGCCAGGCCGTATCGGTCTGGGGCGGGTTGAGCGCCGTCTTGACGCGGTCACACCCCGCCAGGCTCAGGGCGAGAATGATGAACCGCAGGGGGCGTGTCGGCATGCGAGGACGGAAAGAGGGAGTCACACAGGCAGTTTCGGCCGTTCGCCGCCGGAAGTCCACACCCCACGGAGCATCGGTCGGCATGAGGGGTATGCGGGGAGGAAACACATGGGTGTCTGGAGGCCCGGATGGTGAGATGCAGGGCGGTGGTCGCCGTGCTCCTGGTGATGACATGGTATGGCGGGAGCGGCGCGTCCATCGGGGCGGCGCAGTCCTCCGCGTCCAGACCCGGAGGATCCGGCGATGGCCGCGAAATGGTACGACTGATGGTGCGCCCGCAGGTGGGGGATACGCTGTACCTGCAGATGGAGCAGACCATCGAAATGCGCGGGCGTCGTGGCGGAAGTGGGGCCCGGGGCACCGACGGTGCCTCCCGCTCTCCCGAGTATGGTCCCCGGATTGGCACCACCGGCCGGGTGACCCGGTTGCTGCTTTTTGCCCACTCGCTCGTGGAATCGAGCGATCTCGCCGGCACCACCGTGCTGGCCACGAGCGATTCGGTCGTGATGTGGCTTGGCACCACCGCCGACATGGGGCCGCCACAGCGACAGGCGCTGCAGGACGATGCCCGGCAGGTACGCGTACGGGTCATGCCCGATGGCTCGATGCGCATGCACAATCCGCCGCCGGGCGCCGCGTCGCTCGGCGCGACCCTGGCATCGGTGCCCGGCTTGCTTCCGGAGACACCCGTGGCCGTGGGCAGTGAATGGATGCGCGACATGGCCCTCCCCACACTGCCGGTGAGCGGCTTCCGGGCCGATGGGGTGGTGCAGGTGAAGCTCCGGCTCGATTCCCTGACCCGCGGTGGACGGGATGCATGGGTGACGCTCTCCGGAGTGCTGCGCCGCGGCGGTACGTCGCCCGACTGGCCCCCCGGTACACGGGTCGTGACGTCAGGAACCATTCGAGGGCACATGCTCATCGATCGTCAGCGGGCATGGATCATGAGCGCCCTCACCGAACTCGATGTCTCCAGCGAACTCGCGCCCGGCACGACGTCGGGCAATGCGCCGACGCTGCTCGACATGCACATCGTGCAGCAGGTGCGCGTGCGCTGAGGGCCCGCTGAACGTCGGGCGGTCGCGCATACGTTCCCCTGCTGCCTGCGCCTCCCCGCGCTTCCCCGCTCATCCCATGACGCGTCGTTAAGTTTGCCCGCATGCGTCTGGTGCACCTCGCCGATCTCCATCTGGGATTCCGCCAGTATCAACGGCTCACCGCGGCCGGTGTCAATCAGCGCGAGGCGGATGTCGAAGCCACGATCCAGCGCGCGGCCGATCAGATCACGGCGCTGGCTCCCGATGTGATCGTCATCGGCGGGGACATCTTCCACACGGTGCGTCCGCCCAATCCGGCCATCCTGCATGCGTTCCGCATGCTCTCGGGATGGCGCACCGCGCTGCCCGACACGAAGATCGTCATGGTCGCGGGCAATCACGACGCGCCGCGCACATCGGAAACCGGTTGCATCCTCCGCCTGTTCCGCGAGATCGGCGTGTATGTCGCCGACATGGACACGGAGCTGTTCACGTTTCCCGAGCAATCGCTGGCCGTGCTGGCGGTGCCCGATGTGCCGGGCATCGTGCGACCCTCGCTGGTGCCACCCGAGGGATTCCGGCACCGCGTGTTGCTCATGCATGGGGAAGTGGCCGGCATGCTCCCGGCCCATCTCGCCACCCCCGAGCGTGCGGCCATCGAGATTCCGGTGTCCGATTTGCATGTGGAGGCGTGGAGCTACATCGCGCTCGGGCACTACCATGTGTATCGACAGGTGGCGCCGCACGCGTACTACAGCGGCTCGCTCGACTACACGAGCAGCAATCCCTGGGGGGAGAAGCAGGAAGAGCACACGAACGCTGTCCCCGGCAAGGGATTCATCGAGCAGGATCTCGAAACGGGCGTGCATCGGTTTCATCCTGTGTCACCCGCGCGTCCACTGCTCGATCTCACACCCATCGAAGCCACGGGCATGAGCGCCGTCGATCTCGATGGCGCCATCCGCGCCCGGGTGGACAGTGCGCCGGGGGGGATCGATCACGCCATCGTGCGACTGACCGTGCACAATGCACCCCGTCATATCGTGCGGGAGCTCGACCACGCCGCGCTGCGTGAATACCGCCGGCGTGCCACGCATTTTCAACTCGATACGCATCGCCCGACGCCCATTCTGCACCGGGTGGGCGGTGGCGCCGCGATCCGGCGCGCCACGCTCGCCGACATCGTGGCCGAACGTCTGCGTGAACGTACACTGACCGCGGGGGTCGACCGCGACGCCTTGGTCGCGCTGGGACTGCAGTATCTGCAACAGGCCGAACAGGCGGCCATGGCCGCACTGCCCGCGGTGGACGGCTGATCGTGCGTCTGCATTCCCTGCACCTGATCAACTTCCGGCAGCACGCCGACACCCGCATCACGTTCGATCGCGGATTGACCGGCATCATCGGTCCCAACGGCTCCGGCAAGAGTACGCTGCTGGAAGCGATTGCCTGGGCGCTCTACGGCAACAGCGCAGCCCGTGGCACCAAAGACTCCATCCGCCGATTGAGCGCCGAAGACGTGCGTGCGCCCGTCCGTGTGGAACTCGTGTTCGAGCTGGCGGGACATCGCTATCGTGTCGTGCGTTCGCTCTCCACCGCCGAATGTTTTCTCGATGGTGCCGAACAGCCCATCGCGAGCACGGTGACGGGGGTTTCGGAGTTCTTGCAGCGACGGCTCGGCATGACGCGCAGCGAGTTCTTCCACACCTACTTCACGGGGCAGAAGGAACTCGATGTCATGAGCGCGCTCGGGCCGGCCGAACGCGCGCGCTTTCTCTCCCGCGTGCTGGGCTACGATCGACTCAGTACCGCGCAGGAGTCGGTCCGTGAGCGCCGACGGACCCTCACCGCGGAGATCAATGGGTTGCGGCAGGGCATGGCCGATCCCGAGGCGATCTGGCGGGCGGTCAGTGATGCCGAAGCACGCCTGGCCGTGGCCACGGTCCGGGCCGCGGAAACGGAGCAGCAGCGTGCCACCGCCGTGGCCTTGGTGGAGACGCTCATTCCACAGTGGCGTGATGCGCAGGCCGAACGGGAACGTCTGCAGCAACTGCAGGCCGAGCGCCGCGTCACCGAAGGTGAACTGCTGGCACGGGCCCGCGATGTCGAACGCCTGTCGCGTGAGCTCGAGAGCATGGAGCAGGCGCAGCTGCAGCTCGAACCGCTGCGTGCCGAGGCGGGGCTGTTGCGCGATGTGCGGCAGGCGCTCGACGCCATGGAACAACTGGCCACCGCCGACGTGCGTCGTCAGACCTGGCTCGATCGGGTGCGGCATCTTGCCGACGAGGACGCGCGTCTGGCGGAGCGTATGGAACGATTGGGGCAGGCCCCGGCGCTGGAGCAGGAAGCCACCGCGCAGGTCGCGACGTTGCGTGAGCAGCTCACGGCGGTGGAGCACACGCTCGACGAACAGCGCACCGCCTGGGCCCGGGATCGCCAGGAAGCCGAGACACGCCTCGAGGCGCTGCGCACCCAATACACCGATCTCTCGGCGCAGCGCACCACGCTGGAGGGACTGGGAGCGGAAAGCCCCTGTCCCACCTGCGGGCGTCCACTCGGGGAGAGTTATCTCGCGGTGCTCGAAACCGTGCGCGAGCAACTCGAGACCGTGCGGCTCGATGGCAACTACTACAAACAGCGTGTGGCGCAGTTGTCCACGGCGCCATCGATCATCGAGACGCAGGAAACGACACGACGGCAGCTGCAGGCGGAATGGCAGAACGGCGAACGGCGGTTGCAGCGTATCCAGGCGGCGCTGGTGGAAGCCTCCTCGATCGGCGCGCAGCGCGCGGAGCTGGCCGAGCGACTGACCGAGGCCACGAAGGCGCTGGCCGATCTGCCGACGGGGTATGATGCGGACCGCCACACCTCGCTCAAACGGGATGCCGCGCGGTTGCACGAACTCGAAACGAGTATGGCACGTATCGGTGCACAACTCGAACGCGATCCGGAACTGCGCGCGGAACACCGACGCTGTCTCGCCACGCAGCAGACGTTGCGCGAACGTCTGGCGGAGATCGAGCGGGCCATCGGTGCGGTCAGCGTCAGCGACGCGGGTTTTGCGTCCGTGCGGGAGAGTTACGAACGTGCCGATGCGGCGGCCCGTCAGGCGGAGCTGGAAGCCCTCACGGCGCATGGAGAGGCGAAACGTTCGCGGACGGCGCTCGATACGGCCGAGGAGGGGCGGCGCGAACTGGCGCGTCGTCAGGATCTGCTGGATGGACTCGAACGCGATCGCCGGTTGCACGATGAACTGGATCGTGCGTTCACCGACATCCGCACCGATCTCAATGTGCAGCTGCGACCGGAACTGGCCGACATCGCGTCAGGGTTTCTCTCCGAACTCACCGACGGTCGCTACAAGTCGCTGGAGTTCGACGAGGAATACCGGCTGCTCGTGCTGGAGGACGGCGTCCGGAAACCGGTGATTTCCGGCGGCGAGGAGGACCTCTGCAATCTCGTGCTGCGTCTGGCGATCTCGCAGATGATCGCCGATCGTGCGGGGCAGGCATTCTCGCTGCTCATTCTCGACGAGGTGTTCGGTTCACTCGACGAGGGACGGCGCACCAACGTGGTGGAATTGTTGCGTCATCTGCACGATCGGTTCGAGCAGGTCATCGTCATCACGCACATCGAGCAGGTGCGGGAAGGGCTCGATCGTGTGGTGCCGGTCCAGTTCGACGAGACGCGGCGGATCAGTGTCGTGACAGCCTGAGAACACACTGAGTGCCCACTGAATGCACGCAGGGCCGACCTGAATGGCCGGCCCTGCGAACCCGCTCTTTCGGACGGCGTCACCCGCTGGAGGTGACGCCGGTGTGACGAAGATCTGCCCGATCAGCCGTTGCGGCGACGGCGACGCGCCGCCATGAACAGCGCTCCCAGGCCGGCGGCCATCAGCGCGTAGGTGCTCGGCTCCGGCACGGTCGATATCGACTTGCCCGGCGTCGTGATCTGGAAGGCGATGTCGTTGTAGTCCCAATCGCTCTTCCAGGACTTCGGCGTGCTCCACTCCTTGCACGTGCTGGTCGGCTTGCCCCGCCAATCGGTCTTGTACTTCAGGCAGGTTTTGGCTTCGGTGAAATCCCGCGTGTCCTCGAGACCCATGATGTAGTGGGAGTCGTAGGCGTAGTTCAGCGTGTTGCCGGAGAAGCTGCCGTCGTTGTTGAAGGCAAAGAGCGCGAACTGCTTGTCGCTCGAGTTGCCCGAGTAGGCATAGCTGCCGTCGACCAGCTGCACCCAGAGGCCCCAGATCGATTCGAAGGTGACCGTCGTGGCACCGATGCTGTTGAGTTCCGCGTTGGTGCTCAGGTCGAACCGTGAGACACCGCTCCCGGAGCCGGTGTAGTAGCCCCAGCTGGTGTTCTCGCCCGCGATGTCACCACCCGGCTTCGCGCCCGGCAGCAGGGCAAACGTATAAGTGCCTTCGGCGAACGTGAACTTCTGATAGCCGCCACTGCCGTTGTTCAGGTAGTGCGTGGGCTTGTCACCCGCATACGGCAGCCAGTTGCCCGGGCGCTGGTTCGCGCAGGCCTTGTTGCTCGACGAACCGGCCGTCTTGTTCAGGACATACCCGATATTGCAGTAGGTGCCGTCGGTCGACTTGTTGTCCCAGAACTGGCCACCGTTGTTCGCGGGGGTCACGTTACTGCTCCAGGACTGTGCGGAAGCGGTCATGGCCGGCGCCAGCACCACCGCCGAGGCGAACAGGATACGCGTGAAACGCATTGAATCTCCGAAAGGGGTTACTCACCCCTGAAGCAAACGGGATGCCAATTGTGACGCAGGTCGCATACTGTCATAACCAGTTGTTTTTCAACACCTTACGCCGAACACGAATAGCTCAGCCCGCAAACCTGTAGTTTGTATCCCACACGCGGTGTTCACGGCCACCACGGCATTTTGCAAGACTGGAGTCCCACCATGACCAGCGTCAGTCCCCGCCCCTCGCGCAGCCTCCAGTCCATCCGTGGTCCGGAGGTCGCGACGATCGACGAGATCCCCCAGCTCAACGAGGTCTTCGCCGAGGCCTTCACGGAGCGGTATCGCAAGGATGGCATGGTGGGTGTGCGGGTGCCGCCCCTGAGCACCGCCATCTGGCGCTATGCCATCGAAGACGCGGGGGAGGGCGCGCTGTGCTGGCGCGATGCGTCCGGGCGCATCATCGCCTTCAACATGGTGCACCAGTCGGGCACCGAAGGCTGGATGGGTCCTCTCTGCGTGGCGCCCGGGCACCAGGGGGCGGGCCTGGGCAAGGTCATGGTGCAGACCGGCATGCAGTGGCTGCGTCTCCGCGGCGCATCGGTCATCGGCCTCGAGACCATGCCCCGCACC